>DASTOJ010000330.1:0-14240 GCA_035762565.1 Candidatus Methylomirabilota bacterium | reverse complement strand
GGCCGTGGAGCTTGTCGAGCAGCACGTCGAGCGCGCGCCGATAGCCCGGGCGCCCGCGGTCGTGGACCCGGCGCGCGCCGCGCGGAACGTAGCCCTCCACCTCCGCCGGGCCGAGTGCCTCCCCCCGGCCGAGGCGCCGCGCCAGGGGCGCCAGCGCGCCGAGCGCGGCCTGCATCGACGTCGTCGAGGTGCCGGTGGGCACGATGTAGACCTCGCGGCGCGCGCTCGACGCGCCGGGGTTGTCCGGGTGCATGGCGGTGATCGCGGCCACGCCCCGGCCCTGCGCGACCTTGCAGGCGAGTGCGCAGGCCAGGCCGTACCGCCCCGAGCCGAACGCCGGGCCCGCGATCAGCACGTCGGGCTTCAGCCGATCGAGCTCGGCGGCGATGGCCCGCGCGACGTCGTCCACGCGCTCGCTGGCGAAGTTGTCGCCGCAGACGATCGTGGCCTCGACGCGTGCCCCCTCGCCCAGCGCCGTCTCGAGCGCGCGGCCCGGGCCCACCGCCCCGGCCCTCACCGTCACGCCGAGGTGCGCCTGGTCCTCACCGCCGATCCCCCCGAAGAACTGGTTCACGTAGTGCACGACGCGGAGCTGACCGGTCATTGTCCTGCTCCTCCCTCCGGTCCAGGTCACGACCCGGCGGCGCCCAGCTCCAGACGCGTGGGCACGGCGCTGCGCTCGGCGCGCCCGACGGCCTCGGTATCGCCCACCTCCACGCGCGCCGCGGCCGGCGCCGCGCCCTCCTTCAGCGCGCGCGCGGTGGCCTCGCCCCGGCGCCGGCCGAGGTCCGTGAGCTCCGCATCGGACAGGGGCGCCGTCTCGACCAGCCGCCGGAACAGGGCCTCGTAGAAGGCGCGGTCGGGGCTGCCGCGGCCCACGAGCGCAAGCGCGGGGTTGGCGCGCTGCGCCTTCTTCCCGGTGCTCTTCTCGTAGCCCGCCTGGAACTCGTCGAGGGCCTTGTCGCCGGCGCGCGCGGTCAGCAACGCCTCGAGCGCGCGCTGGGTCTTCGCGACGTCGAGGGCCACGGGGCCAGGGTCTTCACCAGGGTTCAGCTTCACGCCCAGCCGCTGGGCCAGGTCCTGGCGCACGCGCAGCGAGCGGAGCGCCTCGCCGTCCAGCTTCGCTTCGTAGCCGCCGTGCACCGTGAGCTTGAGTCGCGGGCGCTTGCCGAGCACCTCGGCCACGCGGACCAGTTTCTGTCGCTCGGGGGGCCGGACGGTGTCGCTGCCCGCCTCGAAGGCGATCGCCTCCAGGCTCTCCGCGTCGCCGCCGAACAGCCCGGCCAGGGCCCGGAACGGGGACGTCACGATCTTGGTGATCACGGTCGCCAGCGCCTGCCAGATGAGATGGCCGTAGCTGAACTCTGGATGATCGACGTTGCCCCGCACCGGGAGCGCGATGTCGATCCGTCCCTCCGAGTCGCTGAGGATCGCGATGGCGAGATCGAGGGGCAGGCGCATCGCGCCGGGGCTCTCCACCCGCTCGCCGAGCTGGAGCCGCTGCAAGACGACCTTGTTCTCGCCCACGAGGGCGCTCCGGTCGACCTTGTACTGGAGGTCGAGGTTCATCGTGCCGGACTGGATGCGCCGCCCCGCGAACGTCGCGCTGTAGGGGCTCAGCGTGGACATGGGGACGTTGCGGAAGATCACCGCGATGTCGGTGAAGACCTTGGGCTGGAACGAGTTGAGCGCGCCATTCACCGTCACCAGGCCGAACTCGTCCACCCGGCCGTCGAGCTTCATCGTCGCGCGGCTCGCCGGGTCCGATCCGAGACCGACCACCACGCCGCTCAGCGCGTGGACACGGGTGGCGAACGGCAGCACCAGGCTGAGATCGGCGAAGTTCATCGAGCTGTCGTCGATGCGCACGCGCTCGACGACCACGGGGAAGCCGGCGGTCGCATCGCTTCCGGCCGCGGGGAGCTGGGCGGTCGGGGCCGGCGGGGCCGCGGCGGGTGCCGCGCGCGCGGCGTCGGCCGGTCCGCTCGACACCGGGGGGCCCGGCGGCGCGGCGGGCTTCATCAGCTTCGCGAGGCTGAGGCTCTTGTCCTGGAAGATCACCAGCCTGCCGTCCAGCCCGGCCAGCCGCACCTCGTCGATCTCCAGCCGGTCGGGCGCGAGGCCGAACCGGAGCGTCTCGGCGTGCAGCGACTTCCAGGACAGCACGGGATCACCCGTGGCCGACTCGACCACGCTCACACCGTTGACGTCGGCCGCGCCGGTATAGGTGACCGCGGCGCGCTCGCGGCCGGCACGGTAGGTCAGCCGCCCGGTGGTGGAGACCTCGCCCGAGCGCAGCTCGACGGCGGCGTTCCTGGCGACGTAGGGCTGGGCCGGGACGAGCAGGAGCTGGCCCACGCTCAGCCGGGCCTCGGCCGAGGTTCCGTCGGGCGCCGCCAGCCCCTTGGCCGCGAAGCGGCCTCCCTGCGCGACGCGGAAGCTCGCGTCGAAGGGAAAAGCCTTCTTGCCGTCGCTGCGCCAGTCCCGCGCGCTGACCTTGATCCCGTCGATCTGGAGCTCGACCGCGGGAGTGACGCTGCGGTCGGCGACGGCGAGGCGATGACCGTCGAGGTCGAGCTTCCCGACCGCGGTCGTCCACGGTTTCGCCGCGGGTGCCGGTGCGGGCCGAGCAGGCGCGGGGGCCGCTGGACGGACGGGCTTGTCCCGATCGGCTGCGCCCAGCATCGTCACCAGCGGCAGAGTGCCATCGGCGGCGCGCACGACCGTCGTCGTCCCGCCCGTGACCGCGACGCGCGACACCGCCACCCGCCGCGCCCCCAGATCGATGCTCCCGCCCTCCACCGAGACCTGGTCCAGCGAGAGCACGGGCGCCTTCGCGGCGACCTCGCGCACCGTCACCCGCGCGAGCTTCAGGCCCAGGCCCTCCACCCTGCCGCCCAGGCCCGCCGGACCACTCTCGAGCCGCGCGGAAAGATCGAGGGACAGGCCGGCGACGTCGACCCCCAGTGGAGCGGCGCGGCTCTGGTCCGTGACGGACAACGCGACCTCGTTGACGCGCACCTTCTCCACGGCAAGGCGCCAGGGGCGCGCCTCGGCGGGGGCCGCGGCAGGGGCGGCGACCGCGGGAGCCTCCTGCGGCCGGATCACCAGATCTTGCCAGTTCACCGTGCCGTCGCGGGCCATGGCGGCGGCCAGCCGGCCACGGCTCACGGAAATCTCGGGGATCGTCAGCTCTCGCGCGACGAGATCGCCACGCCCGCCGGTCAGCTGGATCTTCTCCAGGGCCAGCAGCGGCGACTTGTCTCCGCGCCGAGCGAGGACCAGGCCTCCCACCGCAACGTCGATGTCACTCACCTTCAGGGACGCGGCACCGTCCCGATAGGTGAAGTCGTAGCGGGCGTCCGCGCCGACCTCACCGGCCGGCTCGGCCAGCGCGACGTCCTCCTGGACGAACCGCCAGGCGGTGGCCAGCGGAAAGCCGCCGATTCCCACCCGACCGGTGGAGCCGAGCGGAACGAGCGAAACCTCGCCCTCCCAGCCCACGACGCCGCCCCCGCTCAGGTTGGCGGTGATCGCGTAGGGACCGCGGCGCTCGGGCAAGGTCGTGATGTTGCGCAGCTCGACGTTGATCGGCGCCACCGTCGCCGTCTGCGGCGCTCGACCCGACAGGTCGGTGAAGGACAGCGACCCCCGCTGCACCGCCGCGTGCCGCAGCAGCACGCGACGCGGGGCCGCCGGCGACGAGGGGGCGGCCGGCTCGCCCTGGGGCAAGGCGTCGATCAGGTCCGCCAGGTTCAGCCGGCCATCCCGGGTCAGGACCACGTCCAGGCGAGGCGCCTCCAGCTGGATCTCGGCGAAGGTCCACGCCCGCCGGAACAGGCTCGACAGCTCGAAGTCGATGAAGAGGCGGTCAAAGCCGAGGAGCGGCTGCCCGTCGGCCTCCTGCAGGCGGAAGTGCTTGATCTCCACCTTGAACAGAAGCGGGTTCAGCCGGACCTCGCCGATCTCCGCCCGCCGCTTGAGCTGCTCCTGCACGTACCGCGGCACGTACGTGGCGATCAACCGGGGTACCAGGAAGAACCCGGCGAGGGTGTAGGCCACGGCCAGGACCGCCAGCACGCCGGCGGTGACGAGGAACGGGACCGCCGTGACCAGGCGCCGGAGCCGGCCGGCCCAGTCGGGAACTGCGCCAAGTGTCATGCGCGGGATTGTCGACGCAACCGCGGAAAGGTTCAACTCCCCGTCCCGGCTGACCCCCATATCTTGTGTTGTCGGGCGGAGGACCCCCAAGAAATAGTTTCTGCTGAGGCCGAGCCTCCTGTAGTGTCTGAACGGGGCGTCAGTTCAACTTTCGACTCGGTCAAGGAGGGCACGTTCGAGGCCAGAAGGAGGACGCATGCGGACGATCGCCGTCGTGAACCAGAAGGGTGGATGTGGAAAGAGCATCACATCCATCAACCTCTCGGCCTTCCTCGCGTGCGCGCAGCGCAGCGTGTTGCTGGTGGACATGGACCCCCAGGGCCATGCCACGCTGGGTGTGCTCGCCGGTGCCGGCGCGCCTTCCAAGACGATGTACGAGGTGTTCACGCGGCACGCCGCCAAGGAGCCCACGGGCCTTCGTGACGTCATCGTCCGCGTCCGCGAGAACCTGGACGTGGCGCCGGCCGACATCCTCTTGAGCGCGATCCCCCCTCTGCTGGCGGGGCTCGTCGGGCAGGAAGACGTCCTGGCCGACGCGGTCGCCCGCCTCGGAGACGAGTACGACTACATGGTCGTCGATTGCCCCCCCAGTGTCGGCCTGCTCACCTTCAACGTGCTGAAGGCGTGCTCCGAAGCGATCGTGCCGATGGATCCCAGCTTCTTCGCGCTGCACGGGGTCGGCAAGCTGCTGGAGACATTCGACCTGTTGGCGAAGAACGCCGACCACCGGATCGAGGCGCGCGTGCTGGTCACGCTCTACACGGGCCGGGCGCCGTTCGTGAAGGCGGTCGTCGACGAGATTCGCCGTCACCTCGACGACCGGTGCTTCGAGACCGTCATCCGGTACAGCGTCAAGCTTGCCGAGGCGGCGAGCCACGGCGTGCCGATCGCCCACTACTGCCGGCACTGCGCCGGGTTCGCCGATTACCAGGCGCTGGCCGCCGAGGTCTTGCGCCGCGAAGCCGCGGGCCCGCACGCCGCGCGGCCCGCCGACCCGGCCCCCGCGCGCGCCCGAGACCCTCAGGCCGGGCCATCGGCGCCGGTGGTCACGCCCCAGGGCGTCACGTTCACGATCGAGGCCCCCGGCGCCGAGCACGTCCACGTGGCGGGGGACTTCAACAACTGGACCCTGGACGGAAGCGAGATGGAGCCCGTCGGTGGCGTCTGGACGAAGCGCCTCACGCTGCCGCCGGGGAGGTACCGGTATCGCTACGTGATCGATGGGCGCTGGCAGAACGATCCGCTGAACGACGCGCTCGAGCCCAACCCCTACGGTGGCCACGACTCCGTTCTCGTCACCGACGTCAGCGCCGTCGCGCCGAGGGCGTGGGATTGAGCGATATCGATCCGAACGATGCCGGCGCCCACGGCCGCCCGCTCGGGCGAGGGCTGGAGGACGTCTCCCATCTGTTCCTGTCGCCGCGGCCGGCCGACGCATCGAGGAGGGCGGGCCCCTCCGGTCGCGCGCCCGAACTTGCGCCGTCTTCGCCCGGCACCGGTGGAGGCATCGTCCTGCTGCGCCCCGTGCAGATCTCTCGGGATCGGCTCGCCACCTTCCTGATGGAGGGCGAGGGCGCGCTCGAGGAAGGCCTCCGCCCGATCGACGCCAAGCTCCCGTGTCACCCGTGCGGCGAGATCGATCTGCTCGCCGTGGATCGCGCGAGCAGGCTCACGATCATCGACTTCGAGACGACCGTCAACGACGGCTTGCTCGCTCGCGGTCTCGGCCACTTCGACTGGATCGTGCGCAACATGGGAAACGTCCAGCGCATGCATCCGGCCAGGGGCGCCGACTTCTCGCTGCCGCCCAGACTGGTGCTCCTCGCCCCCCAGTTCTCCGCCGTGCTCAGGCGGGTGGCGGGGCACATCACGCGCCCGCAGATCCAGTGGCTGAGATATCACACCGTCGAGACGCCGGGCGGACCCGGGATCCTGTGCGAGCCGGTCCACGGCGAGTGAGGGTGCGCGAGCCCGCTTCTCCTCGCCGGCGGCTCCCGTCTAGACTCCGGGGTAGGGCTGACCCCACCGGTCCTGGTAGACCATGTCGCCGAGGGGCCCCCGGCCGACGGGGCCGAACTTCCCCATGGGGTAGCCGATGGGCAGGATGGCGTAGGAGTGGACGCCGGCCGGCAAGCCCAGCGCGGCCTCCGTCTCCTTCTCGAACAGCAGGTGGCGTGTCGTCAGGGTCGCCCCCAGCCCGAGCGCTCGCGCCGCCAGCAGCATGTTCTGGACGGCGGGGTAGATCGAGGCGCCCGACCAGCGCGTCGGCGGCGTCGTCCCTTCCTCGAGGCAGGCGACGATCCAGACGGGCGCCTCGTGGAAGTGATCCGTCAGGTACTGCACGGCCGCGTGCTGGCGATCGTAGGCCTCACGGCTCACGCCGGGCGGCGGCGCGCTCTTGAGGTAGCGCGGCCCCACCACCTCGTCGAAGGCGCGCTTGTAGTACGCCTGCACGGCCTGCTTGATCCGGGCGTCCTTGACGACCAAAAATCGCCAGCGCTGCGTGTTGCCACCGTTGGGCGCGCACACGCCGGCGCGGAGGATCTTCGCGATCAACGCATCGGGCACCGGATCGGGCTTCAGCCGCCGCATCGCCCGCGTCGTGTGCACGATCTCGAACAGGTCGCTCGTCTCGGACATGCCGTGCCTCCTCGGGATGACCTCGCGCTCGGCGCGAGCCAGGATCGCGCCCCCGGCGCCTGCCGTCAAGCGCGCGCGCGGCCGGGGAGCCGCTGGGCCCGGAGCGCCGAGCGTCGGACCTTGCCGTCGTCCCCCCGCAGCGGCTCGGCCACGAACTCGTACGTGCGGGGCCGCTTGTACCGGACCAGCCGCGACGTCAGGAATGCGTCGAGCTCGGGGGCGGTCAGGGGAGCCGTGATCTGCACGATCGCGTGCACGACGCTGCCATAGTCGTCATCGGGCAGGCCGATCACGCACGACGACGCGATGTGCGGGTGCTCGTCGAGCGCGGCCTCGACCTCGGCCGGGTAGACGTTGGCGCCGGCGACCAGGATCATGTCGGTGTCGCGGTCGGTGAGGTAGACGTAGCCCTCTTCGTCCTTCCACCCCATGTCACCGAGCGATTCCCAGCCCTCCGGCCGCGACTTCGCGACGGCGCCGACGTACCGGTAGGGCGCCGGCTCATCGGGCCCGCGGCGCAGCCAGATCTCGCCGATCTGGCGGGGTGGCAGCTCGTGCCCGTCGGGGTCGAGAACCGTCATCTCGCCCAGGACGGGGCGTCCGACCGAGCCCCGGTGCGCGAGCCACTCGTCGCCGGAGATGATGCTGAACGATTGCGCCTCGGTCCCGCCGTACAGCTCGAGCACGCGCTCGCCGCCGAGCCACTCGATCCACGCCTGCTTCAGCCACGGCGGGCAGGGCGCCGCCATGTGGAACACGACGCGCAGCGAGGACACGTCGTACCGCGCGCGCTCGGCGGCCGGCAGCCGCCAGATGCGGTGCATCATCGTCGGCACCGCGTACATCCAGTCGGCGCGATGCTGCTGGAGGAGGGCCAGGGCCGTAACGGCCTCGAACCGTGGCATCACGACCAGGTGGTTACCCCTCAGCAGCGCGAGCAGCGAGGTCACGAACGGGCCGTTGTGATAGAGCGGTCCAGTGACGAGGTGCACGCCGTCCACCGGGATCCGCAGCAGCGTGGCGAAGCCCTCGATCGACTCCCACGTGGCGGCCTGGGTCGCGACGATGAGCTTGGGCCGGCCGGTGCTGCCGCCGGACGTCGGCGCCTTGAACGACGAGGCCACCGCCGGCCGCAGCGGGCCGGCCGCAAGCGACCCCTCCGGCTCGAAGCCGGCGGGGATCGCCATGCGTCCCGGCGTCTCGGTCGGGTCGATGCCGACGACGAGCGACGGGTTCGCAAGGTCGATGATCGCCCGCCGCTCCGCGGCCGACAGCCGGGACGAGATCGGCTGCGGCGTCGCCCCCAGCTTCCAAGTCGCGACGACGGCCTCGTAGAACTCGACGCCATTGGGCAGCCCGATCGTGACGAACGTATCCAGCGTGACGCCAAGGCTGCGATAGGCGCGAGCGAGCCGGTTCGTCCGCGCCGCCAGCTCGGCCCGCGATCTCGTCACCGACCCGCACGTGACCGCCGGGCGCCGGGGATCGGCCTGCGCGAGCCGGTCGATGACCACGCCGAGCGGCGTCTCGCCCGTCATGACGCGCGTGTCCTGTCGGCCGCCTCGCGGCCCGACGTCGCGTCGCCGGTCAGGATCAGCGCCATGGCTCGCCGCCCGCCCACGGACCAGGGATGGTACTGCAAACCAGCCGGCCCGCGCCTTCGGCTATGATCGGCCTCGAACGCTGCACCGGGTGACCGCCATCGGGGACTGGTCCGAGAAGCAGACGTTGGGGCTCCTGCCCGAGCGCGCGGCCCGGCGGTGGGGTCCGCGCGAGGCGCTCGCCTTCCGCGAACAGCGCTGGACCTTTGCCCAGCTCGACGCGCGCGTCGACGCCGTCGCGAAGGGGCTGCTGGCGCTCGGCGTCGTGCCCGGCGACAAGGTCGCGCTCTGGATGGTCAATCGTCCCGAGTGGATCGACGCCATGTTCGCGATCATGAAGATCGGCGCCGTGCTCGTCCCGGTGAACACGCGCTTCCGCACCGAGGACATGGCGTACGTCCTCGGCCAGTCGGACGCCGCCGCCGTGATCCTCGCCGAGCGCTCGGGACCGATCGACTACCTCACCCTGATGCGCGAGGTCGTGCCGACGCTGGGCGCGCGTCCCGACCCGCGCTTCCCCTGCCTCCGCCGCGTCGTCGTGCTCGCCGACCGGGCCGGCGCGGACGCCGTGGACTGGCGCGAGATGCTGGAGGGCGGCCGGCGTGTGAGCGACGACACGCTCCGCGACCGCGCCGGGCAGGTCGATCCCGAGCAGAACGCCTTCATCCTCTACACGTCGGGGACCACCGGCTTCCCCAAGGGCGCCGTGCACAACCATCGCATGATCCGGAACACCTGGGACCACGGCGATCGCATGGGCATCACCGTCGACGACGTGATCCTCATGTACCTGCCGCTGTTTCACGCCTTCGGCTTCGTCGAGGGGCCGCCTGCGCCCCGACGGCCACATGCGGTTCCTCGGCCGGTACAAGGACATGCTCAAGATCGGCGGGGGAGAACGTCGATCCCACGGAGGTCGAGGCCTTCCTGATGAGCCATCCTGCCATCGCCGTGGCGGCGGTGGTCGGGGTGCCCGACGCGCGGCTGTCCGAGGTGGCGGTGGCCTTCGTGCAGCTCGCGCCCGGCTGCACCCTGGCCGAGGGCGAGGTGATCGAGCACTGTCGCGGCCGCGTGGCGAGCTTCAAGATCCCCCGCCACGTCGCGTTCGTCGACGAGTTTCCGATGACCAGCTCCGGCAAGATCCAGAAGGTCAAGCTCCGCGAGCGGGCTCGGAGCCAGTGGCCCGAGGCGCCGTCCCGGTGACGCCCGGCTGGTGACGAGAACACGGGGCCGCCGCTCGCCGTCTCCGTGCCACTCCCGGCTTCCTCCGCTACTCACGCTTTCGGGGCATCCAGACCACGAGCAGGAGGGCGGCCGCGAACAGCAAGAGGGGCAGCGGAGACACTCCGTCGCGGGCGACGTCTCCGAACTGTTCCATCCGTGAGAGCGTCGTGAGGGCGGGCAGCTTGAAGCCGCCGACGAGCACCGTGAGCAGCGGGTCGAGCACGCCAAGGCCCGTGTCGGGATCGGCCAGATCCACCTTGCCGCCGGAAACGTCCCGGGCCATGGCCATCGACCACGCCAGCACGATCGACCCCACCCCGATCAGCCGGCCGATCAGCGGCGGCAACCTCAGCAGGACCACCGCGACCGGCAGGAAGAGGAATGGAAAGACCGCCGCCAGGTAACGCACCCCGGTGTTGAACTGCCAGCGCGTGTAGTGCACGCAACTGAAGAACACCAAGAAGGCGAGAAAGAACGCCAGACACGACCCGAGGTCGAGGCCAGGTAGGTGTCGTGGCCGGCGGTCGACGAACGGTGCGGCGAATGCGAGCAGGAAGAGCGGACAACTGACGAACAGGCCGAACCGATAGTCGAAGGCGAGCGCACCGGCCAGGGGCAATTGCGGCCAGACGATACCCTGGTATCCCTGATCGCTCCACTCGACCAGCGGCATCCAGTGTTGCGGCGGGAGAAAGGCGTGCCCGAAGCTGCGCCACTGATAGAGCCAGAGGAGCACCAGGGGTCCGACCGCCCCCGCGGCATAGGCGAAGGCGGGCCGGAGCCAAGCTCGCCCAATGATCTCCCGTCGATACCGCAACAGGCCATAGATCCACAGTCCGCCCAGGAACACCAAGCCACTGTAGTCCAGCAACACCGAGAACCCGCCGGCCAGCCCGGCCAGCCCGAATATCCGATCACGCGTCGCGCCCGACCAGTTCCAGCGGTTCCCGAGAACGGCAAAGCCAAACAAGCCGGCGTGGGCGAGCATGAGGTTGTGGTTCAGAAACCCGGTACGGAAGAAGACCGGCGTTCCGAACGCATAGAGGATGGCCAGAAACAGGGCCGTGGTCGATGATCCGAGGTGGCCTGCCAGCAGCAGGTACATGACGACCACGCCCAGGGCCGACACCACGGCCATGGCGAACGACTGCATCACGAAAGACGCGAGTCCGAATTTCACGTCGACGCCCCGCCGCCACGCCGTCTCGTAAAAGCGGCGGTCTTTCTCGGTCGGCGCGTCGTAGTGGGGCGGACCCACTCTCCCCGCCTCGTGTCGGGCCCGCTGAACGGAGGCGACGATCCGGTCGATGAGGGGTCGGCTGAAGGCGTAGGGGATTGCGCCAACCATCGACGCGCCGGGGTTGCTGCCAATGTGCCATCCATGACCGGGATGCTCGAAGATGTCGTCGTGGAGGCCGGCGTAGGGATCGACCCGGAAGGAGAAGTCGTCACCAATGGCGAGGGCAAGGTAGTTCTCGCGAACCATGTTCGTCGCGAAATGCAGCGTATACACCAGCCAGCACGTGAATCCCAGGCGCAGCGCCACGCGGTGAGCGTTGCCCCGACGCGGCAGCGGTGTCGGGGGCATGCGGGCCAGACCCACTCGTTCAGCTCGCGCCGGGGTCGGCGGGCGTGCCGCGCTCAACGAGAGGTCTCGATCGCTCCGCACCCATCATGCTCACCCCGGTCCGGCCCGCGAGGAGCACAGCCCCTCCGCCGAGGTCGATCAACGTCGTGAGCGCGCGCCAGGCCAGGAGAGCCTCGGCCCCGCCCGTCACACCCACCAGGAGGAACAGCGCATCGAACGCCACCTCCCCGACGCCCAGTCCACCCGGCGTCAGCGGCAGCGCGTTGGCCAGCATCCCGAACGGCGTCAAGAGAGCCGAGCCCCAGCTCGGCGACGGCGCTCCGTTCGCGAGCAGGATCAGCTGGATGGCCTGGATGACGAGTCCCTGGATCAGCGCCGAGATCCCGAGAGCGCACACAAGGACTCGGCTGTTCCTGCGATGAGCGTGAACCGAGTCGAGGATCGGCTCCGCGTACGCACTCCAGGAGAACCGGCGGAACACGTGCATCGCGCCACGGCGAAATACGCCGTCGGGATCCGCACACATCACCGTGCCGGCCACGAGGGCGACGGAAGTGAGTGCCGCGAAGAGCAGCAATCCATCGAGCGCAGCATTCCGGACTACGGCGCCTCTTCCCACGGCGGCCACCAGCAGCGGCGTCAGGAGCAAGGCCAGCAGGCCGATGGCGCGATCGATCACGAGCGTGGTGCCGATCTCGGTGCGCCGTCCTGGGTGCGGCTTCGCCGCGAGATAGATCCGCACCAGGTCGCCCCCGTTGGAGCCGGGCATGAAATTGTTGAAGAAAGCCCCTAGCAGCGAGAGCCGGAGCGATGCCCCGAGCGAGAGATACAATCCCTGTCCTCGCAGCAGAATGCAGAGGCGCCACGACGACGCGACGACGGCCAGGAAGAGAAGCAAGAGCGCGGCGGCCGTCAGGCGCCAAGCCTTGACCAGACCGGTCAAGGCCGACCAGTCGATTGCGCCCGACACCCCGAGGTACGCGATGAGTCCGAGACCGAGCGCTGTCCGCGCGAGCACGAAGCGCGGATTCCCGCGGCGCTGCCCCTGCGTTGACGCGGGTGACCGCAGCATGGGCTCCCCTGGCGGCGTCGATCGTATCCCTGCGCTATAGCAGCGCCGGTCGAGATCCGTCAAGCACCAAGTTGCCAGGGGGTCGGTTCCACCGCTGGGCGTCTCGAATCCGGCCGTCGGCGACGAGGTGCGCGGCTGAAAGCGCAGCGTTGCGAAGGGCGCTCTCTCACGCTTGCCTGGGAGGCCAGCATGCGTGCGCACACCCGTGACCCGGTGCGGTACGCTCCGTCGCAGGGGGGACGGGCTTGGGCCTCAATCGAGAATCACACGCCCGCGGCACGCGCGGCGGCCAGGATCTCGTCGTCGGTGGGGAAGACACCATAGCGCGACAGGTCGTCGATCGGTGTCTCGATGTGCACCCAGCGGACGACCCCGGCGCGATCGATCAGGAAGTGCCCCGCGTGGATGTTATTGAAGTCCGGTCGCGTGGGACGCAGCAGCTCCGGCTGGTCTTCCGGGATCTCCCCAAATCGATTGTGGTTCCTCAGCCAGGTCTGCACCGCGTCGAGCGACATAGGCTCAGGGGCCTCGCCCGTGGGGTTGATGCGCGCTGTCGCCCGTAGCTGCTTGTACTCGGGTGTGGGGGGCGGCATCGGCACGTCATACGCGCGGTAGATGTGGCACTCGGAATCCGAGGCCACGCGAATGCGCGGCGGCCTCATACGAAAGTACTTCCGAACCGACTCCGTCGGGCCTTCCGTGACCGCCAGAAGCTCGACGCCAGCCCTCTCGAGCTTCAGTCGCGTCTCCGCCAACCGAGTGATGTGCCGGCGGCAGAAGGGGCACCAGATGCTGCGCAGCAAGGCCAGGAGCAGCGGGGAGCGCCCACGATAGTCGCCCAGTGCCACCTCACCGTCCTCCGAGACGAGTGGCAGCAAGAAGTCGGGAGCTTCTTGTCCGGGCTGGACCGTAGGCCGCGACTCACTCGGGGCCATGCCTTGTCCTCCATCGCTCGAGGGATGTGATACGCCTCACCCGAGGAACGGCAGCACGACGAGCGCGTCCGGATCCACCCCGGCCCGCTCGCACACCGCCTGCGCTCGCTCGCTCCAGCGCTCGGCCTGCTCGTCGTTCCCCGTCTCCAGGGCGAGCGTGGCCAGGCCATCGTAGCAGGGGAACCGGAGCTGGGGATCGCCGGCCTCCTCGGCCAGCGGGAGCGCCGCCTCGTAGTGAACCCGCGCTCGCTCGGGCTCGCCGTGGCACTGGTAGATCTGGCCGAGGACGATGTCAGGGCCGGGTGGAGAGACAGCCCCTCGTGATCGCGACTCCTGACACCGTCGTGAGGTGGCAGCGCCGCCGCCTCCGCGAGTACTGGGCCCGGCTCTCCGGCCGGCCGACTGGGCGCGCGCCCGGCGCTTCGCAAGTCAGGCGTCGGGCTGCCGCCAGACCCGCAGCGCGAGCCTCATCGGTACGACCGCCCGCCCAGGGCAGCGTCTCAGGCGCCGTAGAACCACAGCAACCGCGTGATGGCCGGGCTCTGGGTCTGTCGGGCCAGCTCCAGGCTGTCGCTGACTCCCGACGTGCAGCGGACAGGCTCGGCGGCGCCGGGCTCGGCGGCATTCAACACCGCCAGGCAGCGTCTGGCGCACGCGATCTCGAACGAGTGGCGTGGGGTCGAATCGACCTCGCAGAAGTACGGCACGGGCGGCGCCACGTCCGAGAAATAACCGCTCCTTGCGGGCGGGACGAAGGACGTCGACGGCCGTAACGAGCAGGCGGTCACGTCGAGGTGCCGGCGAGATGGATAGCCGCCGGGATCGGTGCGCACCGTCAAGCTGGCGGTGCGGTCTTCCAATGGGCAGCGCACGGTGTGTTGCGTGAGCGCCAGCCGTTTCATATAGCCTCCTTTGTCTTGCAGCTGCGGTGAGCATGCGCAATGCCAGAGCCTCCGCCAGGGATTCCGCGGATTTGCCGCGCCTGATAGGGACGCCGCCGCCCCGCCTGGGACTCCGCC
>DASTOJ010000329.1:0-13829 GCA_035762565.1 Candidatus Methylomirabilota bacterium | reverse complement strand
GCTGCCGCTCTTCCGGTAGCGACCCGCCGCGCGGTATGTCACGGCCGGATCGCCGTCCAGTCCCCTGCCTTCTCGAACGCCGACGCGGCCCGGTAGATCGCCGACTCGTCGAAGTGCTTCGCCGTCAGCATCATTCCCGCCGGCAGCCCATCGCTCATCCCGCACGGCACGCTCATCGACGGGTGGCCGGTGACATCGAAGGGCGCGGTGTTCGGCAGCATCTCGAACGCCCGCTGGATGATCTCCATGCGTGGCGCGTCCGGCTTGGGGATCGGCGTGGCCTTCAGCGGCAGCGTCGGCATCAGCAGCAGATCGTGGTCCTTCAGTACCGCGTCGTAGGCGGCGCGCAGCGTGCGGGCGAGGTTCTGGGACTTCGCGTAGTAGTGGCCGCGGTACTTGTTCAGCGCGTACTGGCCGAACAGGATCGTCGTCTTCAGCGTGTCGGAGAACTCGTCGGACCGCTGGCGCCAGGCCGAGTGGGCGTCGATGAGGCTCGTGACGTAGAGGCCCTTCCAGTTGAAGCCGAAGCCGTTGCCGTTCAGCATCTGCCAGGTCGCGCCCTCGACCGCGATCGGCGTCCAGATGGCGGGGCCGGCGAGGTGGAAGGGGATCGACACCTCGTCCACCTGCGCGCCGAGCTGCTTGAACGTCGCGGCGGCCTTGCGGACCAGGGCGTCGACGTCTGCCTCCGAGTTCGCGTGGCCGAAGCCCTCCTTCACCACCGCGATCTTCAGGCCCCGCGCATCGCCGGTCAGCGCGTTCGTGTAGGCGGCGGTCTTGACGTCCACCTGGCGCGGGTCGAGCCCGTCGGGGCCGGCCAGCACCTCGAGCAGCAGGGCGTTGTCGGCCACCGTCGCGGTCATGGGGCCGGTGTGGTCGAGCGTCAGCTCGATGGGGAAGATGCCGGTGTAGGGGACCAGGCCGTGCGTGGGCTTCAGGCCGTAGACGCCGCAGTAGGCGGCCGGGATGCGGATCGAGCCGCCCTGGTCGCCGCCGATGGCCATGTCGACCTCGCCCGCCGCCACCAGCGCCGCGCTGCCCGAGGACGAGCCGCCGGCCGAGTAGCCCGGCTTGCGCGGGTTCTGCACGGGCCCGGCCGCGCTCGTGTGGCTGCCGCCCGAGAAGCAGAAGTACTCGCAGTGGGCCTTGCCGGCGATGGTGCCGCCGGCGTCGAGGATGCGCGTGACGATCGTCGCGTCGACGTCGGGGACGTAGCCCTCCAGCGTGGAGGCGCCGTTCATCATGGGCACGCCGGCCAGGCAGACGTTGTCCTTCAGCGCGATGCGCTTGCCCCGCAGCTTGCCCGCGGGCGCGCCCTGCACCTCGCTCTTCACGTACCAGGCCTTGTACTTGTTCTCCGCGCCCTCGGGGCGATAGCCGGGCGTGCGCGGATACTTCACGCGCGGCATCGGGTCGGCCATGGCCTCGATGGCGTGATAGGCCGCCACGGTGCCGCCCATGGTCTCCAGGAAGAACGCGACGTCGGCGTCGGACAGGCTCATCCCCAGCTGCCGGCCGACGGCCTTGAGCTCTTCGGGGGTCGGAAGCTTCGCGCTGGCCATGGAGCACCTCCTCTGCGTGTCCGGAAAGGTACCATCCCTCGCCAGCGACAAGCTCAGGCGGGGTAGACGGCGAGGCCGGCGGCGCGGGCCGCGGCAGCCAGCCGTGCGTCGAACGACGCCAGCGACGCCGCCCGCGCCGACGTGGCGAGCGCCAGATGGAGAGCGTCGGCGGCGCGCAGCGGAGCCTCCTGCAAGGTCAGGAGGAAGTGCTCCGCCCGGCGGTGGACGTCGCGAGTCAGCTCGACGCGGTGGTACACGCCCTCGTCGAGGCGCCCGAGGATCGCGTGCTGAAGGCGTCGCGCACCCTCCGGAGTGAGCGACCCCTGACGCAGACGACGGGCGACCGCGGAGACGATCTCGGTCACGGCCAGATCGGACACGAGAACATCGTCCCGGCCCTCCACGACCTCGTTGAATTCGTCGCTGCCGGGCTCGGGCAGGTACAGCTTCAGCAGGGCGCTGGTGTCGCAGTAGAGGGGACCGGGCAAGGCCGTTCGGTACGCGGCCCGCTGCTCGCGAAGCCGCGCCGGAGCGCGCCTCCTAGAGGCGATCCGCGCGGTCCTCGGCCACGGTGGTCGACAGTGGAGGCTCGAGGACCGGCATCTTGCGGCGGAACGCCGCGAGATTCGGAACGCCCTTGCCGCGCGGGCGATCCGGCGGCACCAGCTTCGCCACCGGACGCCCGCGCTCCGTGATCACGACCTCGCGCCCCTTCCGGACCTCGTCCAGAAGCGCCGAGAGATTCTGGCGGGCCTCGCGGACGCCAGCGGTGCGCATGCCGCGAGTGTGCTACATGTAGCACATCACGTCAAGCGCGCCTCGATCACTTCCCGCCCTTCGACTGCCACATCGCCAGCGTGGCGCCGGTGGGGTCGGTGATCACGCTCATCGAGCCGTACTGGCCGACCTCCATCACGTCCACCACCACCTTTGCGCCCAGCTCCGTCGCCTTCCGGGTGGCGGCCCGGATGTCGTCGACGCCGACGTAGGCCATCCAGTGGGGCGGGACGCCCGGCGCCTGGTTGACCATCATGCCGCCGCCGGTGCCGGTGCCGACCTCGATCATCGTGTACGAGCCGCCCGGCATCGGCACGTCCTGCAGCTTCCAGTCGAACAGATGCGAATAGAAGTCCTTGGCCCGCGCGAGATCGTTGGTGTGCAGCTCCACGTGCACGAATGGATTCGCCATGGGTCCCTCCTCCTGGCGCAGCGTACCCCCGGCGTCGACGGCTGGCCAGGCGCCACGGAAATCTTCACACCCCTGCAACGCCAGGGACGGCCGGCGGTCACCGCCACCGCCGCGGGCCTCACCAGCGTCGCGTCTCGCCGATCTTGAAGATCCACGCCCGCTCGGACGGAATGCCGCGGCGGCGCGTCTCGGCGAGCATGCGCTCGGGGGGCTCCGCCAGCGGCTCGTCGGCGAGGTCGAAGGTGCCCCAGTGGATCCCGAGCAGCGTACGCGCGCGCAGGTCCTCGAAGGCCTGCACCGCTTCCTCCGGCGTGAGGTGGACGAAGCGCATCATCCGGGGCGGCAGGTAGGCGCCGATGGCGAGGGCCGCCAGGTCGAAGGGTCCAAGCCGTTCGCCGGCCTGCCGGAACCCGTCGAAGTAACCCGTGTCCCCGCTGAAGTACAGGCGCCTCGATGCGCCGATCACCGCCCACGAGGCCCAGAGCCGGCGGTTGCCGTCCCACGGATTGCGCTGGGAGAAGTGCTGCGCGGGCACGCAGACCAGCCGGAGCCCACGATGCTCGTGCGACTGCCACCAGTCCACCTCCTCGACCCGCGCGATGCCCTGCTCGGCGAACCAGCGCTTGAGCCCGAGGGGCACCACGAAGAGCGGATCGTGGGTCTCGGCCAGCCGTTTCACGGTGCCGAGGTCGAGGTGATCGAAGTGGTCGTGGGAGATCACCACGACGTGGACCGGCGGCAGGGCCTCGAAGTCGAGACCGGGCGGGCTCAGCCGGCGGGGGCCCGCCCAGGACAGGGGACTCGCCCGCGGGCCCCAGTGCGGGTCGGTGAGAAGGGTGACGCCCTCGAGCTGGACGAGGAGCGTCGCGTGGCCGATCCAGGTCACGGTCGGCGACGGGTTGCCGGCGAGGAGCACGCCGCCGGCGGGCACGCGCGGGGCTTCGAAGCTCCGCGGTGCGACCAGGCTCGCCCAGACGCGACCGGCCAGAAACCGCGCGCGCGTCCACCCCCCGGGCCGCCGGAACTCCGGGTTGAGGTTGCGGAACCCTCCCTCGACGTGATGGGGCGGCCGCCCCGGCAGCGGCTCGGTGCCCACCGCGGCGCAGGCCGGTAGCAGCAACACCGCAAGGAGCACGAGCGCCGGCGGGAGCATCACTGCTGCTGCTACGCGAAGACCTCAGGAGTCGTCAGCTCGACGTCGGGGAAGGCTTGAAGCGTCAGCGTCACCGTGCCGGCAGCACGGCTGGTGTCACGATAGCCCTCGGGGCCGGGGTTGCGGTGAACCTCGATGGCCTCCGCGGCGCAGTCGACCACCCAGTATTCCGGGATGCCGGCCTCGGCGTAGAGCTGGAGCTTGGTCGAGCGGTCGTAGGCGAGCGAGCTGTCGGCGACCTCGATCAGCATGAGCACGTCCTCGGCCCAGGCGTCGCGCTCCTTGAACGGCACCGCGCCGCGGCGGAGGACGGCGAGGTCGGGCTCGGGCTCGGTGTCTTCCGCGAGGACGATGGAGCTCTGGACCCACACGAGGGCGCGTCCGGCCAGGCGCACGATCAGCAGCTGGGCGAGGTTGCCGACGAACGCCCTGTGGCGACGGCCGATGGGCGACATCTCGACGATCTCGCCCCTGATCAGCTCGACGCGGTCGTCTTCGCCGAGGATACCGACCTCGACCATCCGGTGATAGTCCGACCGCGTGAAGCGTCGTCGCGTCGCCGCCACCTCGACTGCCATCGCGCGCCTCCCGGCTGGTCCCGTCCCATCGCCCAGCATATAGCCGCGAGGGGGACCCTTTGAAAAGTCCCTGAAAGGATACATCGGCATCGCCCGCGCGCCGTACCCGGGAGCCTTCGGCACGAGCCCCGATCACCGCCACAATCGCCCGGAGGCGAGCCGCGCGCCCTCCACGAGCGCCTCGAACTTCGCCCACATGATGGTCGGGTGCTGGCGCTGGAAGAGCGCGCCCTGGGCGAAGCCGCAGTCGGCGCCGGCCATGACCCGCTCGCGGCCGACCAGCCGCGCGTAGGTCAGGATGCGCTCGGCCACCGTCTCGGGGTGCTCGACCACCGCGGTGGTGTGGGCGATGACGCCGGGGACGAGCACCTTGCCCACGGGGAGCTTGACGTCCTCCCACACGCGCCACTCGTGCGAGTGACGGGGCGTGGCGGCCTCGATCGAGTACGCCTGGGCCTTGACACGCAGCACGAGGTCCACGACGTCGCGCAGGCCGAGGTCGTGCAGGTGCGGGCCCTGCCAGCTTCCCCAGCAGAGGTGGTAGCGCACGCGGTCCTCGGGGATGCCGGCCAGGGCGTGATTGAGGGCGTCGATGTTGCGCGCCTGTATCTTGCGATAGTCCTCGAGCGGCGGCGCCGGGATCAGCATGTCCCATGTCTCGCCCAGGCCGGGATCGTCGATCTGGAGGATGAACCCGGCGTCGACGATGGCCCGGTATTCCGTCCGCAGCGCCTCGGCGATGGCGAAGACGTAGGCTTCCTCCGTCGGGTAGTAGCGGTTCTGGCCACGGCCGACCATGGCCGGCGCGATGGCGGGCACGAAGGCCTCGGCGACCGTGACGCCCCGGAGCGCGGCCTTGAAGGCGGCCAGGTCCTTCTCGAGCAGCGCCTGGCCCTTGTAGGCGATGGGGCCCTGGCAGGTCGTGGGCGCGGAGGCCAGCGGCATCTCGCGCGGCAGGTACTCCGTGTAGTACTCGCGGAAGGCGCGCCACTCCCTCCGGTTGTCCACCCGCCGCGCCCAGAAGCCGGCGCCGGTCTGCGCGGCGCTCGGGTCGGTCGCAGCCATGGTGGTCACGAAGCCGGTGAGCCGGTCGTCGGTGTAGGCGAGAAAGCTCGTCTTGCTCATCTCGCCGTCGGAGACGACGTCGAGGCCCGCCGCGGCCTGGCGGCGGACCACCTCGGTCACCGCCTCGGCGGCCCGCGCCGCCAGTGCGGCCTCGTCGATGGGCTGGCCGCCCACGCGGGCCCGGAGGAGGGCGCGGATGCTCTCCGGGCGGGGGATGCTGCCGACGTGGGTGGTGAGGATGCGCTCGGTGCTCGTCTTCATCGCGGGCTCACGACCTCGAAGCCGAGCGCCTTCCCGCCGGCCGCCTGGGCGGTGTCGGTGGTCATGAGGCGCCGCAGTCCCAGCTCTTCCATGGCCGCGAGATGAAGCCGGTCGAGCGTTCGGGAGTGCACCTTGCGTGCCTCGCGGTCCTGGCGCAGCGCGGTGCGGAACAGGGAGCCATTCAGAGGTCGAAAACGGAACGGGTCGATTGCACGAAATGCGTTGAGGCGGCCCACGTAGGCGCGATAGCGCCGCTCGCGGTATTCCCCGGCGAGCCAGCCCGCGCGGAGCTGCACAGCCGTCTCCAGCTCGGTGAGCGCCGAAACGATGACCTCGGGCTCGCGGGTCACCGCCATCCGAACGGCCTCGCTCTCCGGCTCCTCCAGCATGAGCTTCAGCAGACAGCTCGTGTCGAGGTAAATCACCCCTGCCGCGCGCTCAGCGCCGGTCCTCGCGGCCCTCTCTCAGGGAGCGGTCGACCCAGCGCGACACCTTGCCGCCCGCAATCTTTCGTTGCCACCTGGCGTGGGCGGCCGGATCGAACCGCTTGCGTGGCTTCGGGCGCTCGTCGATCCGGACGAGCCTGGCGACCGGCTTCGCGTCCCGGGTGATCACGATCTCCTTCTCGACCTGCAGGCGCGCCTCGGCCTCGGGCCAGCGCTGGCGCAGGTCGCGAACGCTGATCGTTTTCACCACCGCAGGGTATCATGTTTCACGCGGCGAGCCCAGCCGCCGCCAGCGCCGCCTTCACCCGCGCCGCCCGGAACGGCACCGTGCGGAGCCGCACGCCCGTCGCGTCGAACACGGCGTTGCCCAGCGCGGCCGGCACCGGCGTCGACGCGGCCTCGCCCGCGCCCAGCGGCGGCTGGTCCCGGCGCTGGATCAGCTCGAACTCCAGCGCCGGCACCTCCGGGAACGTCAGGATCGGATAGGACGCCCAGTCCAGCGTCGTGACGCGGTCGCGGTCGTAGACGACCTCCTCGTGGAGGGTCCGGGAGAGCGTTTGCAAGATGTTGCCCTCGAGCTGACTCTGCACGCAGTCGGGATTGATCATGAGCCCGCAGTCCTGGGCGCAGACCACGCGGGTGACGCGGATCGTGCCGGTGGCGCGCTCGACCGCCACCTCCATGCCCATGGCCACCAGCGTCTCGTCGTGCTTGTAGTGCACGTAGGCGATGCCGCGGCCGGTGAGCACGGCGGCGGTGCGGTCGACGGGGCCCGGCGAGGGCCGCGCCTGCCAGCCCATGCGCGCGGCGAGCCGCTTCAGCACCTCGATGCCGCGCGGGTTGGTGAGGCGGCGCAGGCGAAACTCGACGGGATCGACGCGCGCCACCGCCGCCAGCTCGTCCGTGAACGACTCCACCGCGAAGCTGTTGGCGATCTTGCCGGGCGCGCGGATGGCCGAGGTGCGGAGCGGCGCGTCGGGGATCCAGTGCACGACGGCGAGGACGTTGGGCAGCGTGTAGGGCGGGTCGACGTTCTGGTAGATCAGCCCGGTCGAGCGGCCCTGGGTCTGCGGGATGCCGGCGGCGTCCAGCGCCAGGAGCGGGACGCTGGGGAGGTTGGCGGTGGCCACCGGCAGCCACGCCCGGGTCTCCCACGCCGCCACCTCGCCGTCCTTGTCGAGGGCGCCGCGTAGCTCCAGGAGCTGGGCGGGGCCCTTGGGATCCAGGCCGTGCTGCTCCTGGATGGTCCAGTGCACGCGGACCGGCCGGCCCACCGTCTTCGCGATCAGGGCCGCCTCCGCGGCCGCGTCGTCGCTGCCGTTGGGGCCGTACGAGCCCGCGCCGTCCAGGTAGATGACGCGCACGCGGTCGCGCTCGAGACCGAGCAGCCGGGCGCAGGTGGCCTGGAGGCCGTGCACGTTCTGGGACGAGCTCCAGATGGTCGCGCGGTCGGCCTGCACGTCGGCCACGCCGCAGTTGGGCCCGATGGAGCCGTGGGTCTGGATGGGCCAGCGGTACGTCGCGGCGAGCGTCCGTGTGTCCGCCGGCGGCGCGCCCAGCGCCGAGAGATCGCCGCGCCGGGCGATCTCCTGGTCGCGGACGACCGGGCTGGCGCGCATCGCCTCGAACTGGGTGGAGTGGTCCCCGAGCTCGGTGGTCGCGCTCCACACCGTGTGCAGCGCGCGGGCGGCGCGCACGGCGTCCCACTCGCGCTCGGCGACGACGGCCAGAAAGCTCTGGATGCGCACGACGCGGGCGCCGGCCACGGAGGCGATGGACGACTCGTCCACGCTGAGCAGGGTCGCGCCGTGCGCGTGCGGGCGGATCACCCGGGCGTGGAGCATGCCCGGCAGCGTCAGGTCGTGCAGGTATCGATGGTGGCCGGTCACCTTGGCCGGCACGTCGGGGCGCGGCAGCGGCTTGCCGATGAAGCGGAAGCGGTCGGGCGGCTTCAGCGGGGCCCTGGGGTCCACCTTCAGGTTGAACCGGCGAGCGCCGATCAGGTCGCCGTAACTCACGAGGGCGCTGCCGTCCCTCGTCGTCACGAGGCCGTCGGTGATCTGGAGATCGCCGGCCGGCCGGCCCATCCGCTGCACCGCCAGCTCGACGAGGGCCTGGCGCGCCGTGGCGGCGGCCAGGCGGAGCTGGGTGCCGCCCCGGGCGATGCCGTAGCTGCCGGCCGTGGCGCCCTGGTTGGGGGTGAGCGCCGTGTCGCCCTCGACCATCGCGATGCGGTGGAGCGGGAGGTCGAGCTCCTCGCCGGCGATCTGCCGCATGGCGATGCGGTTGCCGGTGCCGATGTCGACCTTGCCCACGAAAAGGGTCACGGAGCTGTCCGCGTGCACGGCCAGGTACGAGTCGACCGCGTCCGGGGCGAGCGGCTTGCCGAGGAAGCGCTCGGCGCCGGCCACGGTCTGCGCCGGTGCCGCGCGCACGCCGAAGCCGACGATCAGCGCTCCGCTGCCGGCGAGGAAGGCGCGGCGCGAGAGGTCCATCTCAGCGCCCTCCGCCGGCGGCCCGCAGGACCGCGCGGATCACGCGCGCGTGGCTGCCGCAGCGGCAGAGATTGCCGGCCAGCGCCTCACGCACCTGCGGCTCGGTCGGGCGGGGCGTGCTGTTCAGCAGAGCCCGCGCGCTCATGACCATCCCGGCCGTGCAGTAGCCGCACTGCGCGGCCTGCTCGGCGATGAACGCCGCCTGGAGGGGATCGGGGCGGGTCGGGGTGCCGAGGCCCTCGATCGTGACCACGTCCTGACCCGCCGCCGACCGGGCCGGCGCGGCGCAGGAGCGGACGGCGCGGCCGTTGACCAGCACCGTGCAGGCGCCGCACTGCGCGAGCCCGCAGCCGAGGTGCGTGCCGGTCAGCCCGAGGTCGTTGCGCAGGACGTAGAGCAGGGGGACGTCCGGGTCGTCCGACTCGACCTCCCGGCTTCCACCGTTGACCCGCAGCGCCAGCTTCGCCATGGCCGCCTCCTCCGCCGACGCTACCACCACGCGACGGTGTCGCGGCTCCACTCCTTCAGCGCTTTGAGCACGGCCACGTCGGGAAGCTCGCGGATCTCCTCGCGCGGCGAGATCCCGAGCGGATCGAGCTCCGCGGCGTCCTTGAAGAACAGGGCCGCCAGCAGGTCGTGGCCCAGCTCGCGGAGGCAGACGCCGGCCAGGTGGCGGCCGAGGGCGCTCGCCGGGGGGCCGAGCATCGCCGCGAGGGCGTAGGCGTGCGCGGCCTCCTGCCATTCCTTTCTCAGGTAGCGGATCTCGCCGAGCTCCGCCCACGCCTTCGCATCGTAGGGGTCCACCTCGACGACCCTGAGCGACCTCGCCAGCGCCTGGTCCTTGTCGTCCAGCCAGAGGGCTTCCTTCGTCCGGCTCTCCATCAACGCATGGAGGTTCTCGCGGTACAGCAGCTCCTGGGCGGATGTCGCGGGCGCCAGCTCCAGCGCGTGGCGCTCCGCGCGATCCATGACGCGCACCACCTCCTTCGGGTCGCCCTGGCGCTGCGGAAGAAAGGCCCTCCCGCGGTAGAACCGGCTGGTGAACAGCCCGGCGGTGAACGTGTCGACCCCCGGGATCGCGCGGCCGAGCGCGTTCTCGAATCGCCGCTCCCACTCCGCGAGCTCGTGCACGGGGGCGCCGGTCTTCGCCTTGTGGACGAACACCATGGCCGTGGCGTTGAAGCCGGCCGGAACGGCGTCGGGGGCGTGCAGCGCGATCGCCTCGAAGACGGACATGTCGGCGTCGTCGTAGTCGGCGATCCGGTGCGGGAGGTCCTGCATGAACCGGGCGGACGCGCGCCAGAAGGCCAGCTCCAGGGAGTCGCCGCCGGTGCCGCGGACGCCGGCGCCGACCTCCGGGATCAGCGCCAGCAGCGGCTGATACAGGCACATCGAGTGCAGGAGCGAGGCCAGGCGGCACTTGCGGTCACCCGCGAGACCGCTCCAGCCGTCCAGCGCGTCACACAGCTCGCGCCACCGGCTCGTGCGCAGCCCCTCGGGCAGCTCGCGCGGATCGCTCAGGGTGTACGGCGGTCCACCGGCTTCCTCGGCCAGCTGCGTGCGGAAGCCAGGAGGCATGGCGCGTTGCGGAATGAAGGGCACAGTGGTCGGATCGATGAATGCCCGCCAGCACTCCTCGAGAGCGCCGGCGTGCAGCGGGCCCATCTGGAAGGGACCGAGGTCGAGGTAGGGGCGGAGGAGCCACGTGGACAGCCGCGGGCGCGGGCCCTCCGCCGCCACCGCGGCCTACCCGAACTTCGCGTGCATGCCGCCACAGGCGGCGCTGATGTACTTGGCGTCCTTCTTCTTCTTCTTGAGCCACGCCTGGTACTCCGCGGACAGCCTCACGAAGTTCGCGCCGAACCCGGGAATGTGCCGGGCCAGGGCCTCGATGGCGGCCTTCAGCTCGTCGTACATGTGACACACGGGCGTGACCTCGAAGACCTTGTCAGGCTTCTTCACGCCGTCCATCAGGACGGCGATGACTTCCCAGGTGCTGATCAGGAGGAGGACGGCCCGGCGCTCCTCCGACCCCTCCGGCGCCGAGGCCATGGCGCCCGAGCCGCCCGGCGTGCGCCGCCGCAGCACTTCGGCGGCATGGTACGCGGGGTTGTTGCGCAGCAACTCGAAGGCGAGGAGCAGCGAGGCCTCGTCTGGCATGGTCGTCTTCCTCCCTTGTCCGGGCCGTGCAACTCTACCCGTGCCCGCCTGCGTTCACAAGCCGGTCTCCCCAGAAGCGCATCTGCAGGGCGTCGACGAGCGCCGCGGCCGACTCCCGATGCCCGGCCGCGGCCGGTGACTGGCCCGCCGCCTCGAGCACCTGGGCCAGGCCGCGGTGGCAGTGCGCCTCCAGCGGGCGCATTCCCAGCTCCTCCGCCAGGAGCAGGGCCGCCCGGAACCGGGCCTCGGCCTCGGCCGGCGTGCCATGGCGTGCCTCCAGCTCTCCCAGGACCCTGAGCGCGTAGGCCTCGTTGGCCCGCTCGTCGTGCCCGCGGGCCAGCCCCAGGGCGCGGGCGGCGGTCGCCATCGCGTCGTCCCGGCGATCCGCGAGCAGGTATGCCTCGCCCAGGTAGGCGAGCCGCAGCGAATGGCGGGCGACGAAGCCCTTCGACTCGGCGACCTCCACGGTCCGCTCGAGGATCGGAATGCCCTCGCCAGGTCGGCCGGCGAGCGCGAGCGCGTAGCCGAGGTGGAAGGCCACGTACGCGTATCCCACCGGGCTGTCCGCGAACGCGCCGGCCGCCAGGGCACGCTCGAACGCGCGCAGCGCCCGGCCGAGATCCCCCTGGCGCAGCGAGAGCACACCCAGGCCGAGGTGCGCGTATCCGCAGCTGAACGGATGCTCGGCCGCCTCGGCGATGCGGAGCGCCTCCTCGCCGGCCGCGACACCCTCACCGAACTCCCCCAGCTCGGCGAGAGCCCAGGCGACGAAGCTGAGCGAGAACGCGGAGGGGAGCACGAACATGCCGAAGCGCTCCCGGACCTGCTCGCCCTCCAGTCGGGTCGCGTTCCAGCGGAAGTACTCCATCGCCCGGCGGTAGTCCCCGCGCGTGTGGTGCGCGAGGCCCAGCGGCAGGTTCGTCACGACCTGGAGCGGCAGGTCGGAGAGCCGCTGCGCGATCGCGAGGGCCTGCTCGCCGGCCGCCGCGGCGTCGCCGTAGCGCCCCAGCATCCAGAAGTGCTCGGTGAGGTACGACTGGATCCAGGCGGTGCGCCGCGGATCGCCGAGGCGCGCCGCGAGCGGCTCGGTCTCGCGCAGGTAGCTCGCGATGCGCTGCCGGTCTCCGAGCGGCTGCAGAACGTTCCGGATCTCGAAGCGAATGTCGATGGCCTGCTCGAGGGTGTCACGGGTCTCGGGCAGGGGCGCCAGGGCGCCCAGCGCCTGCTCGAACAGGACGACGGCCTCGGGATAGGCCTGCCGGTCCGCGGCCTTCGCGCCGGCCTGCCGGAGATAACGGACCGCCTTCTCCCGGAGCTGGCCGCGCGACGCGTGCTCCGCGAGGCGCTCGACCTGCTCGCCCAGCCGGTCGGCGTAGAGCGCCTCCATGGCCTTGACGGCGCGCGCGTGGATGTCGCGACGGCGCTCGTGCAGCAGACCGGCGTAGGCGACGTCGTGGGTGAGGGAGTGCTTGAAGGTGTATTGCGGCTCGGGGAAGAGCTGCGTCGGATAGAGGAACTCGGCGGCCTGCAGGTTGCCGAGCAGCCCCCGGAGCTCGTCCTCCTCCAGCCCGGAGACCGCGTGCAGCAGCGCGAACGGGGTGTCGTGTCCGAGCACCGCCGCCTCCTGCACGAGCCGCTTCTCGGCCGCGGGCAGGGCGTCGATGCGGGCGCCGAGCACGGCCTGCACGGTCGGCGGGACCTCGCTGCCGGAGAAGGGCCGGGCCAGGCGGTAGGCGCCGCGCGTGCCCTCGAGCACGCCGGTGTTGACGAGCGTTCGCACGATCTCCTCGACGAAGAACGGGTTGCCGCCGGCCCGCTCCAGCAGGAAGCGCTTCAAGACCGGCAGGCTCGCATCCGAGCCCAGCAGGCCCTGGAGAAGCTCGTCGACGCTCTCGCCCGTCAGCGGATCGAGATGGACCAGGCGATAGTTCGGGCGGCTCCGCCACTCGTCCTGGTACTCGGGGCGGTAGCTGACGAGCAGGAGCACGCGCGCGCTCTGCACCGCGACGACCAGCTCGTTCAGCAGCCCGAGCGTCAGGGAGTCGTTCCAGTGCAGGTCCTCGAAGACCACGACGACCGGCTGCACGCGGTTCTCGTGCAGCAGCAGGCGGGTGACCGCCTCGTAGGTGGCCTGGCGGTGCTGGAGCGGGTCGAGCGACCGGAAGGGATGCTCCTCGTACAGGGCGTCGAGCAGATCCAGGACGGGCGGGATCGCGTCCTGCAACGACGGGTCGAGCGTCAGGACCTTGCCCGTCACCTTCTCGCGGATCGACCGCGTGCTGTCCCGCGCGTTGACCTTGAAGTAGTTCCGCAGGAGCTCGATCACCGGCAGGTACGGCGTCGCGTGGCCGTACGAGATCGAGTTGGATTCCACGACCAGCCAGTCCGCCGTGTGGTGCGAGTGGACGAGCTCGTGCACCAGGCGCGACTTGCCCACCCCCGGCTCGCCGACCAGGGCCACGACCTGGCCCCGACCGTCGAGGGCGCGGGTCATGGCCTCGTGGAGCACGGTCATCTCGGCGCTGCGGCCGACGAACGGGGTCAGCCCGCGGGCCGCGGTCGCCCGCAGTCGCGAGCGGACCGGGCTCGCCCCGGTCAGCTCGTAGACCTCGACCGGTGCCGCCAGCCCCTTGACGGGCACCGGGCCGATCCGGCGGACCTCCACGTAGCCCTCGGCCAGGCGCAGGGAATCGAGCGTGATCAGGATCGAGCCCGGCGTCGCCACCTGCTCCATGCGCGCCGCGAGATGGGTCGTCTGCCCGACGGCGCTGTACTCCATGTGAAGGTCGCTGCCGATCGAGCGGACCACCACCTCGCCGGAGTTGATGCCGATCCTCACCTGGATGGGCACGCCTTCGGCCTGCCTGACCTCCTCCGCGTACCGCTCGATCTGCTTCTGCATGCGGAGGGCGGCGTAGCA
>DASTOJ010000328.1:0-15847 GCA_035762565.1 Candidatus Methylomirabilota bacterium | reverse complement strand
TCCGCGCCCCAGCGCGACGTGGGCCTCGATCAGCCGCGCCGTGAACCGCAGGATGGCGCTGTCCATCTGCTCGGCGATCTCGCTGGCCTGGGCCAGATGCACGGCGGCGCCCGGCGTGGCGGCGGCATCGAGCGCCTGAGCCGCGAAGAGGTGGGCGAGACACTGCAAGGCGGGCAGGCCGCACTCCCAGGCCGCCGTCACCGCCGCCTCGTGCTCCCCGACCGCGGTGCTGACGTCACCGGCGAGCAGTGCGTCCCAGCCGACGAGCACACGGTAGTACGCTCGATCGCCTCGGGCGTGCCGCCCGAAGTCGCGTCGCATCTCACCGAGAAACCGCCCCGCCCCCGCTCGGTCCCCCTCCGACAGCATCGCCTCCACGGCCTCGCCCAGGAGGCGGTCGGCGAAGAGGCGCACACCGCTGGACTGGCTCAGCGCCAGCGCGGCCCCGATGGTGTCGCGGGCGTGCGCGAAGGCGCCCGTGAGCCACTCGAGCCGCGCGATGACCAGCAGCGCCGCGATGCGGTCGAGCGCCGGCGCCTCGGCGGTCGAGGCCAGCACCCGGAGATCAGCCGCGAGTGCCTGCGCGCTCTCGAAGTCGCCGTTCCAGAGCTGGTACGCGAGTACGTGCCGCGTGGTCTGCAGCCGGAGGGTGGGATCCGGCGTCGCCTGCGCCAGGTCGAGGGTCCGGCGGGCCCAGACTTTGATCTCCCGATGGTGTGGCTGGCGGCACAGCAACGCGACGAGCATTCCGCTGGCAACCCGGGCCTCGACCTCGCACGACGGAAAGCTCGGAAACCGGCGGTGGAGGTCCTCGTAGCGCTCGATCCAGCCGTCGAGCGGGCGGTAGTCGTCGTGCTGGAGCGGAAATGTGTGCACGCCGGCGGCCCAGGCCAGCAGGGCGCCGGTCGCGTCGTTCGATTCGTGGAACCGCCCGAGCGCCGCCTCGAAGTCGTCGCGACCGCCGGCCGGATCGGTCGCCAGGCGGCGCATCCCGCGCGAGTAGCGCAGCCAGGCGTGTTCGTTCACGACCTCGTCCGGGATCGCGCTGACCCACTCGCTGACCATGTGAACCTGTCCCTGGGCGGCCAGCGCGGCGGCCTGCGCCGCCACGAGGGTGGCCATGCCCTGCCAGTCCCCGGCCGCCCGGAGCAGGCTGACGGCCGCGTCCAATCGTCCTTCCCGCATCAGCAGGCTTGCCGCTTGCCGCTGGACTTCCCGCCGCTGCGCGGGTGGAAATACCGCGTGGGCACGGCGCAGCAAGAAGGCGCGGAACGGCGGGGCGTACTCGTACACTTCCTCGCCCCCGGCGTGCCGCGCGATGAAGCAGTTCCGGCGATGGAGCTCGACCAGCGCCCGGCCCACTCCCCGCTGGCCGGTGAGCGCCTCGGCCATGCCGGCGGTGACGCGTGGCAGGAACGCGGTGTGGAGCAGCACGTCCCGCATACCCGGCTCCAGGCGGTCGAGGACCTCGGCGGCGAAGTAGTCGGCGATGCCGTCCGGCGCGCCGCGGCGCTCGTCGGCGAGGCGGCGCCGCTCCTGGAGCGCCAGCACGAGCCCGGCCGCCCATCCGTCGGTGCGCGCGTGCAGCCCGGCGACGAGTTTCGCCGGAAGCGCGCCCCTCACCGCCCGCACGACGCTGCGTGCCTCGGCCGCCGTCAGCCGCAGGTCCGCCCAGCCGACCTCGGTGATCGCCCGGCTCGCCCGCAGCCGGGCGAGCGCGCCCGGCGGCATCGTCCGGCTGGTCACGATGATCCGTCCGCCCGGCGGCAGCTGTTCGACGGCTTCCCGGAGGATGTCGTGGAGCGGGGCGTCGGGCGGGAGCGCGTCGTAGTTGTCCAGGGCAAGGACGAACGGCCGGGGAAGGCGAGCGTAGAGCGCACGGAGGACGCCGCGGGCGACGCTCGGGGAGCCCGCGGCGTCCTGACGCGGCCGAAGACGGCGGCGCCGGTCAGCGAGGGTCAGGTCGCGGAGGAGCGTGGCGCCGCCGGCGTCGTCGGCGTCGAGCCTGTGCCAGAGGCTGCGGAGCCGGCGAGCGCTCAGGTAGCTGGCGAGCAAGGCCGTCTTGCCCGACCCGGGCGGTCCCCATACCCACGTCAGCGGCTGGCGGCCGTCGAGCCGCCGAAACAGCCGGGGCCGCGCGACGAGGCCCCGCACACTCGGGCGAACGCTCCTGCCGAGCATCCGGCACCCCGCCACGGTCATGGCGGCATCGTAGCAGAGCCGCCTTGACAAGACCGGACGCTGTGTCAATATCGCCGCGCGACAGCGAGCCAATGGCTCCCAGCACGTCGTCGGCCCGACTCGTCTGGTACCTCGTCTGGACGTACGTCATCGCCTCCGCCGCCGCGGTCGCCGTGACGTTCTTCCTGGTGTTCCTCGGATTCGAGTTCACGCTGCGCCAGTGGGGCCTGTTCCTGGGCATCGCCGCCCTCGTGATCCCCGCCTACACGCTGCCGGACATCTACATGATCGCCCGCCACGTCCGGCCGATCACGAGGGTGCTGGAGGCGCTCGACCGCGGCGAGCGGCCGTCATCGCGCGACGCCTCCGGGGCGATCGTCCGGGCGCTCAACCTGCCATTCTTCTCGTTCGCGCGGGTGACGCTGTTCCACGGCCCGGCCGCCGCGATCTTCGCCGGCATCGGGCTGTACCTGGCCAACGCGGTGGCCGCCGGCGACTTTGCGGGCTGGCAGATCATCGGCCTCGGTCTGACGATCTTCCTGTTCGCCTCGCCGGCCCACGCCATCTCCGAGTTCTTCGTCATCGCCAAGAAGATCATCCCGCAGGTGGAGCGGCTGTGGGCATACTGCGAGCGGGTCGAGCTGGAGGACCAGAAGCGGATCATCTCGATCCGCCTGCGCAGCAAGCTGCTGTACCTGTCGATCTTCCTCAACTCGCTGCCGCTGTTGTTCTTCGCCGGCACCATCGTCTTCAAGGTCGACCGCCTGCTGATGAGCCTCGGCGTCGAGGCCCGGCTGGACGAGATGCTGCCGATCCTGTCGTGGGTGGCCGGCGTCGTCTTCGTCTGCATGATCGGCACGCTCGCCATGTCGGTGTTCACCGCCTCCGAAGTGTCGCGCTCGGCGGCACGCCTGGCGGAAGCCATGCGGGCCGTCGAGCACGGCGACCTGGACAACGACCTCAAGCTCAGCTCGACGGACGAGTACGCCGAGCTGTTCCGGGGCTTCAACCTGATGCTCGCCAGCCTCCGCGAGGAGGTGCGGATCCTCCAGCTGTCCCACGACCTCGCCGGCGAGCTCAACCTGGACCGGCTGCTCGCCCGCATCATGCACGCCACCACCGAGCTGCTCAGCGCCGAGCGCAGCACGCTGTTCCTCTACGACCGCAAGACGAACGAGCTGTTCTCGCGGGTGGCCGAGGGGCTGGAGATCCGGGAGATCCGCATCCCCACCGACAGCGGCATCGCCGGCGCGGTCTTCCAGGCGCGGCGGACCGAGAACATCGAGGACCCCTACAACGATGCGCGCTTCAACAAGGACGTGGACCGTCGCACCGGCTACCGGACCCACAGCATCCTGGCCATGCCGATCATCAACAAGGCGGGCCAGTGCATCGGCGTGACCGAGGCGCTCAACAGGCGGGGCGGGCGCTTCACCGCCCGGGACGAGGCGCGGCTGGGCGCCTTCACGGCCCAGATCACCATCGCGCTGGAGAACGCCCAGCTCTTCGAGGACGTCCTCAACGAGAAGAACTACAACGAGGGCATCCTGCGCAGCACCACCGACGGCATCATCACCCTCGACGTGAAGGACCGGATCCTCACCGCCAACGACGCCGCGCTGCGCATCCTCACGACCGCCCGGGGCGACGTCGTCGGGCGGCCGGTCGCCGCGGTGTTCGCCGGGCCCAACGCGTGGGTCGTGAACAGCCTGGAGAAGGTCAAGCAGAGCGGGCATCGCGAGATCGCGGTCCAGATGGAGCTGCGGCTGGGCGAGCGGGACACCGCCTCCGTCAACCTCGCCGTCAACCCGCTCATCGACGTCAACGAGGAGCACATCGGCTCCATGCTCGTGCTGGAGGACATCACGAGCGAGAAGCGGCTGCGGTCCACCATGGCCCGCTACATGTCGCCCGAGGTCGCCGAGCAGTTGCTGGCGGCCGGCGAGGCGGTCCTGGGTGGCAAGGACCAGAAGGTCTCGGTCATGTTCTCCGACGTCCGTAACTTCACCACGATGGCGGAGGCGCTGGGCGCCCGCGAGACCGTCTCGATGCTCAACGAGTACTTCGAGCGGATGGTGGACGTGATCCTCAGCCACGGGGGGGTGCTCGACAAGTTCATCGGCGACGCCGTGATGGCGCTCTTCGGCGTGCCGTTCAACGGCGAGCACGACTCCGACGACGCCGTCCGGGTGGCCAACACGATGTTCGTCGCTCTGCGCGAGCTCAACATCGAGCGCCGGCGCGCCGGCCGGGCACCCCTGGACATCGGCGTCGGCATCGCCACCGGCGTGGTCGTGGTCGGCAACATCGGCTCCACCCGGCGCATGGAGTACACCGCGATCGGCGATCCCGTGAACCTCGCCTCGCGCCTGGAGAGCGCCACCAAGTACTACGGCGCCAAGATCCTCATCAGCGAGGCCACGCGGGCCGAGCTGACCGGCAAGACCCTGCTGCGGGAGATCGACCTGCTGCGCGTGCAGGGCAAGAAGGCGCCGGTGGCCATCTACGAGGCGATGGACCACCTCACCGAGGAGACCTTCCCCAATCTGGCGCCCGTCGTCGAGCGCTACGCCGAGGGCATCCGTCACTACCGCGCCCGCGAGTTCAAGGACGCGCTCGCCTGCTTCCGGGAGGCGCTGGTCCTCAACGCCCGCGACCAGCCCTCGCACCTCTACGTCGAGCGCTGCGAGCACTTCCTCACCGCCCCGCCGCCGCCCGACTGGGACGGCGTCTGGACGCTGACCAGCAAGTAGCCAGCCCGAGCGGGGGGAGGCCGGCGCCTCGGCGCGGCGGGGTGTGCCCCGACGCGCCACGGATGGCTCGCCTGTCGCCGTAAGCTCGCTCCGGGCTCGGCGAGCGCGACCCCCCATCCCCCAGGGGGGGCTGGGCCGGGGTGAATCGAATCGCCGATCGCGCGCTCGCCGAGCCCTGCGCTCGCAACGGCGACGACGGCTCACCATCAACGTGGCGCGTCGAGGCACACCCCGCCGCGCCGAGGCGCCGGCCTCCGCCAGCTCGGCGGCCACGCGCCGAGAAGGCTATCGGCGGGTCAGCTCTTCGCGCAGGCGCGCGGCGATGATGATGTCGTCGCCGGGCTGGAGATTGATGGGATCGATCGCGATCTCGTCGGCGTAGCCGCCCTGGTGGGCGCCCTGTTGCACGTAGACGTGCGGCTCGCCCTTGGCCAGGGCCACTTGCACCGCGTGGCCGGAAGGGCCCACCCAGTCGGGTGTGAAGTAGACGACGGCATGCGGGATCACGCGGTTGACGGGGTCCTGCTCGACCACCGCGCGCAGGCCGCGGATGTCGGCGAGCGCGTCCACGATCGTCGTGCAGACGTCGGTGTACCGCTTCATCTCGACCTTCTCGTCCTCGGCCATGAACAGCTCGAGCGCGGTCACCAGCCCGGCGATCTCCTCCTTCGAGGTTTTAGCCGCCCGGCCCAGGGCCTGATTGGGGCTGGCATTGAGGGCGGCGGCGCGCACGAGGTCGCGGCGTCCGGCCAGGATGCCCGTGCTCTGCGGGCCCCGGATGCCCTTGCCCCCGCTGAAGCTCACGAGGTCGGCGCCCAGGCGGATGAACTTCGTGAGGTTCTCGCGCGGCGGCAGCATCGAGGCGGCGTCGACGATCACCGGCACGCTGCGCTGGTGGGCGATGGCCAGCACCTGCTCGAGTGAGAGGACGCCCGGCGGCGACGTGAACGGCGAGACGAGATGGGCGACGGCGGCAGTCCGGTCGCTGATCGCTTCCTCCAGCTCGAACGGCTGGGTCCGGCGGGCGAGGCCGATCTCGACGAGGACGCCGCCGGCGACCCGATACGCCTGGTCGTAGGCGAACCGGTGCGCCCGCTGGATCACGATCTCGTTGCGCAGGCCGCGCGTGTCGGGCAGCCGCGTGATTCTCGCCGGGTCGTCGCCGGCGATGCAGGCGGCGGCCTGCAGGATCAGGCCGGAGCTGGCCCCCGCCGTCACGAAGGCCGCCTCGGCGCCCAGCATGCGCGCGATGACGGCGCCGGCCGCCTCGTTCAGCTCGTCGAGGTTCACGAGCGCCTGCGAGGCCTCGCGCATGGCCTCCAGCGCCTCGGGGCGCAGGATCGAGCCGCCGTAACGGGTGGTCGTGCCGGCGCCGTGGATGACGGGGCGCACGCCGAGACGTCGATAGATGTCGGGCACCGTCTTGGGCGTGGGCACGGGCTACTCCTTCCGGGGCTTCGTGCTGATGGCGGGGACGCCCTCGTCGAAGCAGAGGGCGTTGAAGGCCGCGACGTCCTCCGCCAGGCACCGGTCGAGCTTGGCCAGCTCGGCCTGGGTGCGTCCCGCCAGGTCCTCGTACAGCGCGCGCAGCGGCTGGGTCGGCGCGGCGTCCGAGTAGTCGACGAGGACCACGACCGTCGCCAGCCGCGAGTTGAGCCTGGAGGGGAACATTCGCGGGTCCTCGGCCCGGACCTGGATCAGCTCGCCCTCGATGGCGCTCAGCGAGCCCGCGATGGCGCGCGCCGCGTCCTTGACCCGGGAGGACTGGGCTCGCGTCGCCCACGCCTCGGCCTGGGCACGCACGTCGCGCAGCGTGAGCACCGCGTCGTGCACCCGCGTCAGCAGCTCGTGAGCCTTCCGAGCAGACGCGTACTGCTCGCGCAGGTCCTCGTCGCTCGCGGACACCCGTGGGTCCTTCGTCAGCTCGAACCGCTGGCTCAGCGTGCGGCCGGCGGCGGTGAGCCGCACCTCGTAGGTGCCGGGGGGCACGCGGGGCGCGGTCAGCATCTCGGCCGTGCCGCCCCGCCCCTTGTTGTCGGGCAGCTTGGTGGCGTCGCGCCCGCGCAGGTTCCAGACGAAGCGGTTGGCGCCGGCGAGCTTCGTCGGGCGCGGTTCCTCCTCGCCCGCCGCAGGCCCGGACGGGGCCTCCGTCGGTCCCGGCTCCTCGCCGCCCGTGGCGCCCGGCGCCGCGGCGCCCGTGGCCGCGCCCGGCGCCGCCTCCCGGCGGCTCGTGAACGAGCGGATCTCACGGCCGTCGGCGTCGACGAACGTGAGCGTGACCTCGCCCGCGGGCGGCTCCGCGAGCCAGTAGTGGACGATCACGCCGCCAGGCGGGTTCTCGCCGGCGTCGAGCAGCCGCTCCTTCTTCTCACCGGTGGGCGCCTCGACCTGGCGATAGGCGTAGCCGACCGAACCGGCCATGCGATACGCCACCTCGCGCCCGGGCCCCGGCTTCATGCCGTGGCCCTTGTAGGCGCGCCAGCGAACGGTGGCGCGCGGAGCGAACAGGTGCGCGGCCCCGCCTGGAACCGCCTCCGCCAGCTGGTGCAGGGGCGTGAGGTCGTCGAGGATCCAGAACGCCCGGCCGTGGGTGGCGACCACGAGGTCGGTGTCCTTCACGATCAGGTCGTGGATCGGCGCCACCGGCAGGTGGCCGCGCAGGCGCTGCCACGCGCCACCGTCGTCCAGCGAGACCCAGACGCCCGTCTCGGTGCCGGCGTACAGCAGGCCGCGCCGATTCGGGTCCTCGCGGACGACCCGCGTGAATTCGCCGTCCGGCAGGCCGCCGGTGATGCGCTTCCACGTGCGCCCGTAGTCGCTGGTCTTGAACAGATAGGGGCGGGTGTCGTCGAGCTTGTAGGCCGTGGCGGCCACGTAGCAGGTGGCGGCGTCGTGCGGCGAGGGCTCGACGATGCTGATCAGCGACCACTCGGGCAGGTCCGGCGGCGTCACCGCCTGCCAGGTCCGCCCGCGGTCGCGGGAGAGGTGGACGAGGCCGTCGTCGGTGCCCGCCCACAGCACGTCCCGCTCGTGGGGCGACTCGGCGAGCGCGAAGATCGTGCAGTAGACCTCGGCCCCCGTGTTGTCGCGCGTGATGGGCCCGCCCGACAGGCCGAGCTTGGCGGCGTCGTTGCGCGTGAGGTCCGGGCTCACGACCTCCCACGACTGGCCCTCGTCGAGCGAGCGGAAGATCCGGTTGCCGGCCACCCACAGCTCGCGCGGGTCCCAGCGCGAGTAGAAGACCGGGAAGGTCCACTGGAAGCGGTAGCGGTGCTCGGCGGGCGGGATGCCCATGCCGTACTGCTCGGGCCAGACGCTGATGACCCGCTCCTGGCCGCTGCGGTGGTCGTAGTGGATGAGCCGGCCCATGCCGGGCCCGGTGCCGATCGAGCCGCCCACGACGATGTTCGGGTCGCCCGGCTTGACCGCGATGTAGCCGCTCTCCCCGCCGCCGGGCTGGACCTGGTCGATCGTCGTGATCACGCCGCGGTGGGACTGGCTCGGCAGGCTGATCGCCCAGTTGTCCTGCTGGGAGCCGTAGATCCGGTACGGGCGCTGGTCGTCGGCGCACACGTGGTAGAACTGCGCGGTCGGCTGGTTGTAGATGGTCGACCACGATTGCCCGCCGTTGAACGACACGCAGCTTCCGCCGTCGTTGCCCTCGATCATCCGCCGCGGGTCGGCCGGGTCGATCCACAGGTCGTGGTTGTCGCCGTGGGGCGTGGCCACCTCGCCGAAGGTCTTGCCGCCGTCGAGCGATTTCCACAGCGAGTAGTCCGCGACCCACACGGTGTCGGCGTCGCCGGGGTCGGCGAAGACGTGCATGTAGTACCAGGGGCGGCCGCGCAGGCCCGGCTCCTCGCTGCCGCGCTGCCAGGTGTCGCCGCCGTCGTCGGAGCGGAACAGCGCGCCGTCGTCGGCCTCGACCACGGCATAGACGCGCCGGCCGTCGGCCGGGGAGACGACGACGCCGATGCGCCCGAGCACGCCGCGCGGCAACCCGGGATTCCGCGAGATGTCGGTCCACGTGTCGCCGCCGTCGGTCGACTTCCACAGCGACGAGTCCGGCCCGCCGCTGCTCATGCTCCACGGCGTGCGCTGGGCCTGCCAGACCGCGGCGAACAGGACCCGGGGGTTGTGCGGGTCCATCGACAGGTCGATCGCTCCCGCCCGCTCGCTCTTGAAGAGCACCGGCTCCCAGCCGGCGCCGCCGTCCCGGGAGCGGAACACGCCGCGCTCGCGGTTGGGGCCCCACGCGTGGCCGAGCGCGGCCACGTAGACGAGATCCGGATCGGCGGGGTGGACGCGGACCCGCCCGATGTGGCGCGTGTCGCGCAGGCCCCGGTTCACCCAGGTGCGTCCGCCGTCGGTGGACCGGTAGACGCCGTCGCCGTGCGAGACGTTGCCGCGGATGCAGGCCTCGCCGGTGCCGGCGTAGACGACGTTCGGATCGGAGGCCGCCACCGCCAGCGCACCGACGGCCGCGGTCTCGAAGAAGCCGTCGGAGATGTTCTCCCAGTAGGTGCCGCCGTCGGTCGTCTTCCACACGCCGCCCGCGCAGGCGCCGAAGTAGAACGTCATGGCCTCCGTCGGATGGCCGGCGACGGCGACCACCCGGCCGCCCCGGTGCGGCCCCACCAGCCGCCACTGGAGCGAGTTCAGCAATCGAGGATCGAGGCTCATACCTGGAAATGCTTGAGCGCGGCCTGGTCGAAGGCGAGCCCCACACCCGGCCGGGCCGGGACAACCAGGTGGCCGGCCTCCAGCTTCGGGGTCTCCTCGAAGAGCTGGAGCGACCACGGCATGTACTCGACGGTGAGGCCGTTGGGGATGGCCGCGATGAGGTGCACGTGCAGCTCGGGCACCAGGTGGCTCACCACCGGCAGGTTGAACGCCTCGGCCATGCCGGCGATCTTCATCCACTGCGTGATGCCACCGGCGCGCAGCAGGTCGATCATCACGATGTCGATCGACCGCGCTTCCAGCAGGTGGCGGAAAGGCACGATGCCGTAGTGATACTCGCCGGCGGCGATCGGCGTGGTCAGCGCGTCGGCGACGCGGGCCAGGCCCGGGTAGTCGTCGTGGGCCGTCGGGTCCTCCAGCCAGAAGAGGTGGTACGGCTCGAGGCGGCGGCCGACCTCGATGGCGTGGTCGACGCTCCACAGCTGGTTGATGTCGCACATGAGATCGACGTCCGGACCGATCGACTCGCGCATGATGCGCACGCGCTCGATCGAGGCCGCCACCGTCGGCTCGCTGCCGCACTGCATCTTCATCTGACGGAAGCCCATGTCGCGCAGGCGGGGACCGGCCTTGGCCAGGTAGTCGACCGGATGCGGGCGCATGAGCGCGCCGCTGGCGTAGGTCGGCACGCGCTCGCGCAGGCCGCCGAGCAGCGCGCAGACCGAGCGGCCGAGCGCCTTGCCCTTGAGGTCCCAGCAGGCGATGTCGAGGGCGGAGAGCGCCAGCGTGAAGATGCCGCCGGGGCCGGCGCCAGCGGCGGCCCGCCGGCACTTGGCGGTGATGGCCTCGACCTGGGTGGGATCGTCGCCCACGACGAGACGGGCGAGCCCGTCCACCGCCGCCTTCAGCGCCGGCGTCAGCGCGCCGCCGAAGAAGGTGAGCCCGATCCCGACCAGCCCCTGGTCGGTTCCCAGCTCGAGCGTGACGAACTCGCGCGTCTCGGTCGGAGCCGGCAGGCCGACGACGAGCGGATTGTCGGCCGGCGTCCGCAGCACTCGGGTGGTCACGTGGGTGATCTTCATGGCCCGCGCATCGTAGCATGCGTCCGGCCGGGCCGGGATGGCCCAGCCTGTCTCCGCACCCGGGCATGCCCGGTACTTCACCCCGCAGCTCGCCGAAAGCCACTTGACGCCGGCTCCTGCCCGGACAGATCGTAGCGCGCACGGCGCAGCGCGTGTGGTTCCGACGTGATCGAGCGGGCGACTCCGGTCAATTGCCGACGGGCGGAGAGAAACACGCCGACGCGGTCGAGCCGCCAGAGGGCCCGCCGTCGATGAAAGTCCCCGGCGCCGCTCGATGCCTTACACGCAGCCCCAATCGCTCAGCGATGACGAGGTGTACGCGGTCACCGCGTACCTGCTCAATCTCAACGGGGTCATCGGCGAGAACGACGAGATGAACGCGCAGACCCTGGCGAAGGTGAAGATGCCCAACCAGTCGAGCTTCATCGTCGTGTATCCGTCGCGGGCGAAGTAGCGGTCGCGCGCATGGGGGCTCCGAAGGAGCCCCCATGCAGTGAATCAGTCGCGGTCGCGGCGGTGCGCGCGGTAGTAGTGCTTCCAGTCGCGATGGTCGCGGTCGCGCTTCCAATGGTGACCGTCGTAGCCGTGCGCCCGGTAGTGCCCGCGGGACACGTACACGGGCGGCGGCGGCGCGACGACGACAGGCGGCGGCGTCACGTAGACGGGTCGGGGCGCAGCGTACACCGGCGGCGGCGCGTAGACCGGCTGCGGGGCGACATACACCTGGGGCGGCGGCAGGTAGACCGGCTGCGGAGCGACGACCACGGGCGCCACGCCGCCGAACAGGCCCGTGCCCGAGATGAGCTGGTTGAAGACGGCGAAGGCGCCGAGGGCCAGGGCGGCGTCGTCCGAACCGGCCAACGCGACCCCCGGGATCAGCAGCAGCGCAACCACCAGGACAGCAGCCACGATCTTCATCGGGTGTCCTCCTTGCCGGCCTGGCCGGCTGCTTCTGGTTGCTTAGACGCCGGGGTCCGATCGGGTATTCTTCGGTTCGTGGAGCGCCGCCGGCTCGGTCGAACCGACATGCAGGTCAGCATCCTGGGGTTCGGCGGCTCCGAGATCGGCTACGAGAACGTCGGCCCTCGCACGGTGGCCCGCCTGCTCGGCGGCGCGCTGGATGCCGGGCTCAACGTCATCGACACCGCGGAGTGCTACGAGGACAGCGAGACGCTCATCGGCCGCGCGCTCGGCGGCCGGCGCGCGGAGGTCTACCTGTTGACCAAGTGCGGCCACGCCGGCGGGTGGTCGCGGGCCGACTGGCGGCCCGCGGCGCTGCTGGCCGGCCTCGAGCGCAGCCTGCGCCGCCTGGCGACCGATCGCGTGGATCTCATCCAGCTCCACTCGTGCTCGCTGGCCCAGCTGCGCAAGGGCGACGTCATCGCGGCCCTCGAGCGGGCGCGCGAGCGGGGCCTGGCCCGGTACGTCGGCTACAGCGGCGACGGCGAAGCGGCCCGGTACGCCGTCGACTGCGGGCGCTTCGACACGCTGCAGACCTCGGTCAGCATCGCCGACCAGCAGGCGCTGGACCTCACGCTGCCCCTGGCGCAGGCGCGCGGGATCGGCGTGATCGCCAAGCGGCCGCTGGCCAACGCGGCCTGGCGCCACGCGCGCAAGCCCTCCGAGCCGTACTACCAGGCGTACTGGTCGCGGCTCCGGAAGCTCGACTACGACTTCCTGAAGTCGAAGCCGGAGACCGCCGTGGCCACCGCGCTCCGGTTCACGCTGAGCGCGCCGGGAGTGCACACGGCCATCGTCGGCACCTCGAAGCCCGAGCGCTGGCAGCAGAACGCCGCGCTGCTGGCGGCCGGCCCGCTGCCCGCCGGCGAGTTCGAGCAGATCCGCGCGCGCTGGCGAGAGGTCGCCGGCGCGTCCTGGGAGGGCGAGACCTGAGATGAGGCGAGCGTGAGGCTCGACCGCCGCGCGTTTCTCACGGGCGGTTTCGCGCTCGGCGCCGCGCACGTGATGGCGCCGGTCGCGCGCCGCGCCGGCGCCCGGCCGCGCTTCGCCTCCACCCCGTTCACGCTGGGCGTCGCCTCGGGCTACCCGCTGCCGACCGGCGTGGCGCTGTGGACCCGGCTGGCGCCCGCGCCGCTGCAGCCGGGCGGCGGCATGCCGCGCGAGGTCGTCCCGGTCGAGTGGGAGGTGGCCGGCGACGAGCGGATGACCGCCGTCGTGCAGCGCGGCGCCGCCGCCGCCGCGCCCGAGTGGGCCCACGCCGTCCACGTCGAGGTCGAGGGGCTCCAGCCGGCGCGCTGGTACTGGTATCGCTTTCGCGCGGGCGGCGAGGTCAGCCCGGTCGGGCGCACGCGCACGGCGCCGGCCGCGAACGCCACGGTGGACCGGCTGCGCTTCGCCTTCGCGTCCTGCCAGCACTACGAGCAGGGTTACTACGGCGCCTACCACCGGATGCTGGCCGACGACCTCGACCTCATCGTCCACCTGGGAGACTACATCTACGAGTCGTCGTGGGGCCGCGACCACGTGCGCGGGCACGCCGCTCCGGAGCCGCACACCCTGGAGGACTATCGCGTGCGCCACGCGCTCTACAAGACCGACCCCGACCTGCAGGCCGCCCATGCCGCCTGTCCCTGGATCGTGACGTGGGACGACCACGAGGTCGCGAACGACTACGCCGACGACCGCTCCCAGCACGCACATCCGCGCGAGTGGTTCCTCGCCCGGCGCGCCGCCGCCTACCAGGCCTACTACGAGCACCTGCCCCTGCGCCGCCAGATGGTGCCGTTCGGCCCGCACCTGCGCCTCTATCAGCAGGTCGGGTTCGGCGCGCTCGCGAGCTTTCACGTGCTCGACAACCGGCAGTTCCGCTCCCACCAGCCCTGTGCGCCGCCCGGGCGCGGGGGCTCGACGGTCGTCGAGGACTGCGCCGAGCGCCTGGACCCGCGCCTCACCATGCACGGCGAGGCCCAGGAGCGCTGGCTGGAGACGGGCCTCGACCGCTCGCGCGCCCGCTGGAACGTCCTGGCCCAGCAGTCGATCATGGCGCAGGTCGACCGCAAGCCGGGCGCGGGCCGGCGGTTCTGGACCGACAGCTGGGACGGCTACCCCGTCGCCCGGCGCCGCCTGCTCGACTATCTGGGCTCGCGCAAGCCGGCCAACCCGGTCGTGATCGGCGGCGACGTGCACTCGTTCTGGGTGAACGACCTCAGGCCCGACTTCGACGAGGCGCAATCGCCGGTGGTCGCGACCGAGATCGTGGGCACCTCGATCACCTCGCAGTTCGGCCGACCGGAGGTCATCGACGCCCAGCGCGCCGACAACCCGCACGTGCGCTTCGCCGACGGGACCCGGCGCGGCTACGTGCGCGTGGAGGTCACGCCGCAGCGGTTGCGGGCCGACCTCCGCGCGATGCGCAGCGTCACCCAGCCGCGCGCGGAGGCCGATACCCTCGCCGCGTTCGTGGTGGAGGACGGCCGGCCCGGCGCCGTCCGGGCGTAGGGGCGAGGCGATGGAGCCGCCGGCACGCACCGAGCGGGACTTCGGGCAGCTGTCGTGGCACGACTGCCACGTCTGGCGGCTCGAGCTCCGGGTGGGCGATCCCGACGAGGGCGACTGGACGAGTGACCTGGTGATCGGTCTGGATTTCATCGACGAGTGGCTGTGTGGCGTGGACGGATCGGCGCGGTTCAGGGTCGCCCCCGCCACCCTCGTGTTCCACGGCGTGACCGACGCCCGGATCGCGATCGACTGGGGCAACAGCGGCGCGCAGGTGGCCCTCCACGAGATCTCCATCGATCGAATCGAGCGGGAGCCCGTCCGCGAGCAGAAGGTCTATCTCGACCGTCCGTACTACCGCTGGGCGATTCGCTTGAATTGGCCGGCCGGCGGAGAGATCACGTTCGGCGCGGCCGGCTTCACCCAGACCCTCCTCGCCGAGCCGACCCTCTCGGAGAAGCAGCACCTGTCGCGCGGCGAGCGCAGCCGGCTGACCGGCCGATGATGCGCATCGGCGTGCTCATTCCAACCCGGGGGGTCGTCATGCGGTCGGCGCGGCGACCGCCCGTCGAGGAGTGCTGGACGATGGCCCGGCTCGCCGACCAGGGCGGCTACGACGCGGTCTGGGTCGGCGACAGCATCGTGGCCAAGCCGAGGCTGGAGCCGCTCACGACCCTGGCGTACCTGGCCGGTATCACGACGCACGTGCGCCTGGGTACCGCAGTCTTGCTGCCGGCGTTGCGCCACCCCGTCGTGCTGGCCGGCCAGATCGCCAACCTCGATCAGGTCTCGCGGGGGCGGGTGGTGCTCGGGCTCGGCGTGGGCTGGAGCCTGCCGTCCGCCGAGCGCGAGTGGGCGGCCTGCGGCGCCGACCACAAGCGGCGCGTCGGGCGGCTGGAAGAGCACGTGGCGATCTGGCGACGGCTCTGGCAGGGCGTGCCGCTGACCGAGCGCGGGGACGACTACGAGCTGACCGGGCACACGATCGGGCCGCTGCCGTGGACCGAGGCCGGCCCGCCCGTGCTGATCACCGCGGGCAACCGGGGCGAGATGCTGCCGGCACAGTTCGATCGCTTCGCGCGGCTGGGCGACGGGATCATCACGACCTACGTCCACGCCGAGGAGTGCCGCGTCGTGCGCGAGCGGGCGGAGGCGGCGCTGGCGCGACGCGGCCGGGCCCGCACGGACTTCCCCCTCTGCGTGTACACGACGGTCCGGATGGAGGACGAGCCGGGCGTCGCCGAGCGGGTGACCACCGAGTTCCTGGCCGCCTACTACGGCGGGGGCGTGCACGAGCGCGGCACGATGGGCCTGGGGCCCGCCGAGACCGTGATCGCCGCGCTGCGCCGCTACGCCGCCGCCGGCGTCACCGACCTCTGCATCCGCTTCATCGGCGACGACCAGCTCGCCCAGCTCGAGCGCTTCACTCGCGAGGTGCTGCCCGCGCTGGGCTGACCGCGGGCGTCGCCGGCGCCCTCTCGTGAAACCCGGGGACGCCGGGGGTCGGGCGTGGGGGACCCCGGGTGCGCCCGCATGGCTCGCCTGTCGCCGTAACTCGCTCCGGGCACGGCTCGCTCGGCCCCCCATCCCCCAAAGGGGGTTGGGTTGCAGACCAGTCGCATCGGTGGCGGCTCGCTCGCCGAACCCTGCGCTCGAACGGCGACGACGGCTCGCCATGATGGCGCGCCCGGT
>DASTOJ010000327.1:0-36244 GCA_035762565.1 Candidatus Methylomirabilota bacterium | reverse complement strand
GTCGCGACCATCGCGATGCTGCTGCCCTCCATCTACGCGCTCGACGCCACGCCGGCGCTCGTGATGCTCGCGGGCATCTACTACGGCTCGCAGTACGGCGGCTCGACCACATCGATCCTCGTCAACGTACCGGGCGAGACGTCGTCCGTGATCACCGCCCTCGACGGTCACCAGCTCGCGCGCAGGGGCCGCGCCGGTCCCGCGCTCGGCATCGCGGCGCTCGGCTCGTTCTTCGCGGGCTGTGTCGCCACCCTCGTCATCGCGCTGTTCGCGCCGCCGCTCGCGCAGCTGGCTCTGCGCTTCGGCCCGGCCGAGTACTTCTCGCTGATGGTGCTCGGCCTGATCGCCGCCGTGGTGCTCGCCCACGGCTCGCTCCTGAAGGCCGTCGCCATGGTCCTGGTCGGACTCCTGCTCGGACTGGTCGGCATCGACGTGAACTCCGGCGTCGCCCGGTTCAGCCACGGCGTCCCCGAACTGTCCGATGGCATCGGCTTCGTCACCATCGCCATGGGGATGTTCGGCATCGCCGACATCATGCTAGCCGACGTCGGAAGCCGAACGTCCCGCGACGTCCTCGCGTCGAGGATCGAGCGCGTGCTGCCGACCGCAGCCGACCTCAGGCGCTCGATCGGCGCCATCCTGCGCGGCACCGCCGTCGGCTCGATCCTCGGCATCCTGCCCGGCGGCGGCGCCATCCTGTCGTCCTTCGCCGCCTACAGTCTGGAGAAGACGATCGGCGATACCTCGCAGTTCGGCCGGGGCGAGATCCGCGGCGTGGCCGCTCCCGAGGCGGCCAACAACGCAGGGGCGCAGACGAGCTTCATTCCGCTGCTCACGCTCGGCCTGCCGTCCCACCCGGTGATGGCGCTCATGATGGGGGCCATGATGATCCAGGGGATCCAGCCGGGGCCGCAGGTCATGAAGGAGCGGCCGGAGCTGTTTTGGGGGATGATCGCCTCGATGTGGGTGGGCAACCTCCTGCTCATCATCCTCAACCTCCCTCTCATCGGGATCTGGGTGAAGGTGCTGTCGGTGCCGTACCGGCTGCTCTACCCCGCCATCCTGCTCTTCTGCGGCATCGGCGTGTTCACCGTCAACAACAGCCCGTTCGACGTCCACCTGATGGTGCTGTTCGCCGTCTTCGGTGTCGTGTGCGTGAAGCTCGAGTGCGAGCCGGCGCCGCTGATCCTCGGGTTCATCCTCGGACCGCTGATGGAGGAGAATCTGCGGCGGGCCATGGTCTACTCCACCGGGGACCCCACGGTGTTCTTCACGCGGCCGATCAGCCTCGGGTTGCTGCTGATCGCCGCGGCGCTGATGGTGGTCGTCGTGGCCCCGGCGGTGCGGAAGAGGCGTCAGGAAGCGTTCGAGAACGCAGCCTAACCGGAGGAGGGTACCCATGAAGCTCGGCCGAGTGCTCCTGACCGTCGCCGGGTTGAACCTCGTCGGCGCCGACGCCGTCCCCGCGCAACAGTGGCCGACCAAGCCGGTGCGCGTCATCGTCACGTTCAGCCCCGGGGGCTCGAGCGACATCACGGCGCGGACGATCGTACCCGCGCTGCAGGCCCGGCTGGGGCAGCCGTTCATCGTCGACAACCGCCCGGGGGCTGGCGCCACGATCGGCGGCGGCGAGGTCGCGCGGGCCGCGGCCGACGGCCATACGCTGCTGCTGTCCAACACCGCGGCCATCTCGCTCTCGCCCTTCATGCTGGACCCGATGCCGTACGATCCCATGAAGAGCTTTACCCACGTGAGCTACATCGGCTCGGTGCCCGACGTGGTCATGGTGCACCCGTCGCTGCCGGCCCGGACCATGACCGACCTGATCGCGTGGATCAAGGCGCAACCGAACCCGGTGCCGTACGGCTCCGGGGGCATCGGCTCCATCGGCCACATCCTCGGCGAGATCTTCAAGACCGAGCACGGTCTCCGGATGGAGCACGTCGGCTACAAGGGCAGCGTGCCGATGATCAACGACATGCTGGGCGGCCGGCTCAAGTTCTCGTTCGACACGCTGCCGCAGAACGTGGCCCACATCAAGGCCGGCACGCTGATCCCCATCGCCGTGACGTCGCGGGCCCGCTCGGCGGTGGCCCCCGAGGTCCCCTCGGTGGTGGAGCTGGGGATGCCCAAGCTCGTGGCCGAGAATTTCCTCGGCGTGTCCGGTCCGGCCGGGCTGCCCGAGCCGGTGGTCGCCCGGCTGCACGCCGCCGTCCAGGGCGCGCTCGACGATCCGGCCGTCGTCAAGCGGTTGAGCGAGCTGGGGATCGCCGTCCGCAAGATGTCCTCCGCGGAGTTCACGAGCTTCGTGCGGAACCAGGTCACCTCGTGGGTGCCGGCGGTGAAAGCCTCGGGCGCGAAGCTGAACTGACGGCCGTGCCCGGCGTTTCAATCCACGTCGTCGACGTCTCGCGTGGCGTGCTCGCCGCCAGCATGCTGGTGGAGCTGTTCGCCACGGCCCCCCAGCGCCGGCTGATCGCGCGGGGCGCCGTGGCCGCCAGTGGGCTACTCGACCATCCGACGCTCGCGGCTCTCGACGCGCCCGGCTTCTATGAAGCCGTGCTCCATGTGGCCGAGTACTACCGGGGCGCCGGCGTGCCGCTGCCGGCCGTCCCGTTCCTCGACGTCGTCACCTACCGCTTCGGCATTGCCGACCCGGCGCAGCACTACCACCTGCCGTTCAAGGTGACGCCCTGGGGCTACTCCTGCTTCCGAGGCGGTGCCTGAGATGGGCCCCCTGTCGCGGCGGGCCCTCGCCCGCGGCACGCTCGGCGCGGCCGCCGCCCTCGGGGCGTGGATGCGGCCGGCGGGAGGCCAGGCGCGACGCGTGCCGGCGCCTCGGCCCGCGCGGTCTCGCCGGCGCAGAGCTGTACCCGTCCTCGCGCCCGTGCCCCATGTGCGAGAGCGCCGCCTACTGGGCGCGTACCGCGCGAATGGTGCACGGCTTGACGCTCCCCGACGCCGGCACCCCCCGCTACCTGAGCTGCTGAGGCGGTAGAGCCGCCTGGCCGTGATCTCACGGCGACGTCTTCAGGCGGTCCGGGCGACGCTCTGGATCACGTGCGGCTGGATCGCAGCGGCCCTGCTCGTGCACTGGATCGTGCGGCGGGTGCCGACCCACCTCGCCCGGGAGCTGACCGCCGTGGCCACCGGAGCCGCCATCGGGCTGGCCAGCGCCTGGTTCGAGCTGGGGGTGATGCCGCATATCCTGAGGGCCCTGACCGTCGGCGGACTTCTTCTCGTCCGGACCTTCTTCTACGTCACCGTGTGCGCGGTCGCCATCCACATCGTGACCATGAGCCTTCTGGGATTCTTCGAGCTGGGGGGCCTGGGGGAGTACTACCGCTCCGAGCGGTACCGGGATTTCGTGCTGGGCGGCCGTTTCCTGCTGGCGTTGGCGATCCTCACGCTCGTGAGCTTCCTCATCAACTTCGTCCGGCAGCTCAACCGGATGCTCGGACCGGGCACGCTGGTGAACCTCCTGCTGGGCCGGTATCACCGGCCCGTCACCGAGGACCGCATCTTCATGTTCCTGGACCTGAACGACTCCACCGCGATCGCCGAAGCCCTGGGCCCCCTGCGCTTCAACGACTTCAAGAACGACTTCTTCTACGACGTCGCCGAGCCGGTGCTCGAGACTCGCGGCCAGATCTACCAGTACGTCGGCGACGAGGTGGTGGTGACCTGGACGACCGATCGGGGTCTCCGCGAGGGCAACTGCCTGCGCTGTGTCTTTCTCGTGAGCGAGCGCATCCACGAGCAGCGGGGCCGGTATCTCGCCCGGTATGGGGTCGTCCCCGCGTTCAAGGCTGGCCTCCACGGCGGCCGGGTCGTCACCGCGGAGATCGGCGACATCAAGAAGGACATCGTGCACAGCGGCGACACGGTCAATACCGCGGCCCGGGTCGAAGCGCAGTGTCGCCCGCTGGAGCGTCGCGTGCTGGTGTCCGCGGCCCTGCTGAGCCGATGCCAGGTGCCCGCCGAGCTCGAGGTCGAGGACATGGGGGAGCGCGAGCTGCGCGGCAGGATCGAGGCGGTGCGCCTCTACAGCGTCCGGGCCCGGGCGTAGCCGCCTGTGCTACGGCGTGGGCCCGTGACGTACTGGGCGCCGGGGGTCACGCCGGGCTCTTCAGACGCGAGCGCAGGTGCGGCAAGACTTCGCGCGCCACCCGGGCGGTGTAGTCGCGATCGGGATCGGTCGGGAACTTCGGGTCGGGGATCGGATGCAGGACGACGTGATCGAAGGCGGTCGGGGCGGCGCCGAGGACGGTGACGAGCTGCTCGACGATCTCGCCAGGCCCGCCCCGCAGGCAGAACGCGTCGGCCGCCGCAGCCGGCAGGAAGTCCACGACGCGCCCGCTCGATTCCAGATCCGACGCGTGATGGAAGTCGGGCCAGACCTTCTGCGCGTGCTTGAGCGCTTCGGGGTCGGGTCCCGTCCAAGCGAACCTGGGCGCCTCGAACAGGGCCGGCGAGTATTCGTAGTAACCGGCCGCCATCGACTTGCCGATGAGCAGCGCGCGCCGGGGATCGTCCATGAGCACCGTGTGGAAGATCGCGCCCAGGCGCACCGCCGCCGGATCGCGCCCGGCCTCGACCGCGCCGGCATGGATCGCCGCGATCGAGCGCGCGAAATTGGCGGGGTGCGTGCCGACGCGGATGAAGACACCGTCGGCGACCCCACCCGCCATGCGCAGGGTGCGGGGGCCACCGGCGGCGATCCAGATCGGCACCGGCCGGTGATGCGGCAGCCGCGCCGGGCGCGCCGCTCCCACCTCGACCTCCCCGCCGTCCAGCAGCGCGCGCATGAGCCGCGTGCTCTCCTCCAGCTCCTTGACACGCGCCGGCCGCAACCCGGCGAGGCGCACGGCGGTGTCGCCCACGCCCCAGCCGAGCAGAACGCGACCGGGCGCCAGCTCGTCGATCGTGGCGATCGACGAGGCCGTGACTGTAGGATGGCGGTTCACCGGGTTCGCCAGCAGCGGCCCGAGAACGATATGCTCGGTCGCCTGGGCAGCGGCGGCCAGCAGCACGTAGGTGTCGCGCCGGCGAAGCTGGGAGTCGGGCTGGAGCACGGCGTCCCAGCCGAGCGCCTCGGCGCGCTGCGCGTCGGCCACGAACGCCGCGACCGAACGCGAGTCGAGCCGGTTGAGGCCGAAGCGCGGGAGGGTCATGGCGCGTTCGCCATGACCGTTCGGCCCACCGACGTGTCGCGGAGGTGGAAGAAGTCCACGGTGTTGGCGGCGGCGATCCTGAAGGCCTCGCGGGCCGGCACGCCGGCGAACAGCCGCTCGGCGAACGGGCGCGTGTTGGGCCAGTCGCACTCGATGTGCGGAAAGTCAGTGGCGAACATGACGTGCTCGACGCCCAGGTGATGGCGCAGCTCGATCGCCACGCGCTCGACATGCTGCACGCTGAAGGAGATGTGCCGGCGCACGTAGTCGCTGGGTCGCTGCTCGAGCGGCTTGACGCCGAGCAACCGCTCGGCCCAGTGGCGATGCCGCTCGTACCAGTAGTCGGCCTCCTCCATCCAGAACGGCACCCAACCCAGGCGCGTTTCGGCGAAGAAGAGCCGCAGGTCGGGGAACCGATCGAACACGCCGGACAGGATCAGCTGGGCCAGGCTGATCGACGGCGGAATGCTCAGGAAGGGCAGCGCCACCCACTCGACGATCTTCCGGGGTCCCAGCTTCCGGAGGACCTCGGGGTCGGCGTCCGGGTACTCGAAGGTCGGCTGGGCGGCTCGGGGTCCCAGGCGATCGAAGCCGACGTGGACGGTGAGCGGTATCTTCAGCTCGAGGGCCGCCGCCCAGAAGCGGTCGTCCTCCGGCTGCGGATATGATCTGCCGTTCGGGAACACGCCGAGGTTCACGCCCTTGAGCCCGAGCTCCGCGCAGTGGCGCAGCTCGGCGAGGGCGTCGTCGAGGTTGGTCCACGGGATGACGCCGAGCCCGACGAGACGATCGCGCGAGACCGGGCAGTATTCCTCGCCGAGCCAGTCGTTGTAGGCGCGCACCGTCGCGCGGTAGACGTCGTCGTCGGGCAGCGCGCGCCACAGCCGCGGACCCACCTGCATGTTGGGGAACAGCACCTCGGCGAGCAGCCCGTCCTGGTCCTGCTCGCGCAGCCGCTGCTCGGGCGGTCCGTTGCCGGCGGTGTCGTCCACCGTCGCGCCGAAGGGCTGCCACGTCTCGTTCGTGCGGCCGGCCCGGAGATCGAGGAAGGGAGCCGGATAGGGCGCCTGGCCCTCGACGAGGATCGCGTCGCCGCCGTCGGGCAGCGTGATCGTCCGCGGCGCGCGTTCGCGATACTTCGCCGGCATCCGCCGCGTCCAGCGCTCGGGGCGGACTTCCAGGTGCCCGTCGCTCGAGACGAGGGGCGGCAATGCCGATGCGGCCATGGCAGGCTCTCCTTGTCGTTGCTGGCCGCGAGTGTACCATCCGCCCGCGCGCGAACACCCAAGGGGAGACGACGGAGATCTACGTCGTCAAGCGGGTGATCGAGGCGTGGCCCGGCGTTCGCCGGGACGCGCGGAGCGCTGGGAGGCTTGGGAGGCCACGTCGGGCTCCCCTGTGTGATCTAGCCCAGCGGCTGCTTGCGGGGCATGAGCTGGAGCGTGGCGAGCAGCTCGCGCGTCTCGGTGACGTCCCGCAGCGTCTTGAACGGGAGGGGAAATGCGGGCCGCGAGGCGACCAGCAGCAAGCCGAAGTTCAGCGCCGCCGCGACGAGCTGGAGTACCGGCAGGGCGAGGTACTCGGCGAGCTGGTCGCCCTTGGCGTGCAACCACTCCACCTCGCGCTCGAGCTCGCGGGCGCCCGGGCGCCACCACGCCGCCGGCGGCGTCCACACGCGCGCGGCGGGCGCCTCGGCGTCCTGCCCCCGGGCGATGAACGCGAGCATCGGCGCGGTGCCGTACCGCGCGAACAGAAACCACGTGGCCGCCCGCGTGGCGAGCCATCCCAGCGTGGCCAGCGCCAGCGCCGACCAGAAGCTCGGCCGCGCGGCGGCGTCGGCCGCTGCCGGCGTGAGCGCCGCGACGAGCGGACGATAGAGGAACAGGACCTCGAAGACCATCACGAGCAGCTGGACCACGCCCATCCGGACGACCGACTGCCAATCCCTCGAGCGAAGGGCCTCGGTCAGCGTCTGCAGACACGCGAAGCTGCCCATGACCAGCAGCAGGAGGAACGCGTAGAGCGCGCCGGCCGTGAAGCGTGATTCCTCCGCGCCGCCCGACACGCCGGTGAGGGCGCGGCTGACGGCCGGGATCGTCGCGTAGGTCAGGACCGCCGCCTCCAGCGCGGACCAGACCAGCAACAGTCCGAAGGCGACCCAGGGGCCCTGCGACCCGCGCCCGGCCAGCACGACGGGTGTGGTGGCCAGCCGCTGGAGCGCCTCCACGAGCAACCGGACGACCAGCGCCACCAGGCTCAGTCCCCAGCCCACCGCGACGGCGGCCACTCGAAGAATGCCGGCCCAGTAGAGCGTCACCGCCCGGGCCGCGTCCCACCACGCCAGCAGCAGCATCGACACGAACCGCAGGCGGTACCGGCGGAACGGCAGCGTGTACAGCGACAGCAGCGTGATCCACACGGCGGCCACTCCCAGCAGCGCCGGGAAGAGCAGAAAGACGTACTTCGCGGCCGAGGCCCACGGCGAGCCCGGGGTCAGGAAGAAGCCCAGCAGGACCTCCTGCATCCGCGGGATCCAGGCGACCGGCGCGAGCACGAGCTCGATCAGTTCCTGCCAGCGTTCAGGCACGGACATGAGTGGCTCCTTTCACGGAAACGATCTCAGGGATTCTCGGTCCAGCGCGGCAACGCGGGCTCCGCCGGCGCCTTCTGCATCGCCGGTACCACCAGCTCGTGCTCGACGAGCACCTCGGCGGGAGGGCGATACCGCACGACGGCCGGCATCGGGCCCTCGTACGACACCACTCGGGTCTTGATCACCGGAGCGCGGCGCGCCCCCGGGCCGGGACCGTAGATCCGCCGCGCCGCCACTTGAGCGGCGTCGCGGTCGAATCGGCGCAAGACCCGGATGACGTACTGGCGCGTCTCGCGATAGGGGGGGATGCCCTGGTGGGCGAGCACGGCGCGGTCGCCGGCATTGTAAGCGGCCAGCACGACCGGCAGGTCGTTGCGGTAGCGGTCCATGAGCGCGCGCAGGTGGCGCACTCCCCCCTCGATGTTCTCGCGCGCATCGAACGAGTCCTGCACATCGACGCTGGCGGCGGTGGCAGGCATGAGCTGCATCAGGCCTTGCGCTCCCCGGCGGGACACGGCGCGTGGGTTGAACTCCGACTCCACGGCCACGATCGCGGCGACCAGGCGCGGCGGCACGCGGTGGCGCGTGGCCACGCTCTCGATCTCGGCCATGATCTCCGCGACGCTCGGCCCCTGCCGCTCGTCGTCGGCCTCGGCCTCCTCGAGCTCGGCCGTCTCGGCCAGCGCCACCGGCGCGCGCACGTCCAGGTGCGACAGGCCATAGCCGGCGCCGAGCGTCAGCAGCAGCGCGACGAACCCGAACGCCTGCCGCCGGGCGCGGTCGTGTGTGAGGGGTGGCGCGGTGGTGGTCTCGTTCATCGTCGTGCACCGGCAACGGAAGCGTCGAGGGTGTCTGCGTAGTGGGGCCCATCGAGCAACGGGAATGCCACCACCGCTCCCCGCGCGGTCAAGTATCCGGTTTCCCGACGCTCAGGAGGTCCGGTGGTCAGCGAGGAGCCAGGCCGCACGGCACGCTGGCTGACACTTGCTGCTCGTGGGGTGACACACTGGCCTCCGCTCTCGACGCACCGCGTGATGAGGCGGCGCCGGGCGTCGGCCGCGTCAGTGCCGGACGGCTCAGGTGTGAGCGGCGTCGACCGCGAGCGCGACCTCGGTTCCGGGCGCCAGCGACTGGTCCGCGGGAGCGTCGGCGCTGAACAGGTGGGCGACGACGGCGAGTGTGTCGACGTTGCGCGTGCCGCGAAAGAAGCGCTGGCGGACGAGCGGGCGGCGACACTTCGGCGCAAGCGTGATCGGTTATGGCTATACTCTCGCAGGTCTCTACCGGAGGGCCCGCCATGACGACCGCCGAGTACGCCCGCCTGGAAGAACGCATCCTCGCCCGCGATCAGCTCGGCGCCAGCCGCGCGCTGTACAGCCTGCTGCAGCAGGGCCGGCCCCTCACCGAGATCACCGGCGAGACCGTGAGGATCCACGCGCCCTACACGCACGTGCCCTACCACCAGCGCCTGGACGACGGCGTGGTCAAGTTCGTGAACAACGACCACTGTCTGCTGAGCGAGCGGGTGGGGCTGCCGCTGAGCGCGATGGTGCGGCCGGCACTGCGGATGCTGCCGATGGCGCAGACGGTCTGGTACATGCCGACCGGCCTCGACCCCTGGAACCAGCTGATCGGCAAGGCGCCGGGCCACTACACCCGCCTGTACGACATCAAGGTCGACCAGGAGCCGCCGATGCCCGAGGTGCACTGGCCCGATCAGGCGCCGCTGCACGTCGAGGGCACGCTGTCCGAGCGCCTCAATCACTGGCTCACGCTCGTGCAGCGCGGGCTCGTGCTGGAGTCCTATCGCGTGTTCCTGGGGTTGATGGAGGACGCGCCCAACCGCCGGGCCGTGCTCGCCCACCTGGCCTTCGCCGGCCTCATCGACGTGCAGGACCGGATGCTGCACAACCGCTCGTACACCACGGGCCACAAGTCCTACCGCGCGAGGGCGACGATCGAGCTGGGTGAGGCGCTCGGCTGGGACGCGGCCCACCACGTGCTCTACGCCGGCGTGCCCGACCTCGCGGTGGGGCCGCGCTGGTACTCGACCTACGAGATGGGCTGCAACGTGATCCAGAACCTGCTCGACGGCCGCGACGCCGAGCTGCTGCGCCAGGACGCGCCGCTCTCCCCGGCCGAGGAGGCGATGCTGGTGCACGCCATCACCCGCGGCCGGGAGGTGGCGGTGATCGAGGCGCTGGTGGCGCTCCTGCGGGCCGGGCGGGCTCCCCGCCACATCCTCGACGCCATCCAGGTGGCCGCCGCCCAGAATATTCTAGAAGTGGGCCACCCCAGCAACTTCTCGATGTCCCAGCACGGCTACGAGTACTGCAACACGCTCGGCTGGTTCTACGACACCTTCGACCACCCGCACCGGCTGAAGCTGCTCTTCGTGGCGGCCTCGTTCGTCCAGCACGCGGCCGAGCACCAGCGGGACACCGCCGACAACGGCCCGCGGACGATCACGCCCCCGGCGGGATCCCAGGCATGGCCGGCCGGCAAGCTGCTGGCCGAGCTCGAGCGCGCCTTGCTGGCGCTGCGGCCGGACGAGGGGGTCGATCTCACGGCCGCGTATCTCAAGGCCGGCTTCGCTCGCGCGCCCCTGCTCGAGACGCTGGCGACGGCGGCGTGCATCATCGGCAACGACCCGCACAATCAGGAGCTCGGGCTCTGCCTGCTGGAAGACCATCGCCGCAGCACGGCGGCCGACCGCGACCGCCTGCTGCTGGCCTGCGCCCAGCACACCGCCGGGCACAAGAAGTACGGCGATCCGCTGGAGTGCTACCGCCGCTTCGCCGAGGCCTTCGACCTGGAAGAGGACTGAGGATGCCCTACGATCTCGTCGTCAAGAACGGCACGCTCGTCGACGGCTCGGGCCTGCCGGGCTACCGCGCCGACGTCGCGGTGCAGCAGGGCCGCGTGGTGTCGATCGGCCGCATCCGGGGGGGGGCGCGCGAGGTCATCGACGCCGGCGGGCTGGTCGTGGCGCCCGGCTTCATCGACGGCCACACCCACATGGACGCCCAGGTCTTCTGGGATCCGCTCGGCACCTGCTCCTGCTGGCACGGGGTGACCTCGGTCGTCATGGGCAACTGCGGCTTCTCGCTCGCCCCCTGCGCCGAGAAGGACAAGCACCTGGTCGTGCGCAACCTCGAGCGCGCCGAGGACATCTCGGCCGAGGCCATGGCGGCGGGCATCGAGTGGCAGTGGACGACCTTTCCCGAGTTCCTCGACACGCTCGGCCGCCTCCCCAAGGGCATCAACTACTCGGGCTACCTGGGGCACTCCGCGCTGAGAACGTACGTGATGGGCGAGCGCGCCTTCGACGAGGCGGCCACCGAGGACGACCTGCGTGCGATGGAGCGCGAGCTGGGCGACGCCATCCGGGCGGGCGCCATGGGCTTCACGACCTCGCGCTCGCCGATCCACGAGACGCCGGACGGCCGGCCGGTCGCCAGCCGACTGGCCGGCTGGGACGAGGTCCGCCGCCTGGTGGGCGTGATGGGCGGGCTGAACGCCGGCATCTTCGAGCTGGCCGGCGAGGCCGCCGGCCGCCAGCTGGCCGATCCGGCCGCCTTCCGCGAGTACCACGTGCGGCTGCGCGACCTCGCCGTCGAGACCGGCCGCCCGGTGACGTTCGGCAACTTCAGCCGGCTGGAGGCGCCCGAGGTCTGGCGGCACTACATGAACCTGCTCGACGAGACGGCCGCCGCCGGCGGGCGGATGTTCGCCCAGGTCCACAGCCGCGGCCTCAACGTCGTGCTCTCGTTCAAGACCCAGCTGCCGTTCGACAACCTGCCCGCCTGGAAGCCCTTCCGCGCGCTGCCGCTGACCGAGCAACGCGCGCGGCTCCGCGACCCCGCGGTCAAGCGGTGGCTGGTCGCGGGCGCCCACGACGCGCCCGACCGCAAGACGCTCGGCACCGAGGCGCGGCCGTTCCCCTACGAGTGGATCTTCCTCTACGACCGCGTCGAGGGCCCGCACCGCACGCTCGCCGAGATCGCGCGCGAGCGCGGCGTCGATCCGGCCGAGGCGCTGATCGACCTGGCGCTGGAGAAGAACCTGGAGCGGTTCTTCATTCACCCGGTCGCCAATGAGAGCCAGGACCACGTCCTCGAGATGATGCGACATCCGCGAGCCGTCGTGACCTTCTCCGACTCGGGCGCGCACGTCTCGCAGATCATCGACTCCTCGCTGCAGACGCATCTTCTTAGCCACTGGGTGCGCGAGCGGCAGGCCTTCACGCTGGAGCAGGCGGTGCGGATGCTGACGCTGGTGCCGGCCACCTCCTGGGGCTTTGCCGACCGCGGCCTCGTGCGCGAGGGCTTCGCCGCCGACCTCCTCGTGTTCGACCCCGAGACCATCGGCCCCGAGATGCCGGAGGTCGTCCACGACCTGCCGGCCGGCGCCCGCCGCCTCGTGCAGCGGGCGAAGGGCATCGCGGCCACCATCGTCAACGGCGAGGTGCTGCTCCGCGACGGCAAGCACACCGGCGCGCTGCCGGGCCAACTCCTGCGCGGGCCTCTGGCCCGGAGACCATCATGACCACCTACACGCGGATCTCGGCCGACTGCCACATCGACATGCCCTGGGTGCCCGACGACCTCTTCACCGCCAACGCCTCGGCGGCGATGCGCGAGCGCATGCCGTACGTCACCGACGGCCCCGACGGGCCGTACTGGACCTGCAAGAACGGCACGTCGTTCGGTCTCGTCGGCGGCGTGGGGCCGTCCGGCCAGAAGCTCGTGCCCGGGCAGAACTACCGCGTCGACAAGATGGCCGAGACCGGGCTCTACGCGGACGGCAAGAAGGGCATCCGCCGGCCGACCGACCCGCACCTGCGACTGCGAGACATGGAGCGGGACGGCGTGCAGGCCGAGGTCATCTTCGGCATCCTGGGCGCCGCCACCCGCCTGAGCGACCACGAGGCGGCCCGCGAGATGTTCCGCATCTACAACGACTGGCTCGCCGACTTCTGCCGCCACTATCCCGACCGGCAGATCGGGCTGGCCTGCCTGCCCTACGGCGACATCGACGCCGCGGTGCAGGAGATCCATCGCGTGGCCCGGCTCGGCCTGCGCGGGCTGGAGCTGTCCTGCTCGTGGGACATGGAGCCCATGTGGCATCCGGTGTGGGAGCCGCTCTGGAAGGCCGTCAGCGACGTGAACCTGCCGCTGCACTTCCACACCTTCCCGAGCACGTCACCGGCGGCGCGCGAGAAGGCGACCGGGCTCAGCAAGCGGGCGGCGCTCTTTGTCGGCGTGTCGGGGTTCCAGATGAACCTCGTCAACATCCTGGCCGCCGTCATCGGCGCGGCCGTGCTGGAGCGCCACCCCAATCTCCGGATCTCGTTCGGCGAGAGCGGCATCGGCTGGATCCCCTACGCGCTCGACCGCATGGACTTCGAGTGGGAGGACCGCTTCCGCGACCTCGGGCTCACCATGAAGCCGAGCGACTACTGGCGGCGCCAGTGCAAGGCGACCTTCCAGTTCGACCGAATCGGCACCCGGCTCATCGACGAGATGGGCGCCGAGACCCTCATGTGGGCCTCCGACTACCCGCACACCGACGGCGTCTGGCCCGAGTCCGACAAGTACATCGAGGAGCAGTTCGGCCACCTGCCGGCCGACGTGGTCCACAAGATCACCTGCGAGAACGCCGGGAAGTTCTACGGCCTGATGACATAGCGGAGGCGACATGCTGGAGCGCGCGATCACCTCGGAGCAGGAGCTGCGGGATCTCTACGGCCAGCCAGGCGCGCGGGCCGTGGCCAAGGAGCGCCCGGCGCTCAACGCGGACTGCCGGGCGTTCATCGCCCACGCGCCGTTCCTCGTGATGGGCACCGCCGGGGCCGACGGCCGCTGCGACGTCTCACCCAAGGGCGACGCCCCCGGCTTCGTGCACGTCCTCGACGACCAGCACCTGGTGATCCCCGACCGCCTCGGCAACAACCGGATAGACGGCCTGCGCAACATCGTCGAGAACGCCCACGTGGGCCTGATCTTCCTGATCCCCGGCCGCGAGGACACGCTGCGGGTGAACGGCCGCGCCCGGATCGTGCGCGACGAGGCCCTGCTCGACCGGCTGGCGGTGAACGGCAAGCGCCCGGTCACCGCCCTCGTCGTCGAGGTCGAGCAGTGCTTCATGCACTGCGCCCGCGCGTTCAAGCGCGCCGGGCTGTGGGAGCCCGAGCGATGGCCCGACGCCGACGGGGTGCGCTCGATGCAGCGCATGATCTGGGACTTGCTGCCGGAGAAGCCGGCCGGAAAGACGGTGGACCAGTACGAGCGCGAGTCCCAGGAGAACCTCAAGACCCTGTACTGACCGAGCGCGCCAGGAAGCGCGCGGAGTCCGCCACCCAGCCCCTGATCCCCTTCAGCATGGCCAGCGCGGCCCGGTGGAACTCCGGGAAGTAGGACGCGACGCAATCCTCCAGCACGAGACACTCGAAGCCCCGGTCGTTGGCCTCGCGCACCGTGAATACGAGATTCATCTCCTAAACCCACGTCCCGTGACTACATCTCTGAGACGCCGAACGGCGCGGTCAGCGGCCGGAGGGCGAATACCGTCGACGCTCGCGCCGATGAATTCTCATCGTCCTGGTTGCCATCCCACGCGGGAAGCAAATAGAGCTGGTCGATCCAGCTACAGTCGGCACCGTTCGACACAGCCAACAGTCCCACCACCAGATCATCGACGACCGCGACCGTAGTGCGACCCGCGGGAATCAGCTGCTGGCGGATCCATTCGCGAACGGCCTGATCGGAATGAGCCAGCGGTGCGCACGCCACAAGTTCCTTGCGAGAGCAGAGATACACGTCCGCCACGGAGTCGGCGTCAGCGAGCGTGGCCGCCCGAAAATCGAGGATCACCACGCCTCCTTGGCTTCGCCGTGAGCGGCCGAACGCCAGCGCTGACCCGCGGCCGCCTCGGCCGTCGGGTCGAGCGGCCTGCTAGGCCCGGACCGACCCATGGAAACGGTTCCTACCACCTTGCCTCCCGGGCCGGATGGCTTACCGCGCTTCCGGGGACGCGGCGCTCGCGGTGTCCACCTGTGCCTGCTCAATGGCTGCCCAAACCGTGGCCACGACCTGTTCAACGGTCTCGCCCCGGTCGCGCCCCCTGGCGAGGACGACGCCTGCGGTCTCGATGAGCGGCCGCCAGGGTGGCTCGCGGTAGCGCGCAGCGGTGAGGCTCGTCGGACGGGCCTCGACGGTGTACACGGCCAGGAGCAGCTCGGCGAAGACTGCGAACAGCCCACGCAGCTTCTGGACCTGCCATTGGCGGCGGCGCCCGATGTCTGTGTCCGTCAGCACGCGCAGCCCGCTGCTGATTGGGTCTCGACAGGCATATTCCACCGTGATGCGCCCGCGGAAGGCCACGGTGATGGCCCCAGCGCACAGCGGGCACGGCTCCCAGGTCGAGTACACGGCCCACCCCTCGGCCGTTCTCGACCGCTCGGCGTCGATCTGGGCGATGGCGTTCAGCTCTGCGTGGGCGAGCCATGACCCGGCGAGCTGACCAGGTGGCGGGTCGCCCGCGTCGAAGATGCGATTGCGCGCCTGAGCGGCGATCACCCCGTGCGGGTCGACCACGACCGCGCCGACCGGAATGGTGCCTGCGACGTAGGCGGCCCACGCCTGGCGAAAGGCGCAACACCAGTGCTCGGGAAGTCGACTCCACTCTTCATCAACGACCACAGGATCCCTCCTTTCCACTCTGGCTGAACTTGGGCCAACGCGCCCGCTCAGAGGCCGGAGCGAGCACCGCGAGAGCTCCGGGCTGCGCAGCGGGAAGTTCGACGCCCGTTTACAGTCCGCATCTCAGGCGCACGGAGCGGCCGTGGGCACACTCAGGGCGTCGGATCTCCGCTCGCGCAAGCCATCGCTCTCGGCCAGCCGAACCGGCTCGAGCCAGAACTTGGCTCGATTCGCGTCCCGCTCCACATACACGTGCCGTGGCTCATCCCGGTCCCCGGAGTAGAAGAAGACCCGATAAGGTCCGCTCCGGAGGAGCGTCGGCATGAGGCCAATTGTATGCCAGCGTCACCGATGAGCCGTCACCCTGTCTCGCTAACGCCGCGCTCAGCGGCCGGGGCGAGCAGCGCGAGCCCGTGGTTCCGCTGCAGCGTTGGCGTCCATGGCGAGTCCCCCTTCGGCTGGGGCGACTCTATACCCGAATTTTCCAGCGACCTGCGGGGTGCACCGAAGGGCGATTGCGCGTCGGTCCTCGCTTTCCGCGCGGGGCGCACCCGAAGGGGCGTCCACACGCTCCGGTGGCCAGGTGGGGCGGCCTCCACGCGGCGCTGCCGGCGCGCGGCGAGTGCGCACGCAGGAGGCTGTCGAGCGGAAACTGCCGGCGGCACGCGAGGCTAGCCGCGGTAGAATCCCGCCACCGTGGCCCCGCTCCGCATCGGCATCGTCGGTTCCCGCTTTGCCGCCCACCTGCACCTGCTCGCCTACCGCCGTGTGTACGGCGTCGAGGCGCGCCTGACCGGGGTGACGTCGCCCACGGCCGAGCGGCGCGAGGCGTTCGGCCGGGAGAGCGGGGCGACGCCCTACCCGAGCCTGGCGGCCATGCTGCCCCACGTGGACGTCGTGGACGTGTGCGCCCCGCCCGCGTGCCACGAGCCAGTCGCGCTCGAGGCGGTGGAGGCCGGCAAGCACGTCTTCATCGAGAAGCCGTTCACCGGCGCCTTCGGGCCGCCGGCCGGGCTGTTCGCCGGCCACCGCGCCCCCAAGGAGGCGCTGCTGAAGGACGCGCTCGCGAGCGCGAGCCGGATCGTCGCGGCGGCACGCCGGCGGGGCGTCGTCCTGGGGTACGCCGAGAACTGGATCTACGCGCCGGCCGTCCAGAAGGAACGGGAGATCGTCGAGAAGACGGACGCGCAGATCCTCTGGATGCTCGGCGGCGAGTCGCACAGCGGCTCGCACTCGCCCGTGTACGGGATCTGGCGCCACGCCGGGGGCGGCTCGCTCGTCGGCAAGGGCTGCCATCCGCTCACCGCCTGTCTCTACCTGAAGCAGGTGGAGGGGCGCGCGCGCCACGGCCGGCCGATCCGCCCGGCCACGGTCTCCTGCCGGGTCCACGAGATCACGCGCCTGCCCGCCTTCCGCGACCGGGGACATCTGAGAACGGACTACGACGACGTCGAGGACTACAGCGCCCTGCACGTCGCCTTCGACGACGGCACCGTGGCCGATGTCTTCGCCACGGAGCTGGTGCTGGGCGGCGTCCACAACTATCTCGAGGTGTTCGCCAACAACCACCGCACGACCTGTCGCCTGAACCCGGTGAACCTGCTCGACACCTACAACCCGGCGGCGGCCCAGTTCAAGGACGTGTACGTCGTCGAGAAGATCGGGACCAAGGAAGGCTGGAGCCACCCCGCCGCCGACGAGGAGTGGCAACAGGGTTTCTACGGCGAGATGCAGGACTTCCTCGAGTGCTGCGCCACCGGACGGGCGCCACAGTCGGGCGCGACCGTCGCCCACGACACCGTCGCCACCCTGTACGCCGGCTACGTCTCGGCCGAGCGCAACGGCGCGGAGGTCCCGGTGCCCGTCGCGTCGCTCGCAGAATTGGAGTAACGTTCAGCCATGCTGCCGCCCGGCCCCAAGGGGCACGTCCTCGTCGGCTCCCTGCCGGAGTTCCGCCGCGACATCCTCGGCTTCTTCGCCGCCTGCGCGCGGCAGTACGGGGACGTCGTGCCCCTGCGGGTGCCGCGGCGCCGGCTGATCCTGCTCTCTCACCCGGACCTCATCGAAGAGGTGCTGACCACGCACGCGCGCCGGACGACCAAGACCGTCCTCATCCAGACGCTGCGACCGGTCCTCGGCGACGGCCTCCTGCTGAGCGAGGGCGAGCACTGGCTGCGCCAGCGCCGCCTGATCCAGCCGGCCTTCCACCGCCAGCGCATCGCCGCCTACGGCGACGTCATGGCCGCCTACGCTGACCGTGCGATGGCGCGCTGGAACGACGGCGAGACGCGCGACGTCCACGCCGACATGATGACGATTACCCAGGCCATCGTGGCCAAGACGCTGTTCGACGCCGACGTGAGCGGGGACAGCTGGGACGTCGGCCAGGCGTTGCACGTCCTGATGGAGGACTTCGCCCGGCGCCGCACGCGGCTGTTCGAGCTGCCGTCCTTCGTGCCGACGCCGGGACGGCGGAGCGCGCGGCGCGCCGTCGAGCGGCTCGACCGAACCGTCTACGGCATCATCGCGGCCCGGCGGGCCGGCGGAGAGGACCGGGGCGACCTGCTCTCGCTGCTGCTGCACGCGCAGGACGCCGACGACGGCAGCCGCATGACGGACCGGCAGGTGCGCGACGAGATCATGACGCTGTTCCTGGCCGGGCACGAAACCACCGCCGTCTCGCTGTCGTGGACCTGGTACCTGCTCGCGCAGCACCCGGAGGTGGAGGCGCGGCTGGCCGGCGAGCTGCGGCACGTGCTGGACGGGCGGTTGCCGACGGTCGCCGACCTGCCCCGCCTGCGCTACACGGAGATGGTCGTCACCGAATCCATGCGTCTCTATCCGCCCGTGTACTCGATGACCCGGCGGGTGGCCGAGTCGTGCGAGGTCGGTGGCCACACCATCGCCCCGGAGACCGTGCTGGTCATGAGCCAGTGGGTGGTCCACCGCGATCCGCGCTGGTTCGACGAACCGGCAGCCTTCCAGCCCGACCGCTGGGAGAACGACCTGGCCAAGCGGCTGCCGCGCTACGCCTACTTCCCGTTCGGCGGCGGCCCGCGCCTCTGCATCGGCAACACGTTCGCGACGATGGAGGCCACGCTGCTGCTGGCCACGATCGCGCAGCGATTCCGCTTCAGCCCGGCGCCCGGAACGTCCGTGAAGCCGATGCTGAGCGTCACGCTGCGGCCGGCCGAGGGTATTCCCATGATCCTGTCGGCCCGCTGAGAACGGAGAAAGGACCCGAACGTCATGCTGATCGCCGACTCGCAAGTGCACCTCTGGGCCGCCGACACTCCCGCCCGCCCGTGGCCGCCCGGCCGCGCGGCGGAGGCGCAGAAGCCCTACCCGATCAGCAAGGAGGCGATGCTGTTCCAGATGGACCTGGCCGGCGTCAGCCGGGTCGTCATCGTGCCGCCTTCCTGGGAGGGTGACCGCAACGACGTCGCCCTGGAGGCGGCGCGCGCCTATCCCGACCGGTTCGCGGTGATGGGGCGGCTGGCGATGGGCGATCCCGCCAGCCGCGCCCTGGTGGCCGACTGGCGAAAGCAGCCGGGGATGCTCGGCATGCGCTTCACCTTCCACAACGAGCACTACCGCCACTTCCTCACCGAGGGCACCGGCGACTGGCTGTGGCCGGCGGCGGAGCGGGCGGGCATCCCGCTGATGGTGCTGATGCCTGGCATGCTCGACCACCTCGACCGCATCGCCGGCAAGCATCCCGGTCTCAAGCTTGTCATCGACCACGTGGGGCTCAACGTCCGCGGCAAGGGCCCCAAGGTCTTCGATGACCTGCCGGCCGTGTGCGCGCTGGCCAAGCACCCCAACGTCGCCGTGAAGGCCTCGGGGATGCCCTCGCTCTCCCAGGAGAAGTACCCGTTCCGCGACCTGCACCCGCACATCCGCACGCTGGTCGAGGCCTTCGGGCCGACGCGGACGTTCTGGGGCACGGATCTCACGCGCATGCCCTGCACCTATTACGAGTGCGTCACCCTCTTCACCGAGCACCTGCCCTGGCTCAAGGGGGAGGACCTCGACTGGGTGATGGGACGCGGTGTGTGCGACTGGCTGGGTTGGCCGGTGAAGGCGGCCCGAGCGTGAAGTTCACCTGGTTCAACCTCATGCCGTGGCCCTACCTGCCGGACGACTTCCGGCAGCAGCACCGCTCGGTGTGGGTCGACATTCCCAACACGCTCTACGATCCCCGCCTGGGCCACCACGTCTATCACACGTATCTCGACCAGCTCGAGTACGCGGAGACGCTGGGGTTCGACGGGATCGGATGCAACGAGCACCATCAGAACGGCTACGGGCTGATGCCGTCGCCCAACCTGATCGCCGCCACGCTGGCGCGCCGGACGTCGCGCGCGGCGCTCTGCGTGATCGGCAACTCGATCGCCGGGTACAATCCTCCGATCAGGGTGGCCGAGGAGTTCGCGATGCTCGACGTGATCTCCGGCGGTCGCCTGGTGGCCGGGTTCCCGGTCGGGACCTCGATGGACACCAACTTCTGCTACGGGCAGATTCCCGCCCTCACGCGCGACAAGTATCGCGAGGCCCACGACCTGATCATGAAGGCCTGGGCCAGCGACGAGCCGTTCGCGTTCGACGGCAAGTACACCCAGCTGCGCTGGGTGAACTGCTGGCCCAAGCCCATCCAGAAGCCGCACCCGCCCATCTACATCCCCGGCGGCGGCTCCATCGAGACGTGGGACTTCTGCCTCGACCACGACTACAACTACTCCTATCTCTCGTTCTTCGGCTACCTCCGCGGCAAGTCGCTCCTCGACGGGTACTGGGAGCGGGTGGCCCGGCGCGGGAAGGACGAGTCACCCTATCGCGCCGCCTTCGCCCAGATCATCTGCGTGGCTGACACCGACGCCGAGGCCGAGCGGCTCTACGCCGAGCACTGCCTTTACTTCTTCAACCGTTGCCTGCACATCTTCCCGCCCTTCGCCGACCCGCCCGGCTACCGGACCGTGGCCACCATCAAGTACGGGGCGCTGGCCCAGCTCACGCTCGCCCGTCAGAAGATCCTCGAGAACCTCACCTGGAAGCAGCTCGTGGACGAGCGCTTCGTCATCGCCGGCAGCCCGGAAACCGTCCGCCAGCAGCTCGAGGAGTGCATCAAGGGGCTGCGCATCGGCCACCTCTTCTGCCTGTTCCACAACGGCGACATGCCGGACTGGAAGACCCGTCACTCCACCAAGCTCTTCGCCGAGAAGGTCATGCCGCACCTGCGCGACCTCTGGCCCGAGTGGAAGCACGACGAGCGCTGGTGGATGCACCCGATGGACGACCGCCTCCGCCCGGAGGAGCAACGGCCGGGCGCCGACAAGCAAGGGGTTGTATGGCCTCGCTGAAGTGGGGCGCAGTCGACACGAAGAAGGGCACCCGCTGCCGGGTGCTGGAGGGTGGCCGCGGCGCGCCCGTGGTGTTCCTGCACGGCGCCGGCGGGCTGCTCCGCGACAACCCATTCCTCGACGACCTGGCGCGCCGCTATCACATCTTCGCGCCCGAATGGCCGGGCTACGGCGAGTCCACGGGCGAGGAGCTGCTCGAGGACATGCTCGACTTCGCGCTGCACGGCTGGGACCTCGTGGACGCGCTGGGGCTGCGGCAGCCGCATCTCGTCGGCCACTCGATGGGCGGGATGATCGCGGCCGAGATGGCGTGCCTGGCGCCGCGCGAGGTCGGCCGGCTCGCGCTGGTGAGCCCGGCCGGGCTCTGGCTCGACGAGCACCCGATCCCCGACATCTTCGCCGTGCTGCCGGCCCAGCTGGCCGAGCTGCTGTTCCACGACGCCCAGGCGGGCCAGGCGCTGCTCACCGGCGGCGCCGATCTCTCCGACATGGAGGCGCTCAAGGAGTTCTACCTCGGCACTCAGCGGCGGCTGGCGATGGCGGGCAAGATCCTGTTCCCGATCCCCAACCGCCGGCTCTCCAAGCGCCTGTACCGGCTCACCGCCGAGACGCTCGTGCTGTGGGGCGTCGCCGACCGGCTCATCGTGCCCGCGTACGCCGCCCGCTGGAAGACGCTGATCCCCGGCGCCCGTGTTCAGACGCTCGGGGGCGCGGGCCACATGCTGCCCTACGAGCAGCCGGAGGCGTTCGTCGGCGCCCTGGCCGGTTTCCTGGGGTGAGGCCCGGCCGCGTGGGCACGGTCGTCAGCTTCGACATCGACGGCACCCTGGAGATCGGCGCGCCCCCGGGGATCATCAGCGTCGGCGCCGTGAGGATCGCGCAAACCCTCGGCTACGTCGTGGGCACATGCTCGGACCGGCCGGTCGCCCACCAGCGCGACCTGTGGACGCGGCTGGGACTCGTCCCCGACTTCACCGTGCTCAAGCACCGCCTGGGCGAGGTGAAGGCGGGGTTCGCGGCGGCCGCCTACTATCACATCGGCGACACCGACCTCGACGCGCGCGTCGCCGGCCTGGCCGGCTTTCGCTTCCTGCGCGCCGACGCCGTGTCGGTCCGCGCCTGGGGCCCACAGCTCTTTCCCGAGGGAGGACTACCATGAGCATCCGTCTCTACGATCCGACCGCCGAGCCCCGTGCCGTCGCCGCCCGGCTGGCCCCGCGCCTGGACAGTCTCGCCGGCAAGCGCGTGGGCATCCTCGACAACGGCAAGGCCAACGCCGGCACGCTCATGCTGGCGGTGGCGAAGATCCTCCAGGAGCGCCACGGGGTGGGCGAAATCGTCAAGCGCGAGAAACCCGTGGCCGGCCCGCCGAAGCCGGAGGTGCTGGAGGCCCTGTCGCAGTGCGACTTCGCCCTGGTCGGCAGCGCCGACTGAGGGTCGTGCACGTCGTGGAGTATCCACGGCTCGATCATGCTCGAGCAGCGCGGCGTTCCGACGGCGACGATGGGCACGTTCGAGTTCGAGGCGCTCGCGCGCCTGGAGGCGCGGAACCGCGGGATCGAGGCCCTGCCGCTGGCCCTCGTGCCCCATCCGCTCGGCGGCATCCATGAGGACGAGGTGGTCCGCAAGGCCGACCTCGCGCTGGAGTCGGTCCTGAAAGCGGTGCTGGGGCGATGAGCGAGCGCGGGCCCGCCGCCGCCGTCTTCGAGTTCCACGGAAGCTGGGAGGAAGCCGACGCGCACTACCAGGAGCGAGGGTGGACGGACGGGCTGCCGATCGTCCCGCCCACCGAGGCGCGCGTGCGCGAGTTCCTGCGAGTGACCGACCGCGACCCCTGCGAGATCGTCGGCATCCTGCCGCCGCGTCAGGGCGAGGCGACGGTGGAAAAGCTCGCGATCAACGCCGTCATGGCCGGCTGCCGTCCGGAGTACTTTCCCGTCGTCCTCGCCGCCGTCGAGGCGCTGGCCGACCCGCTGTTCAACCTCGACTCCGTCCAGGCCACCACGCACCCGGTGGCCCCGCTGCTCGTGGTCAACGGGCCGATCGCCCGCGGGATCGGCCTGAACTCCGGCTACAACGCGTTCGGTCAGGGCTTCCGCGCCAACGTCACCATCGGGCGCGCGGTGCGCCTCGTCCTGATGAACGTGGGCGGCGGGCTGCCGGGCAGCGGCGACCGCGCGACCCAGGGCAGCCCGGCCAAGATCGCCTACTGCGTGGCCGAGAACGAGGCCGACAGCCCGTGGGCGCCGCTGCACGTCGAGACGGGGCTGCCGTCCGACACGAGCACGGTCACCGCGTTCGGCTGCGAGGCGCCGCACAACATCCAGGACCACTACAGCAGCACCGGCCTGGGCGTCCTGCTCACCGTGGCCGGTGCCATGGGCCAGGCGGGCAGCAACAACCTGCTCGGCCGGGGCTGGCCGGTGCTGTCGCTCGGCCCCGAGCACGCCGCCACCATCGCCCGTGACGGATACAGCAAGCAGCAGATCAAGGAGTTCCTGTTCGAGCACGCGCGTTTCCCGCTGGCCCGCCTGGGCGCCGAGTACCGGCGGCAGCAGATCGAGCGGCACCACGTCGTGGACGCGCCCGACACCATGGTGCCCATCGTGCGCAAGCCCGAGGACATCACCGTCATCGTCGTCGGCGGCGCCGGCAAGCACTCGTCGTGGCAGCCGACGTTCGGCGACGGCACGCACCCGACCCGCCGCGTGATCGGCCCCGGTGATTTCACACGCATGTGACACCCGCGGCCGCACCGCCGCGCATGCTGCTGGTGTCTTGATCTCCAGGCAGAGGTGGCCCGAGCGATGACGATCCCGCCGCCCGTGCTGGCGCCCGAGGGCGTGCGCGCGCCGACGGCGCCCTTCGCGCGGCTCGGCGCCCTGTGGATCCAGCTCACGGGCACCTGGTGCAACCTCGAGTGCACCCACTGCCTCAACGCCAGCGGGCCGACCGACCCCTGGCTCAGGCCGCTCGCGCCCGCCGTCGTGCATCACGCCCTGGCCGAGGCCGAGCGGCTGGGTGTCCGGGAGATCTACTTCACGGGCGGTGAGCCCTTCCTGCACCGGCAGATCCTGCCGCTGCTGGAGGCGAGCCTGGTGGTTGCCCCGACCACCGTCCTCACCAACGGCACGGCGCTGACGGTGGCCACGGCCGACGCGCTGCGGGCGCTCGCCGACCGCGCGCGGTACTCGCTCGAGATCCGGGTGAGCCTGGACGACGTCGAGCAGGCGCGGAACGATCGGGTCCGCGGCAGGGGCGCGTTCTCGCGGACGGTCCGGACGCTGCAGCTCCTCGAGGCCCGGGGGCTGCTGCCGATCGTCGCCGTGACGGAGATCCTCCGGGAAGAGACGACCGCCGAGGGCGGGCTGTACGAGCGCTTCCATCGCTTCCTGCGCTCGATCGGCATCGCGCGGCCCCGCGTGAAGATCATCCCGGTCTTCGCGGTGGGACGCCTCGAAGGACGGCGGGCGGAGCGGCTCACCGACGCGGCGCTCGAGGGCTTCGACCGCGGCATGCTCCAGTGCGCGGAGACGCGCGTGGTGGCCGACGGCGGCGTGTACGCGTGCCCGATCCTGGCCGGGCTCCCGGGCGCCCGGCTGTCGTCCGGCAGTCTCGAGGCCGCGTTCCGCCCCGCCCCGCTCTACCACACCGCGTGCGTCACCTGCCATCGGACGGGGATGTCGTGCCGGAACTTCTGAGCGAGCACCGGCGGATCGCGGTCTTCGGCGGCGTCTACAGCAACGCGGCGGCGCTGGCCGCGACGCTGGCCGACGTCCGGCAGCGGGACGTGGACGCCGTCTTCTGCCTGGGCGACCTGGGTGGCTTCGGCGCCCACCCGGACCGCGTCTACCCCTTGCTCCAGGAGGCCGGGGTCCGCGTCATGCAGGGCAACTACGACGCGTCACTGGCGAGCGGCCGCGACGACTGCGCGTGCGGCTACACCGACCCGCGCGACCATCACTATGCCCGGATCAGCTACGGCTACACCTTCCGCAACACCTCGCTCGACAACCGCGCGTGGCTCCGCTCACTGCCGGCGGGCTTCCGGGTCCGCCTGGGGCCGCACCGGATCCTCATGAGCCACGGCTCGCCCCGGATGGTCAACGAGTTCCTGTGGGAGACGACCACGCCGGACGGCCTGCTCGCGAGGCTCCTCGACGACCACGCCGCCGACGTCCTGCTCTGCACGCACACCGGGATCAAGTGGCGTCGCGCCCTGCCGGCGGGCCGCCACGCGGTGAACGTGGGCGTCATCGGACGGCCCGAGAACGACGGGTCCACCAACGTCTGGTACACCGTGCTGACGGCCACGCCGGAGCTGTCCGTCGAGTTCGTGCCGGTACACTATGACCACGAGAGCGTCGCCCGCGACATCGAGCGCGAGGGCCTGCCGGCGGAGTTTGCCGAGACGCTGCGCACCGGCTGGTGGACGACGTGCCTCGAGAACCTGCCCGCGAAGGAACGGGCCCGCGGGAAGTTCTGAGGCTCGCCGTGCGCCGGAACCTCGTCAATCGCGTCGCGGTGCAGCTGTTCAAGCGGGTGCCGTGGATCGGTGCGCAGTGGGCGCGGCACCACCGCTTCGTCGAGGCCACCACCGTCCCGTGGGCCCCCCTGCGCACGCCGCTCGCCGAGGCCGTCGTCGCGCTGGTGACGACGGCCGGCGTCCACCTCGCGACCGACCGGCCGTTCGACATGGACGACCCCGACGGCGACCCCAGCTTCCGGGTGATCCCGGCGGACACGCCGCGGGAGGCCCTCACGATCACGCACAAGTACTACGACCACGCCGCCGCCGACCGGGACCTCAACGTCGTGCTGCCGGTGGATCGGCTGCGCGAGCTGCGCGACGAGAACCGGATCGGGGGGATCGCCCCGTGGATCTACAGCTTCATGGGGCACGTGGACGGCGCTCACCTCCGGACCCTGATCGAGCGTACCGGGCTCGACGTCGCCGCCCGCCTCGCCGCCGACGGGGCGGACGCGGTCTTCCTCACCCCGGCCTGAGGGCTCTGCAACCAGACCGTGGGTCTGGTCCAGCGGGCGATCGAGGCGCGGGGCATTCCCACGATCGGGGTCACGCTCCAGAGGGAGGTGACGCGGAAGGTGAAGCCGCCGCGCGCCCTCTACCTGCGCTATCCGTTCGGTCACCCGATGGGCGAGGCCTTCGACGTGGCCCAGCAACGGACCATCCTGCTCACCGGGCTCGAGGCCCTTGCCACGATCACCACGCCCGGCACCATCCTCGAGCCGGGCTGGCCGTGGCGCCGCCATCGGTTCGCATGAGCGCCGGCCGCGCACGGGGCGCGAGGTGGCCGATCACGCTGGGCGTGGTCGTCGTGGTCGACGGGGGCAGCCGGGATGCCACCGTCGACCGGCGCTCGGGCCACCGCCGGGGAGCTTCTCGTATTCCTCCACGCCGACACGGGCCTCCCCGAGGGCGCTCTCGAGGCCGTCCAGGCCGCGATTGCGCCCCCCGCGTGGTCGGCGGGCGGCTGCGCGTCACGACATCGGCGCGAAAGTGGGAGCGCGAGGGTCCCGTCCGCACGGTGCTCCTCATGTGGACGCTCCGGCTGCTCTATTTCCTCGGCGCCTCGCCACGGCGCCTGCATCGGTGGTACTACGGCCGCGACGCGGCGCCGTGACCACGCAATCCTTGACGGTGCTGCGGCCGCCGCGGCAGTATCGACCCCGAGATGGCTGCCGGGCGCTCGACGCTGCTGTGGGCCGTCCTGCTGGTCGGTGCCGGAGCCGGCGGCATCTACGTGGCGGACCGCGTGGTGCTGGCGCCGGGTCGCGAGCTCGAACGGAAGCTGGCGGAGCGGGACGAACAGATCCGGGCGCTCAGGGAACACGCCCAGGCGCTCGAGGCGGCCGTCCGGCTCCTCCGGCACACCGAGCGTCGCGCGCGGATCGTCGTGCTGGACCAGACACCCGCTTCGGATGGGCACCTCGTGACCCGCATCCGGTTCAGCGAGCTCGACTCGCGCGGTGAGTCCATCGGCGAGTTTCGGGAGTTTTCGGTGAGCGGTGACGAGGTCTACGTCGACGCGCTGGTGATCAAGTTCGAGGATGCCTTCGTGACCGCCGGCGACGCGCTCAAGGGCCGGTCCCTCCTCCTGTTCCGCCGCATCTTCGGGGATCGCCATCGGCCGGTCGACGCGCACGTGCTCGACCGGGAGGGGCAGATGCCCCAGGCCTACGCCGCCGAGAAGGCGCCGAGCGCCTTCGAACGGGAGCTGTGGGCGCAGTTCTGGACGCTGGCCAACGACCCCGTCGAGGCCAAGCGCCGCGGCGTGCGCGCCCTGCATGGCGAGGCCGTCTCCACGAAGCTCAAGAAGGCGGGCGTCTATGCCGTCACCTTCCGCTCCACGGGAGAGCTCACGATCCAGCCGGCTCCCTAGCGGGGCGAGGCGATGGACGAGGGAGGCAACAGAGATGAGACTTCGTCGCTGGGCGGTTCGCCTGACGCTCCCGGTCGTCATCGTCGCCTGCTCCGGCCCGCGGCCGGACACCCCGCAGAGCGCGATGCAGCACGGCGGCATGGCGCATGGGCAGGCGGGCGCCGGACGCCCGGTGCTGTACGACACGCTCGGCACCTACTCGTACCGGATCACGACGGCGTCCCCCGATGCCCAGCGCTGGTTCGATCAGGGGTTGCGCCTGGTCTACGCCTTCAACCATCACGAGGCCCAGCGCGCGTTCCGCGAGGCCGCGCGGCTCGACCCCGCCTGCGCCATGTGCTTCTGGGGCGTCGCGATCACCGAGGGCGGCAACTACAACCACCCGACCGACGCCGAGCGCGAGAAGAGGGCGCTGGCCGCGGTGCAGGAGGCGCGGAAGCGGGCCGCCGGCGCGCGGCCGGTGGAGCGCGCGCTGATCGAGGCGCTCGCCAGGCGCCACTCGGCCGATCCCGCCGCCAGGCCCGAGGCGCTCGGCCGCGCGTACGCCGACGCCATGCGGGACGTGGCCCGGCAGTTCCCCGACGATCTCGAGGTGGCCACGTTCTTCGCCGACGCCATGATGAACCTGCGGCCGTGGCACCTGTGGACGCCCGAGCGCACGCCGCACCCGGGCACCGAGGAGCTGATCCAGGCGCTGGAGCGGGCGATCGCCCGGAATCCGAACCATCCCGGCGCGCTCCATCTGTATATCCACGCCGTCGAGGCGGGCCCGGAGCCCGGCCGCGCCGAGGCCGCCGCCGACCGCCTGCTGCCGCTGCTGCCCGGCGCGGGGCACCTGGTCCACATGCCCTCGCACATCTACTGGCGCGTGGGACGCTACGCAGACGCCGTGACCGTGAATGCGGCGGCGGCGAAGGCCGACGTCGCCTACTTCAACACGGCGCAGCCGAGCCCGATCTACCGCGGTCTCTACTATCCCCACAACATCGACTTCATCTGGCAGTCGGCCAGCATGCTGGGCCGCAGCGCCGAGACCGTGCGCGCCGCGCGCGAGTTCGCGGACAAGGCGCCGCCCGAGATGGTCAAGCAGATGCCCGACATGGAGACCGCCCCGGCCGCTCCCATCGTGGCCCTGGTTCGCTTCGGGCGCTGGGACGAGGTGCTGGGCCAGCCGGCGCCGCCGCGCGACTGGCCTTACGCTCGCGGCGTCTGGCACTACGCGCGCGGCTTGGCGTTCAACGGCAAGGGCCAGGCGGCCGCGGCGCGCAAGGAGCTGGGGGAGCTGGAGGCCATCCTGAACGCGGTGCCGGCCGAGCGCACCGTGGCCTTCTTCTTCCGAGCCCGGAACATGCTCCAGCTGGCGGCGAACGTGCTGGCCGGGGAGATCGCCGCGAAGGCCGGCGACGTGGCCACAGCCGAGCGACTGTTGCGCGCGGCCGTGGCCGAGCAGGACACGCACTGGTTCACCGAGCCCCCGCCCTGGTACTTCCCCGTGCGGCAGGCGCTTGGCGCCGTCCTCCTGCAGGCGGGCCGGGCCGCCGACGCCGAGAAGGTCTACCGCGACGATCTCCGGCAGAACCCGGGCAACGGCTGGTCGCTCTTCGGACTCGCCCAGAGCCTGCGGGCGCAAGGCAAGGGCGACGAAGCGTCGCGGACGGACGAGGCCTTCCGGAAGGCGTGGGCGCAGGCCGACGTCAGGCTCGCGGCCTCCCGGTTCTGATCAGCGTGACGCCCCCGCGCCCTTGCTGATCTCCTCGGCCAGTTCCCTCGCACGGGCGGCGTCGAGCGGGCGGAGGCGCTCGAGCACCCGGCGCGCGTCGTCCAGCCGGCCCATCTGCACGTAGGCCTCGCCCAGGTACTCGAGCGCCTCGGGAAAGTCGGGCCGCAAGCGCAACGCTTCGCCGTAGGCGTCGAGCGACTCCTGGTACCGGCCCAGGTGGCGCAGCGCGTAGCCCAGCTCGTTCCAGCCGTCGGGGAACGCGGGGCGCCTCACGACGGCGGCGCGGAGCGCGTCCACCGCCGCCGCCCAGTTGCCGGCAACCCGTGCGCGTACGCCCCGGTTGTACTCGCTCTCGGCGTCGGGCGCGAAGGGCGACTGGCGCCGCTCCTCGACGGCCGGCGAGGTGGGGTCCGCGCGCACGATCTGCAGGGACCCCAGCGCCAGACCGACGATGAGAGCGACAACGGCTGCTGGTCGATATCGCGCCATGGCGGGTGGTTCAGAACCGGGCACTCCCCAGTCCCCTACCGCATCCTAGGGCAAACGACCCGAATCGATGCGGAGTTACGGCGTGTCTCAGCCATGGTATGGCCGTTGCTCATGGCGGATGCCGGGAGGAAAGGAAACGTGACGCTGACCGCAGAGCTCATGGTTGGGATGTTCGTGGCCTACGGCTACTGGATCGTCTTCACCGCGATCCTGCTCGACAACGCGGGCCTGCCCATCCCTGGTGAGCTGCTGCTTCTGGCGTTCGGCGCGGTGGCCAAGGCCGGCCATCTCGACCCCCTTCTCGGCCTCGCCGTCGCCGCCGCCGCCGCCCTCGCCGGCGACAGCCTCGGTTACTGGATCGGCCGGACCAGCGGGACGCGCATCCTCGCGCGCCTGGGTCGGTCGCCGCGGTTCAAGCCCGGCTCCGCCACCGTGGTGTTCGGCCGCTTCGTCGTCGGCGCCCGCGTGCTGCTGGCCCCGCTGGCCGGCTTCACACGCATGCCCTTCCGGCGGTTCCTCGCCTTCGACGCCATCGGCTGCTGCGCGTGGGCCGGGCTCTTCATCCTGATCGGCTACGCGAGCGGCGCGACGCTGGACGTGATGCAACAGAACCTCCGTGTGGTGACCTTCACGGCGCAGGCTGTGATCGCCGCCGCCCTCGCGACCTGGCTGGTCACGCGCCTCGTCGCCCAGCGCCGCAGCAGCCGCGCCGCGTAGTCCGTCGGCTCCCCTCGCCCGCGACGCCTATCCCCCCGGGCGGACCCAGCCGCCGTGCACCGGATGGTGTGCGCAGATGAACTCCAGGAACGCGGGCCGGCCCTTGGCGTTCTCGTCGAGGGCGCGCTCCAGCGCGGGGGCGATCTCCGACGGCTCCGTCACGTCCTCGGCGTGGAAGCCCACCGCCCTGGCCATCGAGGCCATGCAGGCCGAACCATGGTCGGAGACCTTCCAGGTGTAGGGATCGTGGCCTCCGCCCCAGAAGCCGGGGCCGTAACCGGAGTAGCCGCCGTTGTTGATGTGCAGCGCCGTGACCCCGATCTTGTACCGTGCCACCGCCTCGAAGTTGCCCATCATGTAGCACACGCCCGCATCGCCGGTGACGAACACGCTCTGCCGCCCGGGATACGCCAGCTTGGCGCCGACGGCGCCGGCCAGGCTGAACCCCAGCGTGGAGACGTTGCCCCAGCCGAGGTGGCCCCGGGGGATCTGCGCCTCGTAGACCGTGCTGACCTGGTCTCGCGTGTTGCCGGAGTCGGCGGTGACGAAGGAGTTGCGGGGGTCGAGCACCTTCATCATCTCGCCGATCACCCGGTAGGGATTGATGGGGGTCTCGTTCGACTCCATCAACGGTCGGAACTTCGCCTGGAACACCTGCCGGGCCGCGCGGATCTCCTCGAGCAGCCCCGGCTTCCTGGCCGGGCCGCCGCGCTTGCCGACCTCCTCGACCAGGGCCGCCAGCGTGAGCCTGGCGTCTCCGATCACGGCCTGGCGCGTCTCGTAGCTGCGGTTGATGTCGAGCGTGTCCACGGTGCACTGCACGATCGTCTTCTTCTCGGCGTCGGGCACGGCGTGGCTGAACCGGTTGGGGAACAGGCTCGAGCCGATCGAGAAGAGCACGTCGCATTTCCGGAGGAAATGCTCGGCCAGCGAGCCGCGCACGCCCACCGACAGAGGATGGTTCTCCGGGAAGGCGCCCTTCGCCTTCAACGTCGTCAGCACGGGCACCTGGGCCGCCTCGGCGAACTGCAGCAGCTCGGCGGTGGCGTCGGCGTAGTACACGCCCTCGCCCACGTACAGCAGGGGGTCTCGGGCAGCCAGCAGCGTCTTGACGGCAGCCGTCACGTCGTCCGGATCGGGACCCGAGCGCCAGCCCTTGACCGGCGCGTACGGGTGCTCGTCCGGGTCGTACTCGCCCAGGTCGCGGGGCACGATGAGCAGCACGGGACCGGGGCGGCCCGAGCGGAGCTGGGTGAACGCGCGCCGCACGTAGTCGGGGACCAGCTCGGCACGGTCGACCTTCCCCACCCACTTGGTGGCGGACTTGAAGGCCTCGGCCATGTCGTAGTGCGTGTGCCGGCTGCCGCCCTGCCCCACGCCCTCGGCGATGACCAGCAGGGGGGACGAGTCCTCCCAGGCCTGGGCGATGGCGCCGTAGGCCATCTGGATCCCGGCGGCGTTGAGGTTGGCCATGACGGTGCAGACGCCGATCTGCTTGCCGCATGTCACCCGCGAGAAGGCGTCGGCCACGGCGACGGCGAAGCGCTCCTCGCCCATCATGAGGATGGGCACGCCCTCCTCACCGAGTGCGTTGTTCACGTGGTTGGTGGGGTAGCAGCTGACCCAGGGGATGCCCTCGGCCTTGAGGATGCGCGCCAGCCCGTTCGCAGCCTTGATCTTCATCTTGTCCTCCCTCGGGGGTATTCTTCATACCATGACGGACCAGCCCAATGCCCTCGAACTGAGGATGGACCCCGCCTCCCTCTACCGGGAAGATGTCTACACGGACCGGAGGATCGGGACGATCCGCGTGATGACGCCGGTGACCGCCGGCGGCCTGCCGGATGCGAGCCGTGCGGTGCTCTACGTGGGCGAGACCCAGATCCTGACGCCAGGCGGGTTGCTGCCGCTCGCCTTCGAGATCCCGGCCACCTCGCTCGCCGACGCGATCGATCGGTTCGCCGCCGGCGCCAACGAGGCGATCGAGCGCACCCGGCGGGAGATCGAGCAGCTCCGCCGGGAAGCCGCGTCCTCGATCATCGTCCCCGACCGCATGCCACCCGGCGGCCTCGGACCCGGCCCCGGCGGTCTGCCCGGCGGCGGCAAGATCCGCCTCCGTTAGCTGCACCGCACACACGGATGGCGGCATGGGACTACCACAACGCCCTCGCGGGTGATCGAGGAGCGCGACGAGCCGGGGGCCGGGGGGTTGGGGGCCTTGTCGGGGCCACGATCGGTAGAATCCCGCCTCCGGCCGGTAGGAGTTGCACATGAGCCAATCGGAGATCGCCGCCATCAATCGCCAGTTCGAGGATGCCGTCCGCAAGGGAGACCTTGACCGACTCGCCTTCCTCTACACGCCCGACGCAGCGCGGTAAAATGGCTATCCCTTGGAAGCGACCCGCAGTTTCCCCGCGCTCTCTGCTACGTGAGCTGCTCTGCCTCAGCCCGCTTCCCCCAGTAAGTCATACCCATGTCGCGGTACATCGACGTCGCGGCGGTCAGGTGCTCGCGGGCTTCCTCGCTCTTGTCCGTGCGCCGATATAGCATGCCCAGGTCGAGGTGGCAGTGGGCAGCTTCGGGGCGCAGCGCGAGCTCCACCGCCAGCGTGAGAGCTTCCTGAAGGCGCTCACACGCGCCGGCGGCGTTCTGCTGCGCCAGAAGGTCGCCCTCCAGACGTAGCAGTGAAGCCCGGTAGCCGCGCGCATTTCGGGCCGCCACAACAGCCAGCCCTTGCCGCAGCTCGATGGCGGCCTCTCTCGCGCGGTTCGCGACAAGATAGGTACTGGCCGTTACCGTTCCGTAGCCCGTCGCCGGTCCGTGGTGTGCCACGTGTGCCTCGGCAGATCGCGCGCGAGCTCGCGCGAGATATTCTAGACCGCGATCGCGCTCACCCAGCATGACGAGCGCATAGGCAAGGAGCGCAGCGGCTCGAACTGTCCCGAGATACAGATCGTTTTCCGACGCTATGGCGAACCCGCGCTCGAGAAACGGCACGGCGGTGTCCATCTCACCGCGGGCGCTGTGGACCGACCCCAGGAACATGTTGGCGGTCGCGAGGCTCGAGGCGTGATGAATATCGGTCGCCGTTCGCAGCGCGTCTCTCGCCGCGACGAGGGCCTTCTGAAACTCGCCCGCGGCTGCGTATGCTTCCGAGCACCAGGCGCCCAGGCTCACGCAGATCGGCACCGCGAAGCCGGTGTCCTGACCATATCGATCCACACCCTCGAACAGCGCGATGCCCGCGGTGAACTCCCTCACGGCCTCAGGAATACGGCCGAGATCGCGTGAGGCGTGCCCGATGATGAAGCGTGCATAGCTCCGAGTTCTCAGGTCGTTGGGACTGGCGCGTTCGAATGCTTCGCGCGCCTCCTCTATGGCCGATTGCAGGGTCCCCGGCATCACGCACGTGGCAGCTATGGCCTGAGCGCGCCTCAACTGGACCTGGGCCAGCCGTGGACCGTCGTCGAGGGCACGGGCCAGCGTCTCAGCCTTGTCCGCGAGCTCGGCAAATCTGTCGTACTGTCCGACGGACGACCGGGCCGCCCATAGCTCGAGGCACGCATCGACCTTCAAGGCGAGATCGGCGGCGCCGCCGAGCCGGTCGAGCGCCTCCACCGCGGCCTCGTAGAATGTGGCCGCGGCATGATATCGGGCATTGGCGAAGGCCTTCTCGCCCGCTTGATAGAGGTAACGAGCGGCCCGATCCCACCGCTCTGCTCGCACTGCGTGATGCGCGAGCGCGTCGACGTGCTCGCCCAACCGACTCTCGTGGCGTGCCTCCATGGTGTCGACGACGTGAGCGTGGAGAGCCCGACGCCGCTCCTGGAGGATGCTGCCGTAGGCAACCTCGTGGGTCAGCGCGTGCTTGAACGTGTATTCGAGCTCGGGGAACAGGCGTGTCTCGTAGAGGAACTCCGCCACCTGCAGGCGAGCGAGCCCCTCGCGCAGCGCCGCATCGGGGAGCTCGGCGATCGCCCGCAGGACCGTAAACGACACGTCCTTGCCGACGACCGAAGCGGTCTGCAGCAGGCGCTTGTCCTCGGGTGCCAGCCGATCGATCCGCGCCGCCAGGATCGCCTGCACCGTGGTTGGCACGCGGATCGTCCGGAGATCCTGGACGAGACGGTGGGCGCCTCGCTCGCCGACAAGCGCCCCGCTCTCGACCAGCGTCGAGACGCTCTCCTCGAGGAACAGCGGGTTTCCTTCGGTGCGTTCGATCAGGAGGCGCTTCAGCGCGCCGAGTCCAGCGTCAAGGCCAAGAAGCGCATCGAGCAGCTCATCAGCGCTTTCGGCCGGGAGGGGATCGATCCGGACCTGTTGGTAATACGTCTTGCCGGCCCAGGCGTGCTGGAACTCGGGGCGAAAGTTGACGAGGAGCAAGAGGCGCGCTGAACCCACGCTGTCGATCAGGCTGTCGAGCAGCGCCTGGGTCTCACCGTCGATCCAGTGGAGGTCCTCGACGATCATGAGTACGGGTTGCTCGCGCGCTTCTCGTACCAGCAGCTGCTTCACGGCCTCGCGGGTGCGCTGGCGCCGCCGTCCGGGGTCGAGGGCCTGCCACGTCGGGTCATCCATCGGAATGTCGAGCATGCTCAGCAATGCCGGCAGTGTCGGCCTCAGGGCTTCATCCAGAGTGAGCAGCTTGCCGGTCACCTTCTCGCGGATCTCACGCAGGTCGTCACGATCCTGGATCCTGAAATAACTCTTGAGGAGCTCGATCACCGGCAAGTAGCTCGTCGCCTTGCCGTACGAGACGCAAGCGGCCTCGAGGACGAGCCAGCCTTGCAGGCGATGCGAGTGCGTGAACTCGTAGACCAGGCGGGACTTGCCCATCCCCGCCTCACCCACGACCGCCGCGACCTGGCCATGGCCTTCTCCGGCGTGTTGCTGAGCGCGGCGAAGCTGATCCAGCTCGACATCGCGGCCGACGAAGCGCGTGAGCCCGCGCCGGGCGGCCGCCTGCAAACGGCTCCTCACAGGTCCGCCGCCCGTCACCTCGACCACCTCGACCGGCTCGCTCAGCCCCTTGACGTTCACGGGGCCGAGCGGCTTGACCTCGACGAAGCCCTCGGCGAGGCGCAGCGTGTCGCCGCTCATGAGGATGGAGCCCGCCGCCGCCATCTGTTCCATGCGCGCGGCGAGGTGCGTGGTCTGTCCCACCGCCGTGTAGTCCATGTGGAGGTCGCTCCCGATCGACCGCACGACGACCTCTCCGGAATTGAGGCCTACGCGAATCTGGGGCAGCACTCCCTCGCGGCGGCGAACCTCCTCGGCGTCCCGCTTCACCATCTCCTGCATGTGGAGCGCGGCGTAGCAGGCCCGCACGGCGTGGTCCTCATGGGCGAGGGGCGCCCCGAAAAGGGCCATGATCCCGTCGCCCATCACCTGGTTCACGGTCCCCTCGTACCGGTGGACCGCTTCAATCATCCGTTCGAGAATCGGGTCGAGGAGCTTCCGTGCCTCCTCCGGATCACGGTCGGCCAGTAACTCCATCGACCCTTTCAGATCGGCAAAGAGAACCGTGACTTGCTTGCGCTCCCCTTCCAGGGCGGTCTTGGAGTTGATGATCCGTTCCGCGAGGTGCTTCGGGGTATACGCCTCGGGCCTGGAGAAGCGCGGTAGTGAGCCAGGAGCACCGACGGGTGTCGCGCACTCGAAGCAGAACTTCGCCCCGGCGGGAAGTTGCGTCCCGCAGTTCGCGCACCGGAGAGCCAGCGGCGTAGCGCACTCCAGGCAGAACTTCGCCCGGGGCGGGTTCTCCTGCTGGCAGCGGGGGCATTTCATCCTGAATCTCCGATGAGCTGGTCCGGGCGTAAGCCATCGCAACCATAGTCCCGCGTAGGGGCGGCGTCAGCGAGCCGGCAGCGAGTGAGGTACGCGACGCCGTAGGTCGTCAGGCACTGCGCGCTCGCGCGACATACTTCGCAAGCAAGTCGTTGATGAGCGACTGGTAGCCCAACCGTCGCCGCTTGGCTTCCTGCCGCACGGCGGCGAGAACCTCCGGATCGATCCGAATCGCGATCAGTCGCCTGGGCTCGGCGCCCAGCGGCGGCCGTCCTACCCGTCGCATCGCCCGGAGCT
>DASTOJ010000326.1:0-9227 GCA_035762565.1 Candidatus Methylomirabilota bacterium | reverse complement strand
TGCGAGACGCTCCTGGAACACGGCTACCCGCCCCTGCCGGAGTACGAGGAGCCGCTGATCGGTCCACGTTCACGGCCGGACCTGGCCGAGCGCTACCCGCTGATCCTGACCTGCGCCAAGTCCACGCAGTTCTGCGAGAGCCAGCACCGCGCGCTGCCGAGCCTGCGGCGGCGGGTCCCGGATCCGGAGGTCGAGCTGCACCCGGCCGCCGCGGCCGAGCGCGGCATTCGCACCGGCGACTGGGTGACCATCGAGACCCCGGAGGGCCGGATCCGGGCGCGGGCCCGGCTGAACGAGAGTCTGGAGCCGCGCGTCGTGTGCGGCCAGCACGGCTGGTGGCAGGCCTGTCCGGAGATCGGCGCGCCCGGCTACGACGCCTTCAGCCCGGACGGCGCCAACCTCAACCTCATCATCGGGAACGCGGCGATCGACCCGGTCAGCGGCTCGGTTCCCCACCGCGCCTACCTCTGCCAGCTCAGCCGGGCGGAGTGAGTGCCGCGGCGACGCGGGCGGAGGAAGCGTGAGCACGGTGAACGTGGGTGTCGTCGGAGTCGGAAACTGCGCCTCCTCGCTGGTTCAGGGAGTGGAGTATTACTCGACCACGGGCCCGGGGCGGGCCGGACTGACGAATCCCGTGTGCGCCGGCTACGCCGTTCCGGCCGTCCGGTTCACGTCCGCGTTCGACGTCAACGCCTCCAAGATCGACCGTGATCTTTCGGAAGCGATCTGGGCCGCGCCCAACAACGCGCTCAGGTTCGCCGACGTCCCCCGTCTCGGCGTTCAGGTTCGCGAGGGTATCCTCAGCGACGGCGTGGGTCACCACTCGGCGGAGCGGATCGACGCCCGGGGCCGGGCCACCCTCGACGACATCGTCGAGCACCTGAGACTCACCGCCACGCAGGTGGTGGTGAATTTTCTCCCGGTCGGGAGTCAACGCGCGTCCGAGCTGTACGCGGAGACGGCCGTGCGGGCCGGATGTGCGTTCGTCAACTGCATCCCGTCCGTCATCGCCCGCTCGGCGGACTGGGCACGCGCGTTCGAGCACGCCGGGCTGCCGCTGATCGGCGACGATCTCAAGAGCCAGTTCGGCGCGACGCTGGTGCACCACGCGCTCGTCGACGTGCTGTCGCGAAACGGTGTCCGACTCCGCAACACCTACCAGATCGTCAGCGGCGGCAACATGGACTTCCTCAATATGCAGGATCCCGACCGCGTCGAGAGCAAGAAGACCTCGAAGGTCCAGGGGCTCGGCGGAGTCGAGCTGCCGGCGGCCCGCGTCCACTTCGGCGCGGAATACGTGCCCTTCCTCGACGACCGCAAGATCGCCTTCATCCGGCTGGAAGGGGAGGCGTTCGGGGGAACTCCGCTCGAGCTGGAGCTGCGCATGTGCGTCGAGGATTCACCGAGCGCCGCCGGCAACGTCCTCGACGCCGTTCGATACATGAAGCTCGCGCTGGATCGCGGGATCGCCGGCGTGGTCGATCCGGTCTCGTCGCTGCTGATGAAGGCCACTCCCCGGCCGCTGAGCGAGGCGGCCGCGCTGGCCGCACTCAGGGCCTTGATCGATCGATAGCCGCGGGCCGGGCCGTCAGCCCGCCAGGAGCCGGCGGGCGCGCTCGGCGGCCTGCACGAGGCCGCCCGGCAGGAGCAGGACGATGGCGATGAACAGCGCGCCGAAGATCAGCAGGTGGAAGTCCACCCAGCGCAGGGCCACGTACTCCTTGAGGACGACGTAGAGGACGGCGCCCAGCACGGGGCCGTGCAGCGTGCCCACGCCGCCGATGAAGGTCATCAGCAGGGCGTCGAAGGTCCAGTGGGGGCTGAACGCGTGCGCGGGGTAGTAGCTGATGTGGTAGAAGGCGAACACCCCGCCGGCGAGGCCGGCCAGCCCGGTGGAGAGCGCCAGCGCGATCAGCTTCAGCCGCAGCGCGCCGACGCCGGAGGCCTCGGCCGCCTCCTCGTCCTCGCGGATCGCCTGCATGCCCAGCCCCAGCCGCGAGCCCGCCAGCACCGCCACCGCCACCACCGAGAGCGCCGCCAGCGCCAGCGCCAGGTAGTAGCGGTGGGTGAGCCGGTAGGCGGCGATGGTTTCGGTCGGCAGCGTGGAGATCTCGGCGAGCACGTTGCCGACCGTCGTGCGGAGGATCTCGCCGAGGGCCAGCGTGCCGATCGCAAAGTAGGCGCCGCGCAAGCGGAACGCGGCGGCGCCGATGAGCAGGGCGAACAGCGTGGCCGTCGCGGGGCCGGCCGCCAGGGCCAGCGCGATCGGCGAGCCGCCGATCCACAGCGTGCGCGCCACCAGCGCGCCCAGGCCGAAGAAGGCCGCGTGGCCCAGGTTCACCTGGCCGGCGTAGCCGGCCACGATGTTCCAACTCTGGGCCAGCGTGATCGAGAGCAGGATCAGAAAGACGAAATTGATCACGTCCTCGCGGGGGACGGCCACCGGCAGCAGCGCCAGCAGCGCGAGCGCGCCCAGGATCGCGAGCGCCCATCGGCGCTCGCCGCCGCCGGCCGGGTGGGTCACCGGCCGAACAACCCGCGAGGCCGGACGACCAGCACCACCACGAAGAGCACCAGGCCCACCACCTCGCGGTAGGGCCCGCCGAAGGCCGCGGCGCTGGCCGCCTCGGCCACGCCGAGGACGAGGCCGCCGACGAAGGTGCCGAGCATCGAGCCGAGGCCGGCCAGGACCACGACGATCAGGGCCTTGAGCGTCCACTCGAGCCCGATCGAGGGGCTGGTCGAGTAGCCGATACTGACCAGCGTCCCGGCGGCGCCGGCCAGCCCGGTGCCGATCGCGAAGGCCAGCAGGTAGGCGCGGCGCACGTCGATGCCGGTGAGCAAGGCCGCCTGCCAGTCCTCGGCCGTCGCGCGAATGGCCTTGCCCCATCGCCAGCGCGCCAGCAGGAGGTGCAAGCCGCCGATGAGCGCGAGCGCGATGAGCAGGCTCGCCAGGCGCACGATCGGAACGGAGAGGCCGGCCAGCCTGATCGAGCCGCCGTAGGGCGTGACGATCGAGCGCTCGTCGGCCGTCCACAGCAGGACGGCGAGCGCGTGGAGCGCCAGCCCCAGCCCGAAGCCGATCAGCAGCGAGTTCTTGATGCGCGTCTCCTCGTCGGCCCGCACGACGAACCCGAACAGCCCCCAGTAGAGGCCGACCCCGAGCAGGAGCGACAGCGGCACCACCAGCAGCAACGACACGAAAGGATCCAGGCCCAGCAGCGCGACCGTCCAGAACGCGGCGTAGCCGCCCAGCATGATCAGCTCGCCGTGGGCGACGTTCAGCACCTTGAGGACGCCGAACACCAGCGACAGGCCCGCGGCCGCGAGCCCGTAGAGGCCGCCGATGAGCAGCCCGAGCACGAGCTGCTGGGCGAGGATGTTCACTCGCGCACCGCCAGCGGGCCGAGATAGGCGCGGCGGATGTGCGGGTCGCGGAGCAGGTCGGCGGCGGCGCCCTGGCCCGCGATGCGGCCGGACTCCAGCACGTAGGCGCGATGGGCGAGGCCCAGCGCGGCCGGCACGTTCTGCTCGACCAGGAACACGGCGACGCCGGCGCGGTTGATCGCCGCCAGCGAGGCCATGATGGACCGCACCAGGCGGGGCGCGATGCCGAGCGAGGGCTCGTCGAGCATCAGGAGCTTCGGGTTGCTCATCAGCGCGCGGCCCACCGCGACCATCTGCTGCTGGCCGCCCGACAGCGAGCGGACGAGCTGGCGGCGGCGCTGGTACAGGTCGGGAAACAGCGCGTACACGCGCTCGAACCCCGCGGCCTTCGTCGCGCGGGCGCGCGGGGCGAAGGCGCCCAGCTCCAGGTTCTCCTCCACGCTCATGCCGCCAAAGAGCCGGCGGCCCTCGGGGACCAGCGCCAGCCCGCGCTCGACGATCAGGTGGGCGTGCAGGGCGCCCAGGTCCTCGCCCTCGAAGCGAACGGCGCCGGCGCGCGGGCGCAGCAGACCGGCGATCGAGTTCAGGAGCGTGGTCTTGCCGGCTCCGTTGGGGCCGAGCAGCGCGACGATCTCGCCGGCCCCCACCGAGAGCGTGACGCCGGACAGGACTCGGATGTCGCCGTAGGCGGCGTCGAGGTCGCGGATCTCAAGCACGCATGGGACTTTCGCGGTCGGTACCGAGGTAGACGTCGATGACGGCGGGATCGGCGGCGACGGCCTCGGGCGGGCCCTCGGCGATCTTCTCGCCGGCGCTCAGCACGATGAGACGGCGCGACAGCTCCATGAGCGCCCAGACGATGTGCTCGACCATCAGCACCGTCATCCCGCCGGCGGTGAGCCGCCGGACGAGGGCCATGGCCGTCGCCGTCTCGGCGGGGTTGAGGCCGGCCATGAACTCGTCGAGCAGCAGCAGCTCGGGCGACGTGGCCAGTGCCCGCGCCAGCTCCAGGCGCTTGCGATCGATGAGCGTGAGCCGGGCGGCCGGCACGCCCGCCCGTCCCTCGAGCCCCACGAGCGCCAGCAGCCGCTCGGCCTCGGCCGCGGCGCCGGTGGCGGCCGCCCTGGCGCGGCCGTAGAGCCGGCCGACGAGGACGTTGTCCAGCGCCGTGAGACCGGCGAAGGGTCGGACGAGCTGGAAGGTGCGCGCGATGCCGTGCGCGCACACGCGGTGGGGCGCCAGCCCGGCAACGTCGTGGCCGCGCAGGCGGACGCGGCCGGCGTCGGGGGCGAGCGCGCCGGCGATCACGTTGAAGAGGGTGGTCTTACCCGACCCGTTCGGCCCCATGATGCCGACCAGCTCGCCCGGCTCGACGGTGAAGCTGACCTCGTGGACGGCGCGGACGCCGCCGAAGCCCTTCGAGACGCGCTCCACCTCGAGCAGGGGCATGCGGCGGCGTGGGCTACCGGCTCAACGCTTCGCGAACGGCGGGGCCGGGTACGCGAGCGGCGCCGTCGCCGACTCCTTGGGCCACACCAGCTCCTGCTTGCCGTTGAGCCACTGCAGGAAGACCGACTGCACGACGCCGGTGCCGTCGGGCCGGAACTTCACGGGCCCGAGCACGGTCGTCATGTCGGTGGCGGCGATCGCGTCGCGCAGCTTCTCGCGGTCGGCGCTGCCGGCCTTGGCGGCGGCGGCGGCGAGAATCTGCACGCACGCGTAGGCGGGGCCGGCGATCGGGTCGGCCGGGCGCCCGATCTTCTTCGTGTGCGCGTCGTTCAGCTCCTTGACGCCGGGCGCCTTCACCGCGTGGTGCCAGCCGGGGGCCAGCACGACGAAGTCGCCGTCCTTGCCCAGGTTCTTCGTCCAGATCGGTGGGTCCGGCGCACGGATGAAGAGCGTCAGCTTTGGGGAGTAGGCCAGCTCCTTCATCTGCTTGACCATCGTCATGCCGTCGGGCGGCGTCGGCAGCGCGAACACGGCGTCGGCGCTGGCCGCCTTGGCCTTGAGGATGAGGTCGGAGAAGTCCTTGGCCCCCGGCGCGTAGTCGGCGTTCACGACCACCTGGTAGCCGGCCGCCTTGCCGGCCTCCGTCCACGCCGCCGACATCTCGCGGCCCCAGTCCGTCTTCTCCTGGAAGATGGCGACGGTCTTCGGGCGCTCGGCGGCCGGGATGGCGTTGAGCATCCCCGGCAGCTGCTGGCCGATGTCGGGCGACTTCCAGAACGGCGAGAAGAGGTAGCGGAATCCCTGCTGGTGCACCTTGTGGAGCGCGAACGCCACGCCCAGGTAAGCGATCTTGTTCTTCTCGGCGACCGAGGCGGCCGCCGCGTGAAGGTCCGATCCGAATCCCCCGAGATAGGCCACCACACCCTGCGCTGCCAGCGTCTCCAGCCGGCTGACGGTCTTGGTGGCGTCGGACTCGTCGTCGAGCAGCACCAGCTCGAGCGGCATCTTCTTGCCGGCCACGGTGACGCCGCCGGCAGCGTTGACGTGCTCGACCGCGATCTCGTATCCCGCGCGCACCTGGGCTCCGCCGGCGCCGTAGCGGCCGGTCAGCGGCACGACGGCGCCGACCTTGATCGACTGCGCCCAGGCGGGCAGCGGCGAGAGTGCGAACAGCGCGAGCAGCAGTGCCAGCAGCCTCATGGTTCGTGTCCTCCCCAGCGTGGGACTCATCGGCCCCAGACGAGGCGCGCGGTCTCGGCCACGCGCTCGAGCTTGCGTCGCTGATCCTCGGGCGTGACGCGGTTGCCTTCCAGGGTGGAGGCGAAGCCGCACTGCGGGCTCAGCGCCAGCCGCGCCAGCGGCACGACCTTGGCCGCCTCGTCGATGCGCCGCCGCAGCTCGTCCACCGGCTCCAGCCGCGGCTTCTTGCTCGTCACCAGTCCCAGCACCACCTCGCGGTCCTCCGGCATCGCGCGCAAGGGCTCGAAGCCGCCCGAGCGCTCGTCGTCGTACTCGAGGAGAAAGCGCCGGAAGCGGCTGCGGCCGAACACGCGGGCGATGGGCTCGTAGCTGCCGCTGGCGTAGAACATCGACTGGTTGTTGCCGCGGCAGATGTGCAGGGCGAACGTCACCCCGGGGTGGCGCCCGATCGCCGCGTTGTCCATCTCGATGCACGCGTCGATGAGCCGGTCGGGATCGCTGCCGCGCCTACGGTAACCCTCGCGCAGCTCGGGGTCGAGCAGCGCCGCGTACTGGGGCGCGTCGACCTGCACGTAGGTGCAGCCCAGGCGCACGAGCTCCTCGATCTCCCGCCGGGTGACGTCCACGACGTCGGCGAGGTAGGCGTCGCGCGTGGGATAGGCCTCGGTGGACTTCTGCGGGTCGTAGTAGGCCGCCGCCTGCTGCGCGCTGATCAGCGTCACCTTCGCCGGTCGCGTCGTCCGGGCCCGGAGATAGGTGAATTCCTCGCCGCACATGCTGCGCCGCCAGCGCAGCTTGTCGACGACGACCGGCCGCTTGAACACCAGCTCGCCGCCCGCCTCGTCGTGGAAGGGGATGGCCCAGCCGCCGAACTTGTCGAAGCCCTCCAGCGCGTCGATGAGGTGGCCGAAGAACGCGTACCGCCGCAGCTCACCGTCGGTGACCACGTCGAGGCCCGCGTCCTCCTGCAGCCGCACGGCCTCGTCGACCGCGCGGTCCTCGACGCGCTTGAACTCGGTGGGCGTCAGGCGGCCGCCCGCCAGCGCCTCGCGCGCCTCGACCAGGTACGCGGGCCGCAGCAGGCTTCCGACGGTGTCGCTCCGGATGGGGCTCATTGGCGGCCGATCATATCAGCGCCGCCCCAGCTCCTTCACCGCGCGGTCGCGATGCGTGAAGGTGAACAGGCGGTCGGCCGAGAGGAACTCGGTGTACTTGAGGTAGCCGAGGTCGGCGTTCAGCTTCTGCATGCTGTCGAGGGTGCTGGCGTCCAGCTCGAGGTTGGGGTCGACGACGTGCGAGCGGGCCTTCTTCACCAGGTCCAGGCGGGTCGCGGCGTACTTGACCATGAGGTCGAGGTTGCGATCCTCGCTCCAGCCGCGGCCGCCGTCGGCGGCGAGGTCGCGCACGGCGCGGAGGTAGCCGAGCATGACCTTGTGGGCGAGGTCGGCGTTGCTCTTCGCCCACTCGGCGTTCCAGAACGCCGCCGTGATCGGGATGGCCCTGGCGCCGGCCGGCCGCTGCAGGGGGCGCACGCCCACGCCCTTGGCCTCGGCCAGCGTCGGGAAGGGCTCGGTGAGGATGCCGGCGTCGATCGCGCCGGACTCCAGCGCGGGCACCATGTCCGGGAACGGCATGATCTTGACCTGCACGTCCTTGATGGTGAGCCCGTCGCGTCGCAGCACCTGGTCGAGCATCCACTCCACCGCCGCGCCGCGCGTGTTGAGCCCCACCGTTCGTCCCTTGAGGTCGGCGATGCGCTTGATCTCGTTGCCCCACACCGCCTTGCGGACGGTGAAGTAGTCCTCGAGGTAGCCGAAGTGCAGGGGGCCGATGAACTCGATGGGGAGCCTGGCGGCCACGGCGTTGAAGCCCGCGGCGCCCATGCCGGCGCCACCCATCTGGAGCTGGCCCGTCGCCACCTGGGTGGTGATCTCCGCGCCGCCCGGCAGCCGCACCATCTGCACGGTGATGCCACCCGGGGTCAGGTAGCGGTCGGCCATGACGTAGAGCGCGGCGAAGGAGTCGGATGGGATATAGCCGATCTTCACCGTCGGCCCCTGCGCCGCGGCCCCCCCCGTGCCCAGCACCGCGGCGAGCAGCAACGAGACCAGCGCGAGCGCACGCAACGACCTCATGACGGGCCTCCCCTGTAAGTCGTCACAACCGGCCGGGCTCCTCCTGCCAGACCAGCATGCGCCCCTGGAGCGCGCGGAGCCCACGAGTGAGCAGGAGCCCGAGCGCCCCCACCAGGGCGAAGGCACCGTACATCTCGGGAGTGCTCAGCGTCTGCCAGTGCCGATAGACGAGATGGCCGAGACCGGACTTGGCCGCGATGAACTCTACGGCCACGACGGCCACCAGGGCAAGTCCGAGCCCCAGGCGCAGGCCGGTGAAGACCGAGGGCAGCGCTGCCGGCAGGATCACCTTGCCGAACAAACGCGCGCCGTGGGCCCCATAGTTCCGCCCGACGTCCAGCAGGCGAGGATCCATGGTCTGCACGCCGGCCAGGGTGCTGAGGGTGATCTGGAAGAAGGCCGACAGCGCGCCGGTGAGCACGAAGGCCGGCTCCCCGACCCCGAACAGGATGAGCAGGAACGGCAGCAGCGCGATCTTCGGCACCGGGAACAGAAACGCGATGTAGGGCTCCACCGCCGTGCGGACCGGCTTCACCAGGCCCATCAGAAGCCCGAGCGGCACCGCGGGCACGGCGGCCAGCGCGAACGCGGCGGCCAAGCGCCCGAGGGTGATCAGCGTCTCGCCACCCAGCTCGCCCTCGCTGAAGCTGCCCGCCAGGACGGAGGCGGTCCGCGTCGGCGGGGGGAAGTAACGCGGCGAGACGACGGCCAGCCGCGCGAGCAGCTCCCAGAGGGCCAGCAGGCCGAGCGGCACGGCCAGGGCCATCAGCGCTCCGCCACGTCCTGCGCCCACGGCAGCAGCCGCGCCCGCAGCGCGGCCAGGCCGTAGGACAGGACGGCGCCGAGGGCGGCGATCACGACGAACGCCGCGTACATGTCCTCGACCTTGAGCACCTGCCACGACAGCCACAGCAGGGCCCCGAGGCCGCGGCCGGCGCTGACGATCTCGACCGCCACCGCCACGATCAGCGCGTAGCCCAGGCCGAGGCGGAGCCCCGTGAAGATGAACGGCAGCGCCCCCGGCAGCAGCACCGCGGCGAACAGCCGCCAGCCGCG
>DASTOJ010000325.1:0-34323 GCA_035762565.1 Candidatus Methylomirabilota bacterium | reverse complement strand
CCCCCCCCCCGCCGCGATCCTCGGGGTGCTACCAGCGACCGCCGCGGCCGCCGGCCGTGCGGGCGGGACGGCTCCCGCCGCCGCCACCGCCGGCAGGCGACTTGGCCTTCTCGACCTGCAGGCGCCGGCCCTCGTAGTCGCGGCCGTTGTACCGGTTGATGGCCTCCTCGGCCGCCTCGGGCGTCGCCATTTCGACGAAGCCGAAGCCGCGCGAGCGACCCGTGTCCCGGTCCGTCACCACGGTGGCCGAAGCCACCTCGCCGCACTCGGCGAACAGGCCGCGGAGCTGCTCGTTGGACGTCGAGAAGGGTAGACCACCGACGAAGAGTTTCTGAGCCATGGAACGCGTCTCCTTGAAGCTCGACCTTCCGCTTCCCTAAGCAACGTCCCAGCACGCGGAAGACCCTACCGGCGACGCGGTCTGATGGTGGATCAAGGCCCGAGATGGGCCGATCGACCAGACACCGGCAGTGTACCCTACGGTCCAAGCCCCCGCCACCTCGCGCCGGCGGCGCCGGCCGGCGTGCTACTATCGGCGCGGTTTCACCGCGGAGCATCTCGAGCGATCCCAGGGAGGAGCCCATGAGCCAGCTCAGTCGCCGCACGTTTCTCGCCGGCGCCACCGCGACCGCCGCCGCCACCACCCTGGCCGCGCCGCGCGTTCACGCGCAGAAGCGGGGCGGGACCCTGCGCTTCGTCGCCCAGGCCGACCTCAAGATCCTCGACCCCGTGTGGACGACGGCCTACATCACGCGCAACCACTCCTATCTCGTCTACGACACGCTGTTCGGCACCGACGAGAGATTGTCGGTAAGACCGCAGATGGTGGACAAGCACGCCGTGTCGAAGGACGGCATGAAGTACAGCTTCACGCTGCGCGACGGGCTCAAGTGGCACGACGGCCAGGCGGTGGTCGCCGAGGACTGCGTCGAGTCGCTCAAGCGGTGGATGAAGAAGGACCGGTTCGGTCGGCTGCTGGCCGCCCACGGGCCGAAGCTCGCCGCGGCCGATCGCAAGACCTTCACGCTGGAGCTGAGCGAGCGGTTCGGGCCCGTGCTGGAGGCGCTCGGCAAGCCGTCGAGCAACGTGCCCTTCATGATGCCGGCCCGCATCGCGGCGACCTCGGCCGACGAGCAGATCAAGGAGATCGTCGGCTCGGGCCCGTTCCGGTTCGCCAAGGACGAGTGGCAGCCCGGAAACCAGGTGGTGTACGTGAGGAACGCCGACTACGTGCCGCGCCAGGAGCCGGCGAGCGGCTCCACCGGCGGCAAGCGGGTCCACCTCGACAAGGTCATCTGGCGCTACATGCCGGACCACGCGACGGCGGCGGCGGCGCTGACGGCCGGGGAAGTGGACTGGTGGGAGATCCCGCCGCTCGACTTCCTGCCGAAGATCGAGCAGACCGCGTCGCTGGCCACGTTCCTGCCCGATCCGCTCGGCACTCAGGGCTGGCTGCGGCCCAACCACCTGCACCCGCCGTTCAACAACAAGAAGGCCCGGCAGGCGCTCGTCCACATGATGAACCAGGAGACGTACCTGCAAGCCGCCATCGGGGTGGCCAAGTACTACCGCACCTGCCACTCGGTCTTTGCCTGCAACGAGCCGTACGCGAGCAAGGCGGGCGCCGAAGGGCTGGCCAAGCAGAACCTCGAGCGCGCCCGCCAGCTGGTCAAGGAGTCCGGCTACGACGGCCGGCCGGTCACGGTCGTGCACGTCACCGACATCGCGCTGCTGAACGGCGCCGCCCTCGTCACGCGCGAGCTCCTCACCTCGATCGGCTTCAACGTCGACCTCAAGGCGATGGACTGGTCCACGAACCTGGCCGTGCGCGCCAAGAAAGACCCGCCCGACAAGGGCGGCTGGAACGTCCTGCACACGTGGTGGATGGCGGCCGACGTCATGCACCCGGCCGTGCACTTCGGCGTGTCGGGCGCGGGGCCGGGCGCGTGGTTCGGCTGGCCCGAGATCCCGCAGCTCGAGAAGCTCATCACCGAGTTCGTGCGGTCGACCGACCTGGCCAAGCGCAAGCAGCTCGCCGAGGAGGTCCAGAAGGTCGCGCTCGAGGAGGTCGCCTACGTGCCGTGGGGCGAGTACGTGCTGCCGACCGCGCACCGCAAGACCGTCAGCGGCATTCCGAAGTTCATCGCGCCGCTGTTCTGGAACGTCTCGATCGCCTGAGGCCACGCTCGCGTGTTCGCCGAGATCCTTCGGCGCCTGGTGGCCACCATCCCGGTCATGGGGGTGGTGGCCATCGCGGTCTTCGCGCTGCTGCACGTGACCCCGGGCGATCCCGCCGTCATCATCGCCGGCGACTACGCCACCACCGACGACATCGCGCGCATCCGGGCGCGCCTCGGCCTCGACCAGCCGTTCCATACCCAGGTCGGCCTCTGGCTCTCGCGCATCGTGCGTGGCGACCTCGGCACCTCGATCTTCTCGGGGCTGCCGGTGTCGACCCTCATCGGACAGCGGGCGGCCACGACGATCTGGCTCACGCTGTTCGCGATGCTGATCAGCGTGGGCGTCGGCGTGCCGATCGGCGTGCTGGCGGCCTGGCGCAAGGGTTCCTGGCTCGACCGCGCGGTGATGGTGTTCGCGGTCTCCGGCTTCTCGATGCCGACCTTCTGGCTCGGGTTCATCCTCGTCTACGTCTTCGCGATCACGGCCGGCTGGCTCCCGGTGCAGGGCTACCAGCCGATGGGCAGCGGCTTCTGGCGCTTCCTCAGCCACCTGATCCTGCCGGCGGTCACGCTGTCGGTCGTCTACATGGCGCTCATCGCGCGCATGACCCGGGCCAGCATGCTGGGCGTGCTCGACGAGGACTACATCCGCACCGCCTTCGCCAAGGGGCTGGCCCCGCGTGGCGTCCTGATCCGCCACGCGCTCAAGAACGCCTCGCTGCCGGTGGTGACGATCATCGGCATCGGCTTCGCGCTGCTCATCGGCGGCGCCGTGGTCACCGAGAGCGTCTTCGCGCTGCCAGGACTGGGCCGGCTGACGGTGGATGCCATCGTGCGGCGCGACTACCCGGTGATCCAGGGCGTGCTGCTCATCGTCTCCGGCGTGTACGTGCTCATCAACCTGGTGGTGGACGTGCTGTACGTCGTCCTCGACCCCCGAATCCGGTACTGAACGGGGGCCCCGACATGGCCCGATCGTTGTGACGGGAGGCCCCGACATGGCCCCCCATGCTCCCCAGGGCGGCTCGGGGCCCCCCGGCCGCGCCGTGGCGCCCCTCGGGAGTGCGCGAAGCCGGGAGGCGGCACCGTACCGCTCGAATGGGGTCGCCACGGCGCCGGCGTCGCGCGTGTCGTGGCTGCGACGGCTCGCGGCGCGGCAGCCGACGTTCACGGCCGGGGTCGCCGTGCTCCTCGTCGTGTTCGCCGTCGGCGTCTTCGCGCCGCTCTGGTGGACGGGTGACCCGATGCAGATGAAGCCGGTCCAGCGGCTGCGCGCCCCCTCGGCCGAGGGCTGGTTCGGCTCCGACCACTTCGGCCGCGACGTCTACACGCGCACGGTCTACGGCGCCCGCGTGTCGCTCGTCGTCGGCGCCTCGGTGGCGGTCGTGAGCCTGACCCTGGGGACGTCGCTGGGCCTGGTCATCGGCTTCTACCGGCGGCTCGACACCGTGATGATGCGGGTGATGGACGGACTGATGGCCATCCCGGCGATCCTGCTGGCCCTGGCGCTGATGGCGATGATGCGCGGCAGCGTGCGCAACGTCATCATCGCGCTCGTGATCCCGGAGATCCCGCGGGTGATCCGGCTGGTACGCGCCTCGGTGCTCTCGCTGCGCGAGCACATGATGGTGGAGGCGGCCCGGGCGCTGGGCGTGGGCACGCCGCGCATCCTGCTGCGCTACATCCTGCCGGCGCTGGTGGCGCCGCTGATCGTGCAGGCGACCTACATCGGCGCCTCGGCCATCCTGTTCGAGGCCTACCTGTCGTTCCTGGGCGCCGGCACGCCGCCCCACATCCCCTCGTGGGGCAACATCATGGCCGAGGGCAAGACCTACGTGCAGCTGGCGTTCTGGATCATCCTGTTCCCGGGACTCTTCCTGGCGCTGACCGTGCTGGCCATCAACCTGGTCGGCGACGGCCTGCGCGACCTGCTGAACGTCCGCGGCTAACCGAAGTGGGCGCGGACCGCCTCGTGGCGCTCGGCCAGCGAGCCGCACACGAGGCGGCACAGGCGCTCCAGCGAGGCGTCGGCGACACGGTAGCGGGTGAAGAGGCCCTCCCGCCGGCGTGCCACCAGGCCCTGCTCGAGGAGCAGAGCCAGGTGCTTGCTGGCGTTGGCCTGCGAGGCGCCGGTGAGCTCGCACAGCTCCTGCACGGTGCGCTCCTCCTCGAACAGCGCCTGCAGCAGCGCCAGGCGGGTGGCGTCGCCCAGCGCGCGGAACCGCTGGGCGAGCAGCTCGAGCGCCTCGCGCGGGAGCTTGGCGGTGGGGCGTGTCCGGGCCCGGCTCACCGGCGCGGCTCGGCCGGGGCCGCGCAGGTCGCCGTCGCGCCCGTCGGCGCGACGGCGCCGACCGCGCAGACCGCGCCGCTCATTTCCACGGCGGCAAGCGGACGGTTCCACGGCATTCGCAGGAGAACGAGCGCGAGGCCGCAGGTGCCGGTGGCGCCCGCGAACGTGAGCCCGGCGCCGAAGAACCCGGCCAGCAGCAGGAACCACGGGTTGACGAACGCGCCCAGGATCACGCCGGCCAGCACCATCGCCCCGGCGATCAGCTGCACCTGGCGATCGACGGCCAGGCGCTTGCGGCCCTCGCGCAGCGGCAGCCGGGCGCGCCGCCAGCCCACCACGCCGCCGTCGAGCACGCGGGCGCGCCGGCCCGCGCGGGCGAGCGTCTCGGCGGCGATGGTCGCGCGCACGCCGGTGCGGCACACGACGACGACGTCGGCCGCCTCCGGAATCTCCTCGAGGCGGGCGTCGAGCTGCTCCAGGGGGACGCTCACCGAGCCCTCGATCCGCTCGCTTTCGAACTCGAGCGGCGTCCGCACGTCCAGCAGCAGCAGCGCCGGCGCCTGGCTCCGCAGGGCCTGCAGCTCGCTCGGACTCACGCCGGCCCCCTCCGTCTCGCCCAGGTTGTGGCGGAGGATCGCCGCCATGTTGGCGGGCGGCGGCGCCGTCACCGACAGCCGGGCGACGAAGGCCGCCCGGTCGCCCTCGCGGAGCAGCGGGTTGCCGGCCTTCTCCTCGCCGATCGTCGTGACGGCCCGGCCGACGTAGTCGTGGCCGGGATGCACCACGGTGTCGTCGGGCAATGCGGCGAAGGCGCGCAGCGTGTCGTAGAGCGCCGAGGCACTGCCGCCCATGAAGTCGGTCCGGCCGGCGCCGCCCACGAACAGCGCGTCGCCCGTGAACAGGTGGCCGGCCACGAGCAACGCCAGCGAGTCGGGCGTGTGCCCCGGCGCGTCGAGCACCTCGACGCGGGTCGCGCCCAGCTCGAACGCCGCCTCGCCCCGCACACGGCGCACGGGGCCCTTCAGACGCGAGGCGTCGTGAGCCACGACGGTGGCGCCCGTGCGCCGGGCGAGCCGGCGAACGCCCGAGAGGTGGTCGGCGTGCGTGTGGGTGTCGAGCGCGAAGACCAGGCGCGCGTCCCGGGCGGCCAGCGACTCCACGAACCGGTCCACCTGGTCCACGCGCGGATCGACGGCCAGCGCCGTCCGGCTGGCCTCGTCGATCACCAGGTAGGCCAGGCAGCCGTCCGTATCGGCCCGAAAGGTCTCGACGGTGAGCGTGCCCGCAGGAGTCGCGAGGGTCGTCATGGTCATCCTCCACTTCGCTTATATAACTAAATGGTCATTCAGTCAAGCGCGCATGGCCTTGACCATACTCGATCCGGGCCCTATGGTGCGGGGCCTATGAGACGCAGCGACGCGCGCATCCTGGTCACCCACGTGGGCAGCATCCCCCGCCCCCCGGCGCTGCGCGACCTGCTCGTCCGCCAGGACGCCGGCGAGCCCGTCGACGAGCGCGACCTGGCGCGCGAGGCGGAGGCGGCCGTCCGCCACGCCGTCGAGCAGCAGCTGGCGGCCGGCGTCGACGTCGGGAACGACGGCGAGCAGCCGCGCGCCGGGTTTTCCACCTACGTGGCCCGGCGGATGCGCGGCTTCGGCGGCGAGAGCCGGCGGCCGCTCGCGAACGACCTGGTCGAGCACCCCGACTACGCGGACATGCTCGCGCGCCGGCGCCGCTCGGCCGCCCGCATCGCCAACGCCCCGCAGGCGGTGGCCGAGATCGAGTACGCCGACCTGGGCGAGGCCGAGCGCGAGTGCGAGCTGTTTCTGAGGATCGCGGCTGCGCTGCCGAAGCAGTTCGCCGAGCCCTTCATGACCGCCGTGTCGCCCGGCACGGCCGCCACGATCCTGCTCAACGCGCACTACGACTCGCACGAGCGCTACATCGCCGCGCTGGCCCGCGAGCTGCGCAAGGAGTACGAGCTGATCCACGCGCGTGGGTTCGTGCTCCAGCTCGACTGCCCGGACCTGGCCATGGAGCGCGCCCGGTTCTTCGGCGACCAGCCGCTGAACCGCTTCCTGGAGGCGGTCGAGCTGCACGTCGACGCCATCAACCAAGCCATCGCCGGGATCCCGCCCGAGCGAATCCGGCTGCACGTCTGCTGGGGCAACTACGATGGCCCCCACACGCACGACGTCCCGGCCGAGGCGATCCTGCCGCTCATCTACCGGGCCCGGGTCGGCGCGCTGTCGCTGCCCCTGGCCAACCCGCGTCACCAGCACGAGGTCAAGGTGCTGAAGCGGCTGCCGCCCCCCGCGCACATGCTGGTGGTGCCGGGCGTGATCGACACGACCACCAACTACGTGGAGCACCCCGAGGTCGTCGCCGACCGGATCGGCCAGGTGGTCGAGGCCGTCGGCGCCCGCGAGCGCGTGATCGCCTCGACCGACTGCGGCTTCGGCACGTTCGCGGGCTCGGAGATGGTCGCCCCCAGCGTCGTGTGGGCGAAGCTGCGCGCCCTCGCCGAGGGCGCCGCGCTGGCGAGCCGGCGCCTCTGGGGCTACACTCTGCCGTCGTGAACCCGAACCCCCCTGACCGACGGAGGCTCCCGATGATCCTCACCACCGCGTGGCTCGTACTCCTGACCATGATCCTCGGGATCGGCGTGACTCCGCTGCCGGCCGCCGCCCAGCCGGCGGGCACGCTCGTCGTCGGCCTCGTCGCCGAGCCGGTGAACCTCGATCCGGCCCAGGTGACCGACCTCAACTCCAACCGGGTCGGCCGCCGCATCGCCGAGACGCTGGTCACGTTCCCCGACGAGAGCACCCAGGTGGTGCCGGGCCTGGCCGAGTCGTGGACCGTGTCCAGGGATGGCCTGCGCTACACGTTCAAGCTCCGCAAGGGCATCAGCTTCCACGACGGCACGCCGCTCGACGCCGAGGCGGTGAAGTTCTCGATCGAGCGGCAGATCAGGCCCGAGCATCCGTTCAACAAGCTCGGCAAGTATCCGTTCGCCAACTACTTCTTCGGCAACGTCAAGGCGGTCGAGGTCGTGGACCCGCTGACGGTCGAGTTCATCCTCAAGGAGCCGCGCGCCTCGTTCCTGGCCATCCTCGCCGCCGGCGCCGCGTCCATCGTGAGCCCGACCGCCGTCCGGAAATTCGGCGCCGACTACGCGCTCACCCCGGTCGGGACCGGCCCGTTCAAGTACGTGTCGTGGGACCGGGGCCAGCGCGTCGTGCTGGAGAAGAACCCGGGCTACTGGAAGTTCCCCGTGAAGGTGGACCGGGTGGTCTACCGCCCGATCGTGGAGGACCAGGCCCGGCTCACCGAGCTGATGACCGGCACCCTCGACCTGATGGTGGGCGCGCCGCCCGACTTCGTCGCCCAGCTCGAGAAGAACCCCAGCGTCACGCTGTTGCGGCAGGTGGGCGCCCACGTCTGGTACCTCGGGATCAACAACCAGAAGAAGCCGCTCGACGACAAGCGCGTGCGGCAGGCGATGAACTACGCCGTCAACAAGGAGGCGATCGTCCGCGACGTGCTCAAGGGCACCGGCTCGATGTCCGCCGGGCCGGTGCTGCCGGGCACCTGGGGCGCCGACGCCGGGCTGAAGCCCTACCCGTACGATCCGGCGCGGGCCAGGAAGCTGCTGGCCGAGGCCGGCTTCCCGAACGGCTTTTCCACGACGCTGTGGGTGCCGGAGTCCGGCTCGGGCATGCAGTCGCCGGTGGCGATGTCGACGGTCATCCAGTCGAACCTCAAGGCGGTCGGGATCAACGTGGCGCTGCAGACCTTCGAGTGGGGCGCGTTCATCGCCAAGCTGCGCTCCAAGGAGCAGGAGCTGTTCGCGCTCTCCTGGATGGCCGGCAACGAGGACCCCGACATGGTGATGTACCCGCTGCTGCACTCGAGTCAGTGGACACCGGGCGGGCCCAACCGCGCGATGTACAGGAACGACAAGTTCGACGAGCTGCTGCACCAGGCGCGGCTCAGCACCGACGAGAAGCGGCGCGCCGAGCTGTACCGCCAGGCCCAGCGCATCCTGGTCGACGACCCGCCGTGGATCTTCATCGATCACGAGATCCAGACGGCGGCCCACGCCAAGCGCGTGCAGGGGTTCAAGCTCCACCCGAGCTTCGACCTGCGCGTCGAGACCATCTCGCTGTCGCGCTGAGGTGAAGCGCTACCTCGCCCGCCGGCTCCTGCTGCTGGTGCCGGTGCTGGCGGGAGTGTCGATCATCGTCTTCATGGTCCTCCACCTCTCCCCGGGGGACCCCGTGGAGATCATGCTCGGCACCCAGGCCACCCAGGAGGACCGCGCGCGCCTGCGCGCCGACCTGGGGCTCGACCAGCCGCTGCACGTGCAGTACGTGCGCTGGCTCGGCCACGTCGTCCGCGGCGACCTCGGCCGTTCGCTGTGGATGCGACGGCCGGTACTGGGCGAGGTGCTGGGCCGCCTGCAGGCCACGCTGGTCCTCACGGGCACCGCGCTGCTGCTCTCGACCACGCTCGGGATCGCGCTCGGCGTGGCCTCGGCCACCCGGCCGAACTCGCTCCTCGACCGCCTCAGCGCCATGGCGTCGCTGTTCGGGGCCAGCATGCCGTCCTTCTGGCTGGGGATCGTGCTGATGGTCGTCTTCGCCCTGTGGCTGGGCTGGCTGCCGGCCTCGGGGATGTACGCGCCCTACGGCGGCGGCGATCTCCGCGACCTGCTCGCCCACCTGGCGCTGCCGGCCGTGACGCTGGCGGCGGCCTCGGTCACGATCATCGCGCGGCTCACCCGGGCCACCATGCTGGAGACGCTCGGCCAGGACTACGTGCGCACCGCGCGGGCCAAGGGCGTGGTCGAGCGCGCGGTCGTGCTGCGCCACGCGCTGAAGAACGCCATGATCCCGATCATCACGGTCGTGGGCGTGCAGGCCGGCTATCTGCTGGGCGGCGCCGTGCTGACCGAGACCGTGTTCGCGTGGCCGGGCGTGGGCACGCTGATGGTGCAGGGCATCCTGGCCCGCGATTTCCCGCTCGTGCAGGGCTGCGTGCTCGTGGTCGCGCTGAGCTTCGTGCTCGTCAACCTTGCCGTCGACCTCCTCTATGCGTGGTTCGACCCGCGCATCCGCTACGAGTGAGGGCGTGAGCGTCCGGGTCGAGGACGTGGGCAGCGCCGCCGCCCTGGCGCGGGCGCCCGAGGGCGCCACGCTGGCTCGCGCGCTCGCGCGGACCGCGCGGCGCAACCGGCTCGCGGTGGCGGCGGCGCTCGGGCTGCTGGCGGCGCTGCTCGCGGCCGGCCTGGCCCCCTGGCTGCCGCTGCTCGACCCCGACGTGGTCGACACGACGAAACGGCTGCAGCCGCCCCTGACCCCGGGCCACCTCCTCGGCACCGACGAGTTCGGCCGCGATCTGCTCGCGCGGCTGGTGTGGGGCGCCCGGGTCTCGCTGCTGGCCGGCGTGGTGACGGCGGCGGCGGCGATGGTGATCGGGGTGACGCTGGGGATCCTGGGCGGCTTCTACTCCGGCTGGGTCGAGAACATCGTCATGCGCCTGACCGACATCCTGATGGCGTTCCCCTACGTCCTGCTCGCCATCGCGCTGGTGGCCGGCCTCGGCCCCGGCCTGCGCAACGCCATGATCGCCATCGCGATCGTCGGCTTCCCGATCTACGCGCGCCTCGTGCGCGGGATCGTGCTGTCCCTGAGGGAGCGCGAGTTCGTCGAGGCGGCGCGCGCGCTCGGCGCCGGCGACGTCGTGCTCCTCGGCCGTCACATCCTGCCGCACCTCGTCTCGCCGGTGGTCGTCGCCTTCAGCCTGGACGTGGGCGCCAAGATCCTCGTCACCGCCGGCCTGTCCTTCCTGGGCCTCGGCACCCAGCCACCCACGGCCGACTGGGGCAGCATGCTGGCGACCGGCCGGCAGTTCGTCGTCCTGAGCCCGCACGTGGCCCTGCTGCCGGGCCTGGCGATCTTCGCGATCGTGGTGGCGCTCAACCTGGTGGGCGACGCCCTGCGCGACGTGCTCGATCCACGCACGCAGGCCGGGTAGCGCGGACCCGAGGGGGATCGCGGCCATGACGAAACGCGAACGGGTTCTCGCCGCCGTCGCGCGCCGCTCCGTCGACCGCCCGCCCGTGGCGTTCTGGCGTCACGTCCCCGAGGTGGATCACACCGCCGAGGGCCTGGCGTCGGCGATGCTCGACTTCCAGCGGCGCTGGGACCTCGACCTCGTCAAGGTGATGTCGAGCGGCGTCTACTGCGTCGAGGACTGGGGCTGCCGGGTGGCCTATGCCGGCTCGCCGTTCGGGGCCAAGCAGTGCACCGAGCACGCCGTCAAGACCCGGGACGACTGGGCGCGCATCGGACCGCTCGACCCCGGCGCCGGCGCGCTCGGACGCGAGCTGGAGGCGGTGGGCCTGATCCGAAAGGAACGGGCCGACGACGCGCCCATCCTCCACACGCTGTTCTCGCCCCTGACCATCGCACGCAAGCTGGCCGGCGACCGGGTGCGGGACGACCTGCGCGCCAACGAGGCGGTGGTGCGCCCGGCCCTGGAGGCCATCACCCAGACGATGGTCCTTTACGCCCGGGCGGCGCTCGAGGCCGGCGCCGACGGCCTGTTCTTTGCCACCCAGGCGGGGACTCCGGAGTTCATCACGGCCGAGGAGCACGCGCGCTGGGACGCACCCTACGCGCGGCGGGTGCTGGAGGCGGTGCAGGGCGTCGCGGCGCTGACGCTTCTGCACCTCCATGGCAAGGACATCTACTTCGACCAGCTCACGGCGCTGCCCGTGGAGGCCGTCAACTGGCACGATCGGCTGACGGCGCCGTCGCTCGGCGACGGCCAGCGGCGGTTCGGCGGCGCCGTCGTGGGCGGGCTCGGCGAGAACACGACGCTCCGGCGCGGTCCCCTCGGGGCGATCGTGGCGGAAGTGGGCGATGCGCTCCGGCAGACCGCCGGCGTGGGCGTCATCGTCGGCCCCGGCTGCGTCCTCCCGCTCGACGTGCCCGACGCGCACCTGACGGCGGTGGTCGATGCGGTGAGACGCGCGTCGTGAAGCCGCACGCCCTCGGGTGTCTCGTCGGTGCTCAGGACCGCGCCTGACCGATCGCCGCGCGAAGCTCGTCCACCCAGGCGACGAGCTCCGGGGGGTGTGGGGGCCATGTCGGGGCCCCTCACTCAATCGGGCGGGATGGCGGCGGTTCGCTCGGTGATGAGTCGGTAATGCTCCGGCCGCCGGTGGCGGGCGAAGTCGAACACGGTCGTCTTGTACGAGCGGCACAGGTCGAGGTCGCAGCGGGCGACGATCAGCTCGTCTCCCAGCGTCGAGGCCATCGCCACCGTCTCGCCGGAGGGCGCGATGATCTGGCTCTGCCCGATCTGGTCCACGCCCTCCTCGCGCCCGCACTTGGCGACACCGACCACCCAGGTGGCGTTCTGGTAGGCGCCCGCCTGCATCACGAGCTGGTTGTGGAAGTGGGCCAGCATGTCGTGCTCGGGCGCGGGTGGGTTGTGGGCCGGCGTGTTGTAGCCGAGCAGCACCAGCTCCACGCCCTGCAAGCCCATCACCCGGTACGTCTCGGGCCAGCGGCGGTCGTTGCAGATGCACATGCCGATGAGCCCGCCCAGCATCCGCCAGACGCCGAAGCCGAGGTTGCCCACGTCGAAGTAGCGCTTCTCGAGGTGCTGGAACGGCCGCCACGGCTCGAAGGCGGCGTGGCCGGGCAGGTGGATCTTGCGGTACTTGCCCACCGGGCGGCCGTCGCGGTCGACGAGGATCGAGGTGTTGTAGCGGCGGGTGAGGCCCGCCTCCACGGCCAGCTCGGCGTAGCCCAGGCAGAAGGCCAGGCCGAGCCGGCGCGCTTCCTCGAACAGCGGCCGGGTCTCGGGCCCCGGCATCTCCCGCTCGAAGAACTCGTCGACCGCGGCCTGGTCCTCGAGAGCCCAGCGCGGGAAGAAGGTGGTCAGCGCCAGCTCGGGGAACGCGACGAGGTCGCAGCCGCGGGCCTTCGCGTCGTGCAGGAGCGCCAGGAGGCGCTTCACCACCGCGCCGCGCCCCTCGCTGCGCGCGATCGGCCCCAGCTGGGCGGCGCCGACGGTGACGACGCTCACACCTGGATGTTCCACAGCAGCGTCGCGCCGAACTGCAGCACGCCCTGCACGTTCTTCCGGAAGGCGCCGGGCACCACGAACTGGCCCCAGGTGATGAACGGCACCTCGTCGAACGCCAGCCGCTGCACCTCCTCGGCGATCTGCTTGCGCCTGGCCGGGTCGGGCTGGCGGGTGAATTCCGTGCGCAGCTTTTCGATCCCCTCGCTGGTCGGCCAGCCGAACCAGGCCTTGTCGCCGGCCCCGCTCAGCACCGAGGCGACCGCCGGCGTCATGACGTCGAACGACGTGGCCCACGTGTGGAATACGTTCCAGCCGCCCTGGGCCGGCGGCTCCTTCTTGGCGCGACGCGCGACCATCGTGGACCAGTCCATCGCCTGCAGGTCGACGTTGGCGCCGAGCGATTTGAGCACCTCGGCCGTGACGAGCGCCGGCGCGTGGGCATACGGCGAGTCGGCCGGGTCCATGACCACGACCGGGCGGCCGTCGTACCCCGACTCCTTGAAGAGTTTGCGGGCGCGCTCGAGGTCGGGCTTGGTCGCCCCCGCCGTCGACTCGTACGGCATCCCGCCGCACATGAACAGGCCGGGACAGACCCGGTAGTACTTCGGGTTGCCGATCACGGCTTGCAGGTAGTGGCCCTGGTCCACCGCCAGCAGCAGGGCCTGGCGCGCCTTCTTGTTGTTGAACGGCGGATGCAGATGGTTCGGCCGCAGGATGCCCTGGCTGCCCTTGGGGTCGGTCACGAAGACGCTGAGGTTCGCGTTCTTCTCCAGGCGGGGCGCGAAGTCCAGGGGGACGTTCTCCCAGTAGTCGATCTCGCCGGCCTCCAGCGCGGCGCCGGCGGTGGCGGCGTCGGGGATGTAGCGCCACTCGACCCGGTCCACCAGCGGGAGCTTGGCGCCGGCGGCACCGCTCGGCTTCTCCTTGCGCGGCACGTAGTCCGCGTTGCGCAGGTAGACGACGCGGTTGCCCGGTTGCCACTCGTCCTTGGAGAACTTGAACGGACCGGAGCCGACGACCTCCTTCACCTGCTCGTTGGGGTCGGTGGCCGCCAGGCGGGCCGGCATGATGAACGACGGGCTCGCCGACGGCTTGCCCAGCGCGTCGAGCACGAGGCCGAACGGCGTCTCCAGCTCGATGACGAACGTCTTCCGGTCGACCGGCGCCATCTTCGAGAGCGAGGCCGTCAGCAGCCGGCCCACGGCATCCCGCGCCCCCCACCGCTTGAGCGAGGCCACGCAGTCCTCGGCCGTCACCGGCGCGCCGTCGTGGAACTTGAGCCCGTCGCGCAGGGTGAACGAGTACTTCATCGCGTCCTTGCTGACCGTGTACTTGTCCACCATCTGGGGCTGCAGCTTGAGGCTGGCGTCCAGCGCGAACAGCGTGTCGAAGATCATGTAGCCGTGGTTGCGCGTGATGTACGCGGTCGTCCAGATCGGGTCGAGGATCTTGAGGTCGGCGTGCGGCACGAACTTGAGCGTCCCGCCGCGCTTCTGCGCGTGCACGTAAGGGGCGGCAAGGCTGGTGGCGGTGACGGCGGCGGTCCCGGTGAGGAACGAGCGGCGGCTGAGGCTCATGACGGTCCTCCTGTGGATTCCGGCGGCGCGGTTGGGATGGTGGCACGCCGTACGACGACGTGCAAGCGGGTCCGCGTGAGAATCCCTGGCATCGAGCTTGCTGGGTTCGTGCAGACGAGGAGGGCGTCCGCATGCAAGCCGTTGCCGGAGTCTTCGTCCGCCGCGCCGACGCCGAGCGCGCCGTTTCGACGCTCGCAGCGCTCGGCATCCCGCCGGAGCGCATCACCCTGCTGACGCGAGAGTCCGACGCCCGTCGCGTGCCGACCGACGAAGGAGAGCCGCCCGGCATCGGCAAGGCGCTCGGCGCGATCGTGGGCGGCGCCACCGGTGTCGCCGTCGGCGTACCGCTCGGGGCGATGGTCACGTTGCTCGTCCCCGGCGTGGGGCCCGTGATCGCCTCGGGCCTGGTCGGGGCCGCGCTCCTCGGGGCCGGCGGTGCCGCGGTGGGCGCCACGCTCGAGGAGTCGTTGATGAACGGCCTGCCACGCGACGAGCTGTTCGTCTACGAGGCCGCGCTCCGGCGCGGGCACTCGGTGGTCCTGGCGCTGGTCGACGACGATGACCGCGCCGCGGCCGCCCGCGGGGCGCTGGCCGCCGCCGGCGCCGAGAGCATCGACGCCGCCCGGGAGCGCTGGTGGCTCGGGCTGCGCGGCGCCGAGCAGGAGCGCTACGAGGACGGCGCTCCCGCGTTCGAGCGGGACGAGGCCGTGTTCCGGCGCGGCTTCGAGGCCGCGTCGAGCGGCGCCGCGCGTGGGCGCGGCTGGGACGAGTCGCTGGACGCCTTGCGCGCGCGGCATGGTCGTGACGTCGAGGCGCCGGCGTTTCGCCGGGGTTGGGAGCGTGGGCGGCGGCATCAGGAGGAGATCGCGGACGGCCGGAGCCTGCGCAAGTCCGCATAGCGCCGGGGAGCGATACCGGGCCCGCTCCGTCTTCATTCGTCGTCCTCCCCGCGTCAGGTGATATCGTCGGGGGACACTCGCGCGAGGAGCGATCGAGGAATGTCGTCGGTCCCGAGGACGGGCCATCCGTATCACATGCACGATGCGATCTACGCGCAGCCGGGTGTGCTGCGCCTGGTGACGCGCGGGCAGGGCGACCTGCTGGCGATGGCGGCGGCAGCGGTGGCGGCGGCGCCGCACGTGTGGGTGGCGGGCCTGGGGTCGTCGTGGCACGCGGCGCTCGTCGGCGAGCTGCTGCTGGCGCAGGTCGGGCGGCTCGGCCGGCGCGTGCGGGCGGTGCAGACCTCCGACCTGCTCGGGTACTGGCCGGACCCGGCGGGCGCCGCCGTCGTTGCCGTCACGCACCGGGGCAGCCGTGACGCCGGCGCGGCGCTGGCGCGGGCCAGGGCGGCGGGCGGCGCGGCGGTGGCGCTCATCGGCAAGGGCGTGGAGGGCCCCGCCGGGGCCACCCACGTGCTCCGCACGGTCGAGCAGGAATCATCGGCGTGCCACACCGTGGGCTACACCTCGGCTCTGGCGATGCTCGCGGCGCTGGCAGCCGCGGCGGGCCGCGACGGCGAGGCGGCGCACGAGGTCGACGCGCTGCCCGACCTCGTGGCCACGCTGCTCGGTCAGGAGGCGTGGGGGGAGCTGGCGGCGCGCTTCGGCGGGCGCCGGCGGTACTGGTGCGTGGGGGGCGGACCGAACGCCGCCACCGCCTACGAGGCGGCCTTGAAGCTCAACGAGGCGGCGTGGCTCCCGGCCACCGGGCTCACCTGCGAGCAGTTCCTCCACGGCGCGTGGACGGCCCTCGAGCCGGACGACGTCGTCTTCCTGATCGCGCCGCCGGGGCCCGCCCACGCCCGCGGCCATGACGTGGCGCGGGTCGCGGCCGCGATCGGCGCGCCCGTCGTCGCCCTCGTCGCCGAGGACGACCGCGACATCGCGCCGCTCGCGACCGAGACGATCGCGCTGCCGCCGGTGCCGGAGCTGCTGTCCCCCATCGTGGCGGTGGTGCCCTTGCAGCTCCTCACCTACCATCTGGCGGTGAAGGCCGGCGCCGATCCCGACACGATGCGCGCCGAGCAGCCCGGCCATGCCCGCGCCCGGTCCATCCTCGCGCCGTGAGCGTGCGGCTCAGGCGGCGGTGCGCTGCCGGCCTCGACCGCCAGTCCGCCGGCGCCCGCGACCCTTCGTCTCGCCCTTGCGCCGCCGCGTCTTGTTCACGATGCGCGCGGCGACTTCCTCCTGACGCCCCTTGTACCGTCGCTCGCTCTTGATCGACTTGAGCACTTTCGCGTACTGACGCTTGCGCGTACGACTCTTCACGCCTCTGGGTGGCATGGCCGTCTCCTTGTGCGGTGATCTCCTCCGGGGGGTACAAGCCTCGTGCCAGCACGCCGCCTGATCGCGCTGTTGTGCGTCATGGGCGCGGCCAACACCGTGTCCATCGGCGCGTTTCCGGCGTTGCTGCCCGAGCTGGCCGCGGCCGGCGGGCTCGCCGACTGGCAGCTGGGAGCCGTGGCCGGGGCCTTCGGGCTCGCGCGGATGATCGCCAACGTGCCGGCCGGGCTGTTCATGTCGAATCACCTGACGCACGCGGTGCTGGTTGCGCCGGCCTTCCTCCTGGCGGGCGCGCTGGTGATGGCTGCCGGCGGCACGTTCGTCACGCTCCTGATGGGCCGCGTGCTCATGGGGGTCGGCCACACGCTCTCCACGCTCGGCGGCCTCACCGCCCTCCTGCGCTATCGCGCCGGGTCACGGCTGGCCTCCTCACTCGGCGCGCTGGAATTCGCGGCGATGCTCGGCGTCCTGAGCGGGGCCGCGCTGCTGTCCCTCCTGCCGCGGTCGATGCCCTGGCACACCGCCTGGCTTCTGGCCTGCGCGCCGCTCGCCACGGGCCTGCTCCTGCTGCCTGCGCTCCGCCGCGCCCTGCCGAGGACGGATCCCGACCCGTCGCGCCCGCTCTTCGCGCGCACGGAGCGCGCGGCCCCGGGCCAGGGAGACGGCAGCCTCGACCGGCCGGTCGGGCCGGGAGGACGAGACACCCGCCTCGCGCTGCTGGCGACGATCGCGGGCGGCGCCGTCGCGGTGAGCTACGCCACCGTCGAGCAGTTCGTCATCCCGCTGCGCGGCAGCCGCGAGTTCGGGCTCGACCGGGCGGGCATCGCGCAGCTGCTCATGCTCTCGCAGGCCGTGGATCTCGTCGCCCTCCTGCCGCTCGGCGCCCTCGCCGATCGCCGGGGCACGCCGCTCGTGCTCGGCGGCGTCCTGCTGGTCTTCTCGGCCGCGCTCGCGCTCATCGGCTTCGGCGGCCTGCCGCTGATGGTGACCGGCTGCGCGCTCTTCGGCCTCAGCATGGCGGGCTGGATGCTGCCGCTCGGCATCCTGCGATCGGCGACGCCGCCCGCCCAGGTGGCGTGGCGAACCGCGCTCTATCGCGTCTCGGTGGACGGCGGCATGTTCGTGGGGCCCTTCGTGGCCGGCCTGCTGACCGCGCGGCACGTCGGCGTGCTCCCGGTCGTGATGACCGTGGTGCTGGCCACGGTCGGCCTGGCCCTGCTGCGCGTCGGCCGGGTCACCGAACTCGCGCGCTGAGGACGACCGCGACCGCGACTCGCCGATCTCCGCGTCGGTGGCATCCGCCTTGCTCCCTCTCCCCGAAGGAGGTAGCCGTGCGCACGCGCTGGAAATGGATCGTCGGCGTTCTGGCCGTGGTGCTTGCGCTCGCCTATGCGATCGCGTTCCTCATCGACGAGCCCTTGCGGCGCACGACCGAGCGGGAGATGAACGCGCGGCTCGATGGCTACACCGCGCGCATCGGCAGGCTGAATTTCCACCCGATCGGGTTCGCGGTCGACTTCCACGACGTCGTGCTCGTCCAGGACGCGCATCCCGACCCGCCGGTCATGCGGATCCCGCGCCTGTCGGCCAGCGTGCAGTGGAGCGCCATCGTCCGGGGCCGGGTGGTGGCCGACTTCGAGCTGATCGGGCCCGAGATCTACGTCGACCGCACCCACTTCGTGCGCGAGCTCGAGGACCCCACGCCCGTGAAGGACCGGGGCTGGCAGGACGCGTTGCAGGCGATGTACCCGCTGAAGATCAACGAGTTCAGCGTGCGCCGGGGCGCCTTCACCTACGTCGACAGCGGACAGGCCCGGCCCCTCGTGCTGCGCGACATCGAGACGGTGCTCAACGACATCCGCAACGTCCGCTCGGCCCCGGACGTGTATCCCTCGCCGATCCGCCTGCAGGCCACGGTCTTCGACGACGGCCGGCTCGACGTCCTGGGCCATGCGGATTTCCTGCGGGTGCCGCACCTCGGCGTCAAGGGGCGCGTCGCCCTGGAGCGCGTCGCGCTCGACTACCTCCGGCCGGTCGCGGCCCGGTTTGGCTTCACCGTGGCCGCCGGCACCTTCGGAGGCCGCGGCGACGTCGAGTACGCGCCCGAGGTGAAGGTCGTGGACCTGGACGAGGTGCGGGTGGACGGGCTCGAGGCCGACTATGCCTACCGCAAGCGGACCGCCCGGCCGGTGAAGGAGGCCGCGGCGAAGACGGCCGAGGCGGCCAAGGAGGTCGCCAACAAGCCCGGCGTGCTGCTCAAGGCGCGGCGGATCAGCGCCGGCGGCGCCACCGTCGGCTTCGTCAACGAGGAGGCCACGCCACGCTACCGCGTCTTTCTGGCCGACGCGGACCTCGTCATCGAGAACTTCACCAATCAGCGGACCGAGGGAACGGCGACGGCGCGGCTGGACGGGCGCTTCATGGGCAGCGGCGTCACCACGGTGAGCGCCACGTTCCGTCCCGAGATCGACGGGCCCGACTTCGACCTGAACGCGAGCATCGAGGCCGTGGACCTGAAGTCGATGAACGACCTCCTGCGGGCCCACGCCAGGGTCGACGTCGTCTCCGGCGTGCTCTCGGTCTTCGCCGAGGCCCGGGTCAAGAACCGGCGGATCGAGGGATACGTCAAGCCCCTCTTCCGCGACCTCGACGTCTACGACGCCGCGCAGGATGCGGACAAGTCGTTCGGCCGGAAGCTCAAGGAGAAGGCGGCGGACCTGGTCGGCAAGGTGCTCCGCAACCGGCCGCGCGACGAGGTGGCCACGGTCGTGCCGATCGCGGGGAGGCTCGACGATCCGGAGACGAGCACGTGGGAGGCGCTCATCGGCCTGGTCCAGAACGCGTTCTTCAAGGCGATCCTGCCGGGGTTCGAGCGCGAGCGGGCGCGCGCGCTCAGACGCTGATGACGATGCGACAGGCCCGGGCCAGCAGACCGAGGAACCACAGCGAGCGCGACATCCACAGGTCGCTGTAGGCCCATGCCGCCGCGACGATGCCGCCCAGCACGCTCGCCGTGGCGACCCAGTCGGGCATCCGGAACCAGCGCACGACCGGCAGCAGGAAGCCCCCGAAAACGGCCAGGACGAAGACGAGCGCGAGCAGGGCGAGGAAGAGCGCCAGCGGACCCAGGAACAGCGTGGAGAACAGGAGGATGAACGCGTCGGCCCGGCCGAAGTGCGGGTCGCTGAACGCGCGCGACACCTCGGGCCGGTTTGCCAGCCAGACGGCCATCCCGCGCAGGTCGAGGACGCCCATGTAGATCGAGGCGTACAGCATGGCGCCGAACAGGATCAGCCACTGGGGCGTCCGGAGACTCGAAAGGCCGAGGGCGTCTCGCATGGCGCCGGTAGGAGGCAAGGTGGGTGCCAGACCGGGTCCGCGAGGACGCCCTTTCGAATCGGAGGGTTGGAGTGACGGCACCAGTCGCCGGGAGTCGCTCGAGTCGACGGCCTGACAACGGTGTGCCAGATCGGCGGTGGAGCCGGATCAGACTGGCCAGGCCTCCTGCCGCCAGCCCATGTCCCAGAACATCCACTCGTAGCGGCTGGTCGTGAGCACGTGCCGGCGCATGGCGTCACGCTCGCCCGGGCGCAGACGCCCGGCGATCGCGTCGGTGGCCGCGAGCACGGCTCGCACCTCGTCGCCGAACTCGTCGGCGGCGTAGGTGCCGATCCACCGCGCGTACAGCGCGTCGGGCGAGCCCGCGCGCTCGAGCGTCTTGCCGACCTCCCAGTAGATCCAGTAGCAGGGCAGGAGCGCGGCGAGCGCCTCGTGGTAGGCCGAGCCATAGGCCACGGCGAGCAGGTAGCTCGTGTAGGCGACGTTCGTGGGCGCCAGCGGCGTGGCCACGACCTCGGCCGGCGACAGGCCGAACTCCTTGAAGAACCCCTCGTGCAGGGCACGCTCCACCCTGAGGGCGCCCGCCGAGTGCTCGTTGAACATCACGATCCAGTCGTCCTCGGGCGCGCGGGCGGCGGCCAGCGACAGCGCGCGGGCGAACTCACGGAGATAGAGCGCGTCCTGGACGGCGTAGAAACGGAAGGCCTCACGCGGGAGCGAGCCGTCGGTGAGGCCGGTCAGGAACGGATGGCGCAGGATCGCCGCGTAGGTGGGCGCCATCGCCGTCCACAGCTCGCGGGTGAAGCTCATCCGGTGCGCGCCCTCCCTCGACCGCGCGGCCTCAGGAGTATCATAAACGCCCATTCCGCATCACCTCGGAGGAGCGCGCATGACGCAGGACTTGCTGGAGTCCGTCAAGGATGGTGTCGCTACGCTGACCCTGAACCGGCCCGACCGGCTGAACGCCATGTCGGGGCCGATGCTCGACGCGCTGCTGGAGGCGCTGCCCCGGCTCGCCGACGACGCCGAGGTCGGCGCGGTGATCCTGACCGGCAGCGGGCGGGGGTTCTGCGCGGGCGGCGATGTCAAGGCGATGGCCGAGGGGCGCGAGTTCGGCGGCACCACGCTCGAGGAGAAGGCGCAGGCGCTCCGCTCGCGCATGGAGGTGTCGCGCTGGCTGCACGAGATGCCCAAGCCGACCCTCGCGATGGTGCGCGGGGCGGCCGCCGGGGCCGGGCTGTCGCTGGCCCTGGCCTGCGATCTGCGGATCGCCGGCGACAGCGCCCGCTTCGCCACCGCCTTCGCGCGCGTGGGTTACTCGGGCGACTTCGGGGGCAGCTGGTTCCTGACCCAGCTCGTGGGCACCGCCAAGGCGCGCGAGCTCTACTACACCGCCGAGATCCTCGACGCCGCCCAGGCGCTGGCGCTGGGGCTCGTCAACCGCGTGGTGCCGGACGCCAGGCTGGAGGAGGAGGCGCAGGTGCTGGCCGCGCGCCTGGCCCGCGGTCCGCGCGTCGCGCTCCGCTACATGAAGCGCAACATGAACGCCGCCGAGACCGCCTCCCTCAAGGACTGCCTCGACCTCGAAGCCTGGCACCACACCCGCACCGGCTTCACCGAGGACCACAAGGAGGCCGCCAAGGCCTTCGTCGACAAGCGCGAGCCCGTGTTCCGAGGGCGGTAGCGCGCTCGAAAGCTCCCGGGCTCAGACCGTCGCAGGGCCGTCATGAACGCGCAGACGCGGGCAACGAACTTGCTACGCCCACGCCTGGAGGTGTGACATGAAGGCGACGGATCTGCTCAAGCGACAGCACAAGGAAGTCAGGAGCCTGTTCAGGAAGCTGGAGTCCGCCGACAGCCCGCGGGTGCGGCGCCAGCTCATGACCGAGATCGCCCGGAACCTCGAGGGCCACACGGCGATCGAGGAGGAGATCTTCTATCCGGCCGTGCGCGAGCTGGAGTCGCGGAAGGCCGAGGAGATGGTCCTGGAGGCCTACGAGGAGCACCACGTGGTGAAGCTGGTGCTGGCCGAGCTGCCCCAGGTGAACCCGGAGGACGAGCGCTTCGAGGCCAAGATGACGGTCCTCTCGGAGCTCGTCGAGCACCACGTCGAGGAGGAGGAGAAGGAGATGTTCAAGCTGGCCCAGAAGCTCGGCAAGGACGAGCTGGAGGAGCTGGGCGAGCGGATGGAGGAGCGGTTCCAGGCGGTCCGGGACAGGGCTGCCGAGGCGGCCTAGAACGCGATCACGCCGCGCCCGATGCGCGTGCGGGCGCGGAGTCTGGTGTGCACCGGCTCCGCCGCCCGCGCCACCTCCCGCGGGGAGGCGGTACCGGCTGCCCGGCTGCTAACGGCAGGCGGCGTCGATGGCGGTCTTGAGATCGGCGAGCGCGATCGGCTTGTGCAGGAGGGTGTTGACGCCGGACTGGCGGGCGCGGCCAGCGGTGAGCGCCGGCGCGGAGCCCGTCAGGAGGATGACGCGCACACCGGGGTCGATCGTCCGAAGCGCGGCCGCAACCTCGAGACCGTTCATGCCGGGCATCAGCAGATCGGTGATCACGGCCTCGTAGCGTCGCTCGCGAAACCGGGCGAGTCCGGCAGCGCCGTCCTCCGCGACGTCGGCCTCGTAGCCGCACGCCGAGAGCATGTCGCGGAACAAAGAACGCAGAACGGCTTCGTCGTCGATCACCAACACGCGTCGAGCCTCGCTGGCCATCGCTCTCCTCTCTCCAGCGTTCCGGAGAGGCAAGAGCGATACCACTGCGGAAGCGGCCGGCTTTTCACGCTCTTTCCGGCATCCCGCGACGCGGCGAGCGCTTTCTGCCCGTCGCCGGGTGGTCAGGAAGTCACCGATTCAGAAATGCTCGAGTCGGAGCGCCGGCCAGAGCAGCGTGCGGTGCACGCTCTCGGCGCCGACCCCCGGAGGCTCGGCGGGCGCGGGCGCCGGAGTGGAGGGGCAGTGCACGAGCGAGCACATGAGGATCTTGCGCTCGGCATTCTCCGGCGACGTCCGACGACGCTCGTCCGGCGGTGTCACGGCGCTGGCACGCCGATCGAGCACGACCTCGACGTCAGTGAGGCAGGCCAGCGACCTCCGCAGGTATTCGTGCAGTGCCGCCTCGTGCCGTGGGACGACGACGACCACGCGCGACGCACCCATCGGGCTTCATCCTACGGTCGGCGCAGGGAGGTGTCCAGCAGCTCCAGAGCCGCGCGGGCGAACACGCGCATGTTCCGCTCACGGTCGGCCTCGCGGGTCTCCAGCGTGACGGCGCGCTCGGCCGGCCCCGCCACCGCCAGGCACGCGTGGCCCGCGGCGTCGCCGTAGCGGTTGCCCGTGGGACCGCTGGCGCCGGTCTCGGCCAGGCCCCACGTCGCGCCGAGCAGCTCGCGGATGGTCCGCGCCTTGATCAGCGCGTACGCCTCGGTGCTCGAGCGCACGCCGGCCAGCGACTCGTCCGGTACGCGCAGGAGCGCGCGGCGGGCCGCCTGCGTGTAGACGACCGCAGCGCCCAGGAAGTAGGCCGAGGCCCCGGGCACGGCGAGCAGCGCCGCCGAGATCAGGCCGCCCGCCGAGGACTCGGCGACGGCGAGCGTTTCCTGTCGCTCGCGCAGCCGGGCGGCGATCGCCGCCGCCAGCCGGATCAGCTCGGTCACGGGCGCTCGAGCTGCTCGAGCAGGAAACGGCGCAGGCGAGCTTTCATCTCCGCGGGCATCTCGACCCGCTGGGCCTCGGCACCGAGCGCGCGCGTCCTCGCGTACGTCGCGAGATAGGCCCGGCACGGCGCGCAGTCCACCAGGTGGCGCTCCAGCTCGGCGGCCACGTCCCCGGCGAGGCTCTGCTCGAGGTAGTCGGCGAGGAGGTCGACGAGCTCGCGGCACGTCATCACGCGCAGTCTACCATCCGGGCCGGGCTCCCGGCCCGACCAGGACACGCTCGTCGAGCAGCCGGCGCACGAGCGCGACGAGGTCGGCGTCCGGGTCGGCGGCCAGCGCCGCCTCGGCGCCGGCGTCGAGGCGTCCCGAGCAGGCGAGGGCGTCGCGGAAGGCGAACTCGCCGGGCGACAGTCCCCGGAAGACGACCTCGTCGTCGGCGCGCCAGATCTGGAGCCGGACCGCACCCGCGTGGAGATCCACCGCGGTCTCCACCGCGCCGGGCTGGTTGGCGCGCCAGATCGCGTCGATCGGCCACGGCGAGACGAGCAGCGTGAGCGAGGGATGCAGGGCCAGGACCGGCAGCGCGCGCAGCGTCTCGGGCTCGACCGGCGGGGTATCGGGGGAGTGCAGGGCCACGTTCATCGCCCACTCCAGCCGCGCGACGCCGGGCAGGTACGCCAGGCGGCGCGACGCGGGGAAGGCGGCCAGGAAATCGGGGAAGGAGGCGCCGTACTCGAAGAGGCACGGACTGGCCGGCGGCTGCGCGCGGATGTACCGGTCAGCGGCGTAGCGGAAGAAGCGCGGGTCGACGAGCCGTGCGATCACCGGGTAGATCGATTCCAGCGCGGCTGTCAGGCTGGCGAACACGTGGTGGCGGTAAACCGCCAGCCGGGCGGCGGCGCCGAGACCGTCGGGCCGGACGGCGGCCGCAGCCGTGCGCTCGTCGCCGGCGAGGATCGCCGTCCGGACGCCGGCCTGCAGCTCACGCAGCGCGGGCATCGCGCTCTCTGCCCCCGTGACGCTCGAGCAGGGCCCCGGCCGTGGCCGCCTCGTCCAGCAGCACGGCCAGGGGCGGCACGTCGGTGTCCCACTCCACGAGCGTGGGGACCACGCCGAACCGCGCGAGGGCCCGGGCATAGAGGGCCCAGACCGCGGGCGCCACGCGCGAGCCGTGGTCGTCGATCAGGATCGGGCGCCCGTCGGCATCGTTCACCGCGTGCCCGGCCAGGTGGATCTCGCCGATCGCGGCGGGATCGAGCGCGTCGAGGTACGCGTCAGGATCGTCGCCCAGGTTGGCGCCGCTCACGTAGATGTTGTTGACGTCGCACAGCAGGCCGCAGCCCGTGCGGCGGGCCAGCGCGTTCAGGAACTCGGCCTCGGGAATCGGCGAGTGCTCGAAGCGCAGATAGCTCGACGGGTTCTCGACGAGCAGCCGGCGGCCGAGGCGGTCCTGCGCCCGCCCGACGTGCTCGGCGACGACGGCCAGCGTCTCCTCGGTGTAGGGCAGCGGCAACAGGTGGTTCAGGTAGGCCCCGTCCACGGTGCTCCACGACAGGTGCTCGGACACCAGGGCGGGCTGCAGGCGTGCGGCCAGGGCGGCCAGGCGCTGGAGGTGGCCTCCGTCCAGGCCGCCGGCCGTGCCCAGCGACAGCCCCACCCCGTGGAGCGAGAGCGGGTAGTCGCGACGGAGATGCTCGAGCGCCCGGATCGCCGGGCCTCCGCCCATGTAGTTCTCCGCGTGGACCTCCAGCCAGCCCACGGCGGGCCGGGTGGCCAGGACCTCGGCCACGTGCGGCGCGCGCAACCCGATCCCCGACTCCATCGGGGATGTGACACGACCCGGCGCCTGAACGGTTCGCGCACCGCCCGGCCGCGAGGCGGTGTCCCAGAGCCAGAACGTCCGGGTCGCGGGCGACAACGGGCTCCGCCGAGACCGGACCAACGAACAACCGGGCCCGTAAGCCAAGGAGATCTCGAATGAAGACGTCTCAGCTCCTCATCGCCTCCGCCGTGGCCGCTGCGCTCGCGCTGCCGGCTCTCTCGTCCGCGCAGAGCGGCCCGGCTCCCAAGCCCAAATTCGAGGCCGAGAAGTGCTACGGCGTCGTGAAGGCCGGCAAGAACGACTGCCAGACCGCGAACTCCTCGTGCGCCGGCACCTCCAAGCGCGACAACCAGGGCGACGCCTGGATCTACATGCCGGCCGGCGCCTGCGAGAAGCTCGTCGGCGCCAGCAAGGCCCCGAAGAAGGCCTGATCGCCCGCGCGGGACATCGAGGAGCGGCCCGGCTCCGCCGAGCCGCGACGAGCGTTGGGGGGTTGGGGGCCATATCGGGGCCCCCATGTCCCAAAGGAGGACGCATGCAGACGATGATGACGACGACGATGCCCGTGGCCGGCGCCCGGGGCCGGCTCGCGTGGGCGCTCGACCGACTCGGCCGCTTCCCGCTGGCGCTGATCCAGCTGATGTTCCGGCTCGCGATCGCCAGCGTGTTCCTCAAGGCGGGCCTCAACAAGCTGGCGAGCTGGGAGCTGACCGTGCAGCTCTTCGCCGACGAGTACAAGGTGCCCGTGCTGCCCCCCGACCTCGCCGCCGCGATGGCGACCAGCGTCGAGATCGGCTGCTCGGCGCTCCTGATCCTCGGACTCGGCACGCGGCTGGCGGCGCTGCCGCTGCTGGGGATGATCGCCGTGATCCAGACGTTCGTCTATCCGGGCGCCTACTCCGAGCATCTGCCGTGGGCGTCGATCCTCCTGTTCCTGCTCACGCGCGGCGGTGGGGCGTGGTCGGTCGATCGCCTGCTCGGCCTGGAGCGGGACTAGTCGGGGCCCGGGGTGGGCGCCCCGCGCGCGGCGCTGCCTGCCTGGCGGCGCCTGGCCGTCCGCCTGGCGGTCGCCTTCGCCGTGCTGACGTTCCTGAGCGTGGCGATCGTCGGCGTGCTGGTGCGCGAGCGCCAGAAGCGCGAGCTGGAGGACGCGGTCGGCACCCAGCTGCTCAACATCGCGCGGGTCGCGGTCCTGCTGATCGATCCCGCGCAGCACGCCGAGGTCCACCGCGCGCCGCGCGCCGACTCACCCGCCTACCGCCGGCTGCGCGAGGCGCTCGCCGCCGTGCAGCGCGAGGTGCTGCTGACGACGCCGATCCGCACGCTGGTCGAGTACGACGCACCGGGCCGGCGGGCGCGGGTGATCGTCACCAGCGACGAGGCCGAGCCCCCCGGAAGCTGGTACCCGCTGGCGCCCGAGCTGATCGACCCGATCGCCTGGAGCCTGGAGGACGGTGTCGCCCGCTACACCGGCGCCTACCGCAACGCGCGCGGCACGTGGATCAGCGCCGTCGCGCCCATCGTGGACGCCGAGGGGCGCGCCGTCGCGCTCCTGAGCGTGGACTACCAGGTCGACGTGTTCCTCGACCGGCTGCGCGAGCTGGACGCGACGGTGCTGCGGGGCTCGGCGGCCGGCGCACTGTGCGCGCTGCTGCTCGGCCTGCTCTTCGCGCGCCGGCTCACGCGGCCGATCAGCGCGCTCACCGGGGCCGTGGCCCGGGTGGCGGACGGGGACCTCGCGCAGTCGCTGCCGGTGGGCTCGCGGGACGAGGTCGGCGTGCTCACGCGCGCCTTCAACGGGATGGTCGAGGGCCTGCGCCAGCGCGACCTCATCCGCAACGCGTTCGGCCGCTACGTGTCCCCCGAGGTGGTCCGCACGCTGCTGGACTCGCCCGACGGCCTCCGGCTGGGCGGGCACAAGCGCGAGATCACCGTGCTCATGTCCGATCTGCGCGGCTACACGCGGTTCGCCGAGCACGGCGATCCGGCCGGGGTCATGGACGTCCTCAACGACTACCTGGGCCGGATGGCGGACCTCGTGATCGAGCACGGCGGCACCATCAACGAGTTCATCGGCGACGCTATCTTCGCCGTCTTCGGCGCGCCGGTGGAGCACCCGGACCACGCCGAGCGGGCGGCGGCGGCGGCGCTGGCCATGCAGCGCGCGATGGCGGCGCTCAACCGGGACAACGCCGCGCGGGGCCGGCCCGGTTTCGAGATGGGGATCGGCCTGCACACGGGCGAGGCCGTCGTCGGCAACATCGGCTCCGAGCAGCGGACGAAGTACGCCGTCGTCGGCGCCGCCGTCAACCTGGCGGCCCGCGTCGAGGGCTGCACCGTCGGGGGCCAGATCCTCGTGACGGCCGCGACGGTGGAGCGGCTGGGCGGCCTGGCCGAGGTGGCGCCGCCGATCTCGGTCGAGCTGAAAGGCCTCGACGCGCCGGTGGCGCTCTACGAGCTGCGCGCGCTCGGCGGCCGGTTCGCCCGGCGGTTGCCCGAGGCCGGCGGCGACGACGGCGTCGAGGTCGAGCTGCCGGTGACGGGTGCCGTCGTCGAGGGCAAGCGGGTCCACGCCGGCGCCTTCACCGGAACCGTGCGCCGCCTGGGACGGCGCTCGCTCGAGGCGGCGGTGAGCGTGGAGCTGGCGGCGCTCACCAACGTCCGCCTGCGCCTGGCCTATGCCGATCCGGCCCGCGAGTCGGGCGACGTCTACGGCAAGGTCACGGGCGCCGTCGAGCGCGGCGGCATGCGACTCACGCGGATCCACCTCACCTCGGTGGACGCCGGGGACCGGGCGGTCATCGAGGGCGTGCTGGCGGCCGCCGCCGCACCGGCGGCGCCGCGCGCCGTGTCCAACGCGGGGGAGGACCCACGATGAGCCAGCCCACCCGTATCCTGATCCTCGGCGGCGGCTTCGGCGGCGTCTACACGGCGCTCACCCTCGAAAAGCTGCTCAAGGCCGAGCTGCGCCGCGGCGAGGTGGAGCTGGGGCTCGTCAGCCGCGAGAACTACATGGTGTTCCAGCCCATGCTGCCGGAGGTCATCTCGGGCAGCATCGGCGTGCTCGACACCATCACCCCCATCCGCCGCCTGTGCCCGAGCACCAACCTCTACACGCGCACCGTCGAGTCGATCGACCTCCAGCACCGCAGCGTGCAGTCGGCGGCGGGCTTCGGCAGCCGCCAGCACCACCTGCACTTCGATCACCTCGTGGTGGCGCTCGGCAACGTCACCTCCTTCGCCGGCCAGCCCGGGCTGGCCGAGTACGCGCTGCCGTTCAAGTACCTGGGCGACGCGCTGGCGCTCCGCAACCGCATCATCCACACCCTGGAGGAGGCCGACATCGAGCAGGACCCCGGGCTGCGGCGCGCCCTGCTCACGTTCGTGGTGGCGGGCGGCGGGTTCTCGGGCGTGGAGGCGGTGGCCGAGCTGAACGACTTCGTCCGCGCCGCCGCCCGGAGCTTCCGCAACCTCAGACCCGAGGAGATCCGGGTCGTGCTGCTGCACGCGGGCGGGCTGATCCTGCCCGAGCTGCCGAAGTCGCTCGCGGAGTTCGCCCAGACCCTCTTGATGAAGCGCGGCGTGGAGATCCGGCTCGACACGCGGCTGCACGGCGCCACCGCCGACACGGCGCTGCTCGAGGGCGGCGACCGCATCGCCACGCGCACGCTGGTGAGCACGGTCCCGTCGGGCCCCAACCCCCTGGTGGCCATGCTGCCCGTCAAGAAGGAGCGGGGCCGGATCCTCGTCGATCCGTTCCTCGAGGTCCCCGAGGTCCCGGGGCTGTGGGCCGTCGGCGACTGCGCCGCCGTCCGGGACGCCAGGACCGGCGAGTTCTGCCCGCCCACCGCCCAGCACGCCACGCGCCAGGCCGCATGCGCGGCCCGCAACATCGTGGCCACGCTGCGGGGCGAGGACCGGAAGGCCTTCGCCTTCACCGCGCTCGGCAAGATGGGCGCGCTGGGCCGGCGCTCGGCCGTGGCGGAGGTCTTCGGCATCAAGCTCTCCGGCTTCCTGGCCTGGTGGCTGTGGCGGACGATCTACCTCATGAAGCTGCCGGGGCTCGATCGCAAGCTCCGGGTGGCGACCGACTGGACGCTCGACCTCGTGCTGCCGCCCGACATCGTCCAGCTCAAGACCGACCGCGCGCTCGGCGTGCGCCGCGAGTACTTCGAGCCGGGCCAGGTGGTCTTCCGCGAGGGCGACCGCGGCGAGTGGCTCTACGTCGTCACCGAGGGCGAGGTGGAGGTGCTCAAGTCCGTGCCGGGCCACGGCGAGGCGCCGGTGCGCCGGCTGGGGGTGGGCGAATGCTTCGGCGAGATCGCCCTCGTGAGCGACGCGCCGCGCTCGGCCACGGTCCGGGCGGTGTCTGCCACCAACGTGCTCGCCGTCGATCGCGAGGCCTTCCAGGCGATGTTCGCGACGATGCCGCCGTTGCGCGGGTTCGTCGAGCAGCTCATCTCCTCGCGCCAGGCCTGAGGCGGGGCCGGCCGTGACCTGCCGCGAGGCCATCGCCGTCCTCGGGGAGTATCTCGAGGCCACGCTCGACTCCGGCGCTGGCGCGGAGCTGGAGACGCACCTGGCGGAGTGCGACGAGTGCGCCGTGTACCTGGCGACCTACCGTCGGACCGTCGGCGTCGTCGGTGACGCGGCCAGGGTGGAGATGCCGGACGAGCTGCGCCGGCGCCTGCGCGACTTCCTGCTCCGGCAGCTCGACCGCGCGCGGCCTTGACGGCCTGCCGGGGCGGGGCTACGGTGCCTCGGCATGGAACACGGGTGGGGCACGCGGCTCCGGGCGGGTGTGGTGATCGGGGCCGGTCTGCTGCTCGCCCTGGCCGCCACCGCCGGTCCGCTGCCGCTTCCCGGGGGGGATCCCGGCGGGAGCCTCACGCTCCGCCTGCCCCAGGCGGTGCAGATGGTCGTGGTCGCGCTGCTCGCGCTGTCGGTCCTCCTTCTGCTCGCGCTGCAACGCCCGCGGCGGCCGGTCGAGGACGAGCCGCTGCTGTCGCGCGCGCCTCAGCGGCGCTCCGTCTGGTCGGCGGTCCTGGCGCTGCTGCCGCTCCTGGTGCTGGTGGGAGCCCTCTGGTACCTCCTCTGGCATCGGTGGTCCGGCGAGGAAGGCCACCCCATCGAGACGGCCATCACCGCAATCGCCGGCCTCCTCGATCTCCTCGCGAGCGCCCGCAAGGCCCCCACCTCGGTCCCGTTCTTCGATTTCACGGTGGCGGCGCTCGTCCTGCTGTTCGCGCTGGCGACCTTCGCGCTGATGGTTCTCGTCACGCTGTCCGGACCGCTGGAGAAGTGGTGGGCGCGCCGGGCGGGCGCCGCCGGGGCGACCCTGGCGTCCGCCGCCCTCGACGACCGCCCCGACGATCTGCGGGCGGAGGCTGACGCGCGCGCCGCGGTCATCCGGGCCTACGGGCGCTTCGAGCACGCCCTGGCCGGCGCGCACGTTCCCCGGGCCCCCTGGCAGACGCCGGCGGAGTTCATGCACACGACCCTCGATCGGCTCGCCGTGCCGGCCGGCGCCGTCCGGCAGCTCACCGCGCTCTTCGAGGTCGCCCGGTTCAGCGACCGACCCGTGGGCGCCGACGCGCGCGACGCCGCCTGCGACTGCCTGGACGCGATCACCGCGGCCCTCGAGACGGAGCCACCACCCTCCGGGTCGGAGGTTCCGCCGCGTGCGGGGTGAACGCTCGCTCGCGCGCATTGCCGTCCGCTGCGCCCTGCTCGCCGCCGTCGTGCTCCTCGCCTCGGTGCCGGTGTACGTGTACGTGGAGCCTCCGTGGCGCGCCCTGGTGGCCCGGCTGGCCTCGGCGCTCGTCGTCGGCGGCACGCTCCTGCAGCTCCGCCGCGCGCTCGTCGATCGGCTCGGGCAGGCCGGGGCCTCGGCGCTCGACGAGGCGCGCGGGGGCCGCGCGCCCGAACCCAGCGTCCCGCACCACTTCCTGGAGCTGGTCGGCGACGTCCGCGCGGCCCGGCGCAGCCGGCGCTACTTCGAGGACGCGCTGTGGCCGCGGCTGGCGGCGCTGGCGGCGCATCCCGTGGCGCGCCCGCGCGGGCGCCCCGGCCGCGGCCCCGGTCTCGCCCGCCTCCGCGCGGTGATCGCCGCCATCGAAAAGCAGCAGCCGTGAAGATCGCCGCGGTCGCCGAGCGGGCCCGCGAGGTGGTGGCGCTGCTCGGACGCATCGTGGTGGGCAAGGACGCCGTGCTCGAGCGGATCCTCGCCGGCATCCTGGCCAACGGCCACGTGCTCGTCGAGGACTACCCCGGGCTCGCCAAGACCCTCATCGCGCGGCTGCTGGCCCAGGCGCTCGACCTCGGCTTCCGCCGCATCCAGTTCACGCCCGACCTGCTGCCCAGCGACATCACCGGCAGCTTCCTCTACGACCAGCGCGAGGGCCGGTTCGAGTTCCGGCCCGGGCCCGTCTTCACCAACCTCCTGCTGGCCGACGAGATCAACCGCGCCACGCCGAAGACGCAGGCGGCGCTCCTGGAGGCGATGCAGGAATCCCAGGTGACCGTCGAGGGGCAGTCCTTCCCGCTGGCGCAGCCGTTCCTCGTGATCGCCACCCAGAATCCCATCGAGCTGGAGGGCACCTATCCGCTGCCGGAGGCGCAGCTCGACCGGTTCCTGCTGCGCGTCGGCGTCGGCTATCCGGAGGCGGAGGCCGAGCGCGAGATCCTGCGGATCCGCCGCGCCCGCCGCACCGACGCGGCGACGGTCCCGACGCTCGTCACCCGGGCGGAGCTGCTGGCCATGCAGGCGGCGCTCGAGGACGTGTTCGTGAGCGACGCGCTGGAGGGCTACATCGTGGCGCTGGCCCAGGCCACGCGAGCCGATCCCCGCGTGGCCCTGGGGGCGTCGCCGCGGGGGAGCCTCGCGGTGCTGAAGCTCGCGCGCGCGGAGGCGGCGATCCGCGGGCGCGAGTTCGTGCTGCCCGACGACGTCAAGGCCGTGGCCGTGGCCGCGCTCGCGCATCGCCTCGTGCTGCGGCCGGAGCTGTGGGTCTCGCGGACCACGCCGGCCCAGGTGATCGAGACCCTGCTCCAGCAGGTGCCGGCGCCGGCGGCCGAGTCCGCGTGAGCTGGCGTCCGACGGCGCTCAACGTCTCGTTCCTGACCCTGGCCGGCTGGGCGCTGTTCCTCGGCGTCCTCACCGGCCGCGCCGACCTCGTCGTCGTCGCCGTCCCGCTGGTCGTCGCGCTCGTGGTCGGGCGCCGGGCGGCGGCGCCGCCCGCGCTGCGCATCGACCAGGAGGCGTCCGCCGACCGCGTGTTCGAGGCCGAGCGCGTGACCGTGAGCCTCCGGCTGCGCGCCGACGCGCCGGTGCCCCTCGTGGAGCTGCTGCAGCCGCTGCCGCCGCGCGTCCGACTCGAGCGCGGGTGCAACCACGTCTTCCTCGCCCTGCGCGCGGGCGAGGAGGTCCGCTGGGAGTTCACGCTCCGTTGCGAGGGCCGCCAGCGCCTGCGGCTGGGCGGCCCCCACGTCCGGCAGTGGGGGCCGCTCGGCCTCACCGCCGCCGAGACCCGCCATCGCGCGCCGCAGGCCGTGGCCGTCTACCCGCACCTGGCGCCGCTGCGCCATCCGCCGCGTCCGGTCCGCACGCAGACGTTCGTCGGCAACCACGTGTCGCCGGCCCAGGGCGAGGGGATCGAGCCCGGCGACATCCGTCCGTTCGCGCCGGGCGATCACGTCCGGCACGTGAACTGGCGGGCCACGCTGCGGCTCGGGACGCTGCACGTGACGCAGCACCACCGCGAGCGGAACGCCGACGTCGTCCTGCTGCTCGACACGCTGTCGGAGGTGGGCCCGCCCGGCGCCACGGTCGTCGACGTCGCCGTGCGCGGCGCCGCCGCCCTGGCCGCCGCCTATCTCGCCCGGAAGGACCGCGTGGGCCTGATCGAGTACGGCGGCCAGCTCCGCTGGGTGAGGCCGGGCTCGGGCCGCGCGCAGCTGCAACGCCTGCTCGACACGCTGCTGGACGCCTCGGTCGTCTTCACCTACGTGACCCGCGACGTCGACCTCATCCCCCCGCGCATCCTGCCGCCGCAGGCTCTGGTCGTCGCGCTGAGCCCGCTGCTCGACCCGCGCTTCGTGCGGGCCGCGACGGACCTGGCCGCCCGCGGCTTCGACCTCGTCGTCATCGCCGTCTCGCCGGTCGGGCCGGCCCGCGCCGCCGTGCCCCGGGGCGCGGTCGCCGACGTCGCCGCGCGGCTCTGGGCCCTGGAGCGCCGGGTCCAGCTCGACGAGTTCCGCCGCCGCGGGTTGACCGTCGTCGACTGGGACGGCGCCGGCCCACTCGACGTCGCCCTGGCAGCGCTGCGCCGGCGGCGCCGGCACCGGGTGCTCGCGTGATGCTGCGCGCGGCGGCGCTGGGCCTCGTCGCGGCGCTCGTCGCGTTCCCGCTGGCGGTCCTGCCGTCCCCGCCCGTCACCTGGGTCGCGGGCGCCGCGCTCGCCCTCGCCGGCGCGGGCGTGCTCGGGCGGCTGGTGCCCCTGGTGACCGCCGGCGCCTCGCTCGCGCTGATCGCCCACGCGCTCGCGCTCGTGATCGCACGGCCGGCGGTCGACGCGGTGGCCGCGGCCGCGTTCGGCGCGACGCTCGTGCTCTTGCTGGCGCTCGTGCACTTCGCCGCGCGCGTTCGCGGGGCCGAGGTCGGTCCGTCGGTCGTCGCCGCCCAGGTCCGGCGGTGGCTGGCGGTCGTCGCGGCGGGCGTCGTGGCGGCGGGCGTGCTGGCGGCGGGTGGGGCGGTGCTCGGCCCCGCGCTCGGCGGCGCCACGCTCCCCGTGGTGGTCGTCGCGGCCGGCCTGGGCGCGCTGATCGCGGCAGCCGGCCTCGTCGCGCTCGTGACCCGGCGGCCGGGCTAGCTAGGGCGCGACCTCCAGCGCCACCTCGCCGAGACCGTCGACGGCGAACCGCAGCCGGTCGCCGGGCGCGGGGAACTTGGTGGTGATGCTGCTGCCCGTCATCACGATCATGTCGCGGCCGAGCAGGCGGCCACGGCGGTTGAGGAGGTTGGCCAGCCAGGCCACCGCCTCGAACGGATGACCGAGCGCGTCTCCGGTCTTGCCC
>DASTOJ010000324.1:0-30568 GCA_035762565.1 Candidatus Methylomirabilota bacterium | reverse complement strand
GAACTGGAAGAGGTGCCAGGGCTTGGGCGCGACGTTGGCGCCGGCGTCGATGAGCACGGTGAAGCCGCGCAGGCTGGGCAGGACGGCCGCGATGGCCGGACGATCGATGCCGCGCAGGACGCCGATGACGAACATCGAGATGGCCATCGCCGCCCCGGTGTTGCCGGCCGAGATGAAGGCGGCCGCCTTGCCGTCGCGGACCAGCTCGGCGGCCACGCGGAGGGAGGAGTCGCGCTTGCGTCGCAGGGCCAGCGAGGGACTCTCGGCCATGCCCACGACCTCGGAGGCGTGACGCACCTCGAGCCCGAGCGAGTGCGCGCCGAGGCGTTCGAGCTCGGCGTCGACCGCCTGACGGTCGCCGACGAGGATGACGGAGGACCCGAACTCCCGCACGGCGGCGACCGCACCCTCGACGACGACGGCGGGACCGTGGTCGCCCCCCATGGCATCGACGGCGATCTTCATAGCGTCAGGGCAGCGCCTGGCCGGGCCACGGTCGTGAGCGCGGCGGCCCTAGACCGCTTCGACTTCCCGGACCTCGCGGCCCTTGTAGTACCCGCAGTGCGGGCAGATGCGATGCGGCAGCTTGCTCTCCCGGCACTGCGGGCAGACGGCCCGCGTCGGCACGGCCAGCTTGTAATGCGTGCGGCGCTTGCGCCCGCGCGCTCGGGAGTGGCGTCGTTTCGGCAGCGGCATGAGCGGAGCGTCCTTTCTCCGGGTGAAGGGTCGTTCAGTTGGGCTGCCGCGCGACGAGATCGCGCAGGGCCGTCCACCGGGGATCCGGCGGGCGCGGAGGGCACGTGCACGGCACGACGTTGCGATTAGCTCCGCAGACAGGGCAGAGGCCGCGGCAGTCCGGCCGGCACAGCGGCTTCATCGGCAGGGCGAGCGTGGTCTCGTTCTCCACCAGGCGGCCCAGGTCCAGCTGGTCGGCGGCGTAGAAGTCCACGTCGAGGTCGTCGGCGCCGAGCTCGACGCTGTCGCCGGCCGGCGGGCGGGGCACCAGGCGGACGTCGACCGGCACCTCCACGCGGGCCGGAAACACCTCCAGGCAGCGCCCGCACGTCTGCGGCACCGTCGCCGTGAGCCGCCCGCGCACGAACACGTCGGCGCCGTCGGCTTCGACCTCGAGCGCCACGGACTCCAGTCGCCACGCGGGGTCGGTGAACGCCGGCGCGAGCGCCTCGACGTCGTCGATCCTGAGCCCTTGCTCCTCGAGCTCGGACACGCGGATGATCATGGGGGCTGCATCCTTCGGCGGGCCCTCGGCGGCGTCGCCGGAGACCTCGTAAGTATTCGTCACTAAAGAATTTTCCACGTAAACCGGCCCAGTATAGCGACGGGGGTTCGGATAGTCAAGCATTGGTGGTCGCCGGCGGCGCCGCAGTTTGACCGCATTTCCCCCCTCTGCTACGCTTTGCCACGGTCGCACTCCCGGGGAGGGAAGCCATGTCCAACGTATTCAAGACCGCGTTGCTCCTGGCGGTCCTGACCGCCATGCTGGTGCTGCTCGGTGGAGCCATCGGCGGGCAGCAGGGAATGCTGATCGCCTTCATCCTGGCGCTGGCGATGAACTTCGCCAGCTACTGGTGGTCCGACAAGATCGTGCTGGCGATGTACCGCGCCCAGCCGATCACCGAGGCGCAGGCGCCGGGCCTCTACAACATGGTGCGGCGGCTGGCCACGAAGGCCGCGGTGCCGATGCCGCGCGTGTACCTGATCCCCAGCGAGCAGCCCAACGCGTTCGCCACCGGCCGCAATCCCGAGCACGCGGTGGTCGCCGTCACCGAGGGCATCCTGCGCATCCTCGACGACGACGAGCTGGAGGGCGTGCTCGCCCACGAGCTGGCCCACGTCGTCAACCGCGACATCCTGATCTCCACGGTCGCCGCCACCCTGGCCGGCGCCATCACGTACCTGGCCCACATGGCCCAGTGGGCGGCCATCTTCGGCGGCGGCCGGCACGACGACGAGGACGCCCCGAGCCCGATCGCGATGATCGCCATGGCGATGGTCGCCCCGATCGCCGCCATGCTGGTGCAGCTGGCGGTCTCGCGCTCGCGCGAGTTCCACGCCGACGCCACCGGCGCCCGCCTGGCCGGCCGCGCGTGGGGTCTGTCCAAGGCGCTCGAGAAGCTGGAGATGGCCAAGCACCAGGTGCCGATGCACGCCAACCCGGCGACCGCGCACCTGTTCATCGTCAATCCGTTCAGCGGGCAGGCGCTCATGAAGCTGTTCTCCACGCACCCGCCGATCGAGGAGCGGATCGCCCGGCTGCGGTCCATGCGGGTCGGCGCGTAAGTCGGGCTGCCCGAGATTCCGACGCTTGACGGCGGGGGCGCACGGGCCCCCGCGCGCAACGACGCCCTCGTCAATCCCGCGCTCGTCCGGGCCTGGCTCGGCTGGGGCCTGGCCTGGCTGCTGCTCTTCCCCACCATCGGCGCCCTCGTCTCGCTGAAGTTCACCGATCCCGACTTCCTGGGCGACGTGGCCTGGCTCACGTTCGGGCGCCTGCGCCCCGTGCACGTCAACGGCGTCATCTGGGGGGCGTTCTCCACGCTCTTCATCGGCCTCTGTCACTGGGTGGTGCCGCGCCTGTGCGGGGTCCGGTTGTGGCGCGAGGGCTGGAGCTGGCCCCTGCTCACCGTCTGGAACGGGAACCTGGCGGTCGCGATGGCGCTGCTGCTGGCCGGCTTCAATCGCGGGTGGGAGGCGGGCGAGTTCCCGCTGGGCAACGTGCTCGTGCTCTTCGGCGTGCTGGTGGCGCTCACGGTGCAGATGCTGATGACCATCCGCCACCGCACGGAGACGCCGCTCTACGTCTCGCTCTGGTACCTGATCGCGGCGCTCATCTGGACCGACGCCAACCTCGTGCTCCTCATGGTGGGGCCCGACCACCTGCCCGGCGTCAACAACGCGGCCTGGCACGGGCTGTTCATCCACTACATCGTCGGACTGTGGATCACGCCCGCCGGGTACGTGCTCGTCTACTACTTCCTTCCCGCCAGCATTCGCGCGCCGATCTACAGCCACAAGCTCTCCCTCATCGGCTTCTGGTCGCTGGCCTTCTTTTATCCGTTCGTCGGCATCCACCACTACCTCTACTCGCCGATCGCCGACTGGGCCGAGACCGTCGCGATCGTCTCCTCCATGATGCTCATCGTGCCCGTGTGGACGGTGCTGCAGAACTTCTTCGGCACCATGCTCGGTCGCTGGGGCGAGCTCGGGCGGAACCTGCCCGCGAAGTTCCTGATCGTCGGCTCGGTGATGTACCTGGTCGGCTGCTTCCAGGGCTCGGTGGAGGCGCTGCGCAGCCTGCAGGAGCCCACCCACTTCACCGATTTCGTCGTCGCCCACTCGCACCTGACGATCTTCGGGACGTTCATCATGTGGGCGGTGGCGGGCGTGCTCTACGTGTGGCCGCGGCTGGCCGGGGCGCCACTGGCCTCGTTCCGCCTGGCCAACTGGGGCTTCTGGCTGATCACGCTCGGCATCGGCTCGATGGCTCTCGTGCTGAGCGCGCAGGGGCTGCTGCAGGGTTTCCTGCTGATGAGCGGCGCCGAGTTCGTGGACACCGTGGTGACCATCCGGCCTTACTGGTGGGTGCGGACGCTGACGGGACTGAGCATGGACGCGGGCATATCGCTCCTGGTGCTGGCCCTCATGAAGACGTCGCTCCGCCGGGCTCCGGCATGAGATCCATCGCGACGCTGGCGGTCGGCGCCGGCTTCACCCTGGTGACGCTGGCGGCGTTCGTGCAGGGCGTACTGCCGATGCTGGCGCCGGAGTCGCGCACGCGCAGCGTGACGCGCGCGGTCCGCACCGACCTCGGCGACGTGAAGTGGGTCCGCTACGAGGCCAGCGACTACACCGCCCTGGAGGCGCGGGGGCGGGCGGTGTACATCCGCGAGGGCTGCTGGTACTGCCACAGCCAGTACGTGCGCCCGGTGGCGGGCGAGGAGCTGCGGTGGGGGCCGCTGTCGGAGGCCGGCGAGTACGCCTACGACCTTCCGCACCTGTTCTCCACGCGCCGCATCGGGCCCGACCTCACGCGCGTCGGCCTCAAGTACTCCGACGACTGGCACTACGCCCACCACTGGGACCCGCGTCTCGTCGTGCCGGAGTCGACGATGCCGGGCTTCCGCTGGCTGTTCGAGCAGGCCGTGCTGCCCTTCGAGGGCCCGGCGTTCACCGCCGAGGGCTCGGGCGCGCTTCGGCGCTGGTTCACGCTGCGGCCCGACGCGCCGATCCCGCTCCTGGTCAACGACGCCGGCCTGGCCTTCGTGCGGCCGCGGCCGGACGGCGGCTTCCCCGTGGACGGCACGCCGGTGCTCGACTTCGAGACCCTGCGCGGGCGGCGCGCGCGCACCGGCGACCCGGCCTCGGCCACGCCGGCCGCCCCCACCACGGTGCGCCTCGTCGTGCCCACGCCCGAGCTGGTCGCGCTCGTCCGATACCTCCAGAAGCTCGGCACCAGCCGGGGCGCTTGGCGCGACGTCTTCGAGCCCCAGAACGTCGCGGTGTCCGCCATGACGATCCCCGATAGCGCCGATCTGCGCGAGCAGGGGCGGGAGATCTACCAGGACCACTGCGTGGGCTGCCACGGCCCGCGCGGCGACGGCGCCGGTCCCGCCGCCACCTTCCTCATGCCGCTGCCCCGCGACTTCACCGCCGGCGTGTTCAAGTTCCGCTCGACGCCGAGCGGCAGCCTGCCCACCGACGGCGACCTCTTCCGCACGATCACGCGCGGCGTGCGCTGGACGGCGATGCCCACGTGGCACGAGGTGCCGGACAAGCAGCGTGTCGCCGTCGTCGCCTACCTCAAGACGCTGTCGAAGCGCTGGACCGAGGAGACGCCGGAGCCGCCGATCGCGCCGCCGGCGCCGCCGCGCGCCACGCCGGAGCTCGTCGCCCGCGGGCGGACGCTCTACGCCAAGGCCAAGTGCGCGGAGTGCCACGGCGAGGACGGCCGGGGCGACGGGCCCTCGGCCGGGCAGCTCCGGGACGACCTCGACCGCCCGATCCGTCCGACCGATCTCACGCGCGGGCAGCTCAAGGGCGGCGGCGGCGTGGCCGACGTCTATCGCGCGCTCACCACCGGGCTCGACGGCACACCGATGCCGTCGTTCGCCGATTCCATGACCGACGAGGAGCGCTGGGCGATCGCCTACTACGTGCTGGCGTTCTCGGCCTGGGCCGACCCGCTCACCGGCGAACGCCTGCGCCTGGAGCCGGCCGCGCGGGCGGCGCTGAGCTCGCGGGAGGTCGCGGCCGATCGTCCGCGCTCGGCATTCGATCCGGCGCGGCCCGTCGGCGCCGTGGCCGACGGCGGGCGCCGGCGGCGCTACTATCCGGGGATCGGGGACTGACACGCATGCTCGAGTACCTGACGCTCGGCGAGCTGACCGTCGCCCTCCTCATGGGGCTGGCGGCGCTGTGCGCGTTCGTGTGGGGCGCGGCCAGCGGCGCGCTGCGCGACGTGGAGGAGGCCAAGCACCAGGTGCTGCGGGCGGAGCGCGATGATGGCGGACCCGGCGGACGATAGCGGCGGGCGAGGCCCCGTGCACGACTACGCCGGCGGCGAGATCCAGAGCTATGCCGGCCGCGTGAACCGCTGGCTACTCGTCGTCTACGCCCTGCTGGCCCTGTGGGCGGCCTACTACCTGGTCCAGTACTGGGGGGGCCTCGGCCCCGGGCTCGAGCCGCCGCGATGAGCCTGGAGCGGATCCTCATCACGCTGGCCCTGCTGAACCTCGCGGTCCTGCTCGCCGAGGGGTTGTTCCAGCTCGTCACCACGCTGCTGGGTGGCTGATGCGGCCGGAGGTCGCACTGCCGCTCGCCCTGGCCATCGTGGGGTACGCGCTCGGCTGGGCGCGGCTGGCCCGGCGCAGCCCGGCCCCGCTGCGGCGCGGCCTCGTCGTGCGGCTGGCGCTGGCGCTCGGCGGGCTGGTGGCGATCGCCGTCGCGCTGCTGGGCCTGCACGACGCCGCCCACGAGCGCTTCCTCGCCCACATGATCCAGCACGTGCTGCTGATGATGGTCGGGGTGCCGGCGCTGCTGCTGGCCGATCCCCTGCCCGCCGCGCTGTGGGCATTGCCGGCGGCGGCGCGCGCGCGGCTGGGGAGGCTCCTGGTCAGGCGCTCGCCCGCCCGCCGGGCCTGGCAAGCGCTCACGCGCATGCCGGCGGCGTGGACGGTGTGGGCGGTGGTGCTGTGGCTCTGGCACCTGCCGGCCGCCTACGACGCCGCCCTCGCCCACGGCGGGATCCACGACCTGGCGCATCTCACCCTCGCGGCCGCCGCCGTCGTGTTCTGGTGGCCGGTGATCGCGCCGGCGCCACGGTCGGCGCGGAGGCCACCGGCCGTCGCTCGCGTGGTCTACCTGGTGCTCGCCGCGTTCTCGAGCGGGACGCTGGGCGTGCTGCTGGCCGCCAGCCCGGAGCCGCTCTACGCGTATCGGACGTCCCCCGGCGCCCTCGAGGACCAGGCCTGGGGCGGCATCGTCATGTGGGCGGTCGGCGGCGCCATCGACATGGCCGCCGTGCTCGCGGTCGTGGCCCGGGTCGTCGGCGGCGAGCGGCGTCGTGCGCTTTCTTGACCGCCCGGGGGCCGTGGGCGAGAATGAGCCGGTTCGACGCATGGTTGCCGCCGAGTCACTCATCCGTGTCACCGGTCTCGCTCGCGTCTTCGGAGCCCAGCGTGTGCTCGATGGCGTCGACCTCGACATCGCCGCCGGCGAGGCAGTCGCGCTGCTGGGTGCGAACGGCGCCGGCAAGACCACGCTGCTCAAGATCGTCGCGACCCTGCTTCGCCCCACGCGTGGCCGCGCGACGGTGGCGGGACACGACTGCGTGCGGGAGGCCGAGGCCGTGCGGGCGGTCCTGGCAGTGGTCGGCCATGGCGCGTACGTGTACGAGGACCTCACCGCCCGCGAGAACCTGGTTTTCTGGGCGCGGCTGGGTGGTCTCAGCGCCGACCGCCAGGCGCTGGCGGGAGCGCTGGCGGACGTCGATCTCGAGCGTCACGCCGACGCGCGCGTGCGCACGTTCTCGGCCGGCATGAAGCGCCGGCTCGCGCTGGCCCGGGTCACCCTCGGGCGGCCGCGTGTCCTGCTACTCGACGAGCCCTTCGCCGGCCTCGACCAGCGGGCACGCAAGTGGCTGGAGGGCCGGCTGGAGGCCTTCAAGGCGGCCGGCGGTGCGCTGCTCATGGCCACCCACAGCTTTGGCCGCGAGCTGGGCATCGCCGACCGGCTCGCCATCCTGGCCGGGGGGCGCGTGAGTCTCGACACGCCGCGGGCCGGCCTCGGCCCCGAGGACCTGCAGCGGCTGTACGCCGCGCACACGGAGGACGGCTCCTGACGTACGCGCGGCGGGCGCTCACGGTGGCCTGGAAGGACCTGCTGGTCGAGCGGCGCTCCAAGGAGACGCTCAACGCGCTGCTGTTCTTCTCGCTGGCGCTGCTGTTCGTCTTCCAGTTCGCGCTCGGGCCCGATCGCGAGCGGCTGGCGGCGGTGCTGCCGGGCCTGCTCTGGCTCGGCTTCATCCTCAGCGGGGTCCTCGCCCTCGGCCGCGCGTTCCTCGTCGAGCGCGAGAACGATTGCTGGGAGGGGCTGCTGCTGGCCCCCGGCGACAAGTCCGCCATCTACCTGGGCAAGCTCGCCGGCAGCCTGGCGCTGATGCTGGTGGTGGAGGCGCTGGTGCTGGCGCTCTTCGTCCTCTTCTTCAACGTCGACCTCGGCCCCGCGCTGCCCGGGCTGGCGCTCGTCATCGTGCTCGGCACGATCGGCGTCGCGGCCGTCGGCACGCTGTTCGCCGCCATGACCGCCCAGGTGCGCGCACGCGAGCTGCTCTTCCCGGTGCTGCTGCTGCCGGTGCTGGTGCCGGTGCTGCTGGGAACGGTGAGGGTCACCGAGGCGTTGCTGTTGAGGGAGCCCCTGGCCGCGGTCGCTCACTGGCTCCAGCTGCTGGTGGCGGCCGACGTCGTCTACCTGACGGTCGGGCTGCTGACCTTCGACGTGATCCTGGAGGGATGAGGCCGATGAGCACGGCGCTGGGATGGCTGGCCGCGGTCGCGCTCACGGCCGGGCTCGTCATGGGCTTCGGCGTGGCGCCCCTCGAGCTGACCCAGGGCAACGTGCAGCGCATCATGTACCTGCACGTGCCGGCGGTCTGGGTCGCCTACCTCGCCTTCGCGCTGGGGCTGGCTGGCTCGATCGCTTACCTGGCGGGCCGGCGGCCCGGCGCCGACCGGGTCGCCCACGCCGCCTGTGAGGTGGGCACGGTCTTCCTCGGCGTCAACATCGCGACCGGCGCCATCTGGGGCAAGCCGACCTGGGGGACCTGGTGGACGTGGGACGCCCGCCTCACCAGCGTCGCCGTCGTCTTCGTGATGTTCATCGCCTACCTGCTGCTCCGCCAGGCGGTCGAGGACCGCGAGCGCGCCGCCCGTTACGCAGCCGTCCTCGGCATCGTGGCCGCGCTCAACATCCCGCTCGTGCACTTCTCCGTCTACTGGTGGCGGACGCTGCACCAGCCGCCGTCGCTGCTCAAGCCGGGAAGCAGCACGATGCCGCCCGCGATCCTGGCCGCGCTGCTCGTCAACTTCGCCGCGCTCGCCCTGCTGGGCGCGTACTTCGTCACCCGGCGCGCGCGCCTGCTGGCGGCCGAGGAGGAGGCGCTCGCCTGATGCCCGACAACTGGACCTTCGTCGTCGCCGCCTACGCGCTCGCCGCCGCCGTCTTCGGCGGCTACTGGCGCTGGCTGAATCGACGGGAACGGGAACTCGCCGCGAGTCGGAGCCACCAACCTTCTCGATCAGGCCACCCACGTCCCGAGCCGGCCGCGCGGCCCCCGCTCCAACAGTGAAGCCCAAGTTCCTCGTCGGGGGCGCCGTGATCGCGCTGGCGCTCGGCTACATGATCTGGGCCGGCGTCACCCAGTCGGCGGTCTACTTCGTCACGCCCTCGGAGCTGACGGCGGCTCCGGTGGCCGGCAAGGCCTACCGGCTCGGCGGGCTCGTCGAGCGCGGCTCGCTGAAATGGAACCCGGCGACGCTCGACCTCGCCTTCAGCGTCTCCGACGGCAAGACGGCCGTTCCCGTGCGCCACAAGGGCACGGCGCCGGACCTCTTCGGCGAGGGGCGCGGCGCGGTAGTCGAGGGCCAGTGGACGCGCGAGGGGTACTTCAAGGCCACGCTGATCCTGGCCAAGCACTCCGAGGAGTACCAGGCGCCGCACCCCACGAAGGACGCGCCGCCCAAGCGCATCCTCGACACGCTGGAGGCGCCCCCGCGATGATCCCCGAGATCGGCACCGGCGTGCTGCTCGTCGCGCTCGCGCTGGCCGTGTACGGCGCCGTGGTCGCGGCGGTGGGCGGGCGGCGCGGGCGGCCCGCGCTCGTGCAGTCGGCCCAGCATGCCGCGCTGGGGGTGTTCGCGCTGCTGACGGCGGCGCTGCTGCTGCTGATCTACGCCTTTCTCACCTTCGACTTCTCGGTCCGTTACGTCGCCAGCAACACGAACCTCGGCACGCCGTTCTACTACCGGATCACGGCGGTGTGGGGCGCGCTCGAGGGCTCGATCGTCCTGTGGGCGTGGATGCTCGGCCTCTACACGCTCATCGTGGTGCTGCGCCACCGGACCACCGCCCGCGAGCTCTACCCGTGGGTCCTGGCCGTGATGCTGGGCGTGCTGGCCTTCTTCGTGCTCGTGATGACCGTGCCGGCGCCGGTCTTCACGCGGATGGCGCCGGTGCCGGCCGACGGCCGCGGGCTCAATCCGCTGCTGGAAGACTCCGGCATGATCACCCACCCGGTGGCGCTCTACCTGGGCTTCACCGGCTTCACGGTGCCGTTCGCCTTCGCCATCGCCGCTCTCGTCACCGGACGCGTCGGCGACTTCTGGATCACCACCACGCGCCGGTGGACGATCGTGGCCTGGTACTTCCTGTCGCTGGGGCTGCTCATCGGCGGCTGGTGGAGCTACCACGTGCTCGGCTGGGGCGGCTACTGGGCGTGGGATCCGGTCGAGAACGCCGCCTTCATGCCGTGGCTCACCGCCACCGCCCTGCTGCACTCGGTGATGGTGCAGGAGCGGCGCCGCATGCTGCGTCTGTGGAACCTGGCGCTCGTGGTGCTCACCTTCAGCCTGACGCTGTTCGGCACCTTCCTCACGCGCTCGGGGGTGATCGCCTCCGTGCACGCCTTCACCCAGGGCACGATCGGCGTCTTCTTCCTGGGCTTCCTGGCCGTGGTCGTGCTGGTGGCGCTGGCCCTGATCGCGTGGCGCTGGGACGTGCTGGGCGCCCAGGGGGAGCTGGACTCCGTCATCTCCCGCGAGTCGGCGTTCCTGCTCAACAACGTGATGCTGGTGGCCGCGACCTTCACGGTGTTCTTCGGCACCGTGTTCCCGCTCCTGGCGGAGGCGGTCCGCGGCGAGAAGGTCAGCGTGGGCGCGCCGTTCTTCAACCAGGTCAACGTGCCGCTGTTCCTGTCGCTGATCTTCCTGATGGGCGTGGGGCCGCTCATCGCCTGGCGCCGGGCGTCGCTGGAGAATCTCAAGCGCAACTTCCTGGGTCCGGTGATCGTCGGCGTGGCGGCGGCCGCGCTGTTCCGCCTGCTCGGCGTCGGCTCCGTGCTGGTGGCGGGCTCGCTGGCGCTCACGCTGTTCGTGGCCGCCTGCATCGCCGTCGACCTGTTCCGGGCCGTCCGCGCGCGGCGGGCCATGGGCGAGCGCGCGCTGCCGGCGCTCGGCGGCCTGCTGCTCCGTCACAACCGGCGCTACGGCGGCTTCGTCGTCCACCTGGCCGTCCTGGTGGTGGCCGTGGGCGTGACCGGCTCGCAGACGTGGTCGGTGCACACCGAGACGACGCTCAAGCAGGGCGAGCAGGCCGAGCTGGCCGGCTACCGCATCCGCTTCGAGGGCCTGCGCGAGAGCCAGGAGTCGAACCACGGCAAGGTCACCGGCACCTTCACCGTGCTCAACGGCAAGGCCGCCGGCACCGTCCTGGAGCCGGCCAAGAAGTTCTACCCCCAGGAGCAGTCGCCGATCGCCTACGTCGACTACCGATTGGGCCTGATCGACGACATCTACCTCGTGCTGGGCGACTTCGCCCGCGACGGCACCTCGGTCACCGTGAAGATCCAGGTCAACCGCATGGTGTCGTGGATCTGGCTGGGCGGCGTCGTCCTCACGCTCGGCACGCTGCTGTCGGTGCTGCCCGAGCGGCGGAAGGCGGCGTGAGGCGCCCCTGGCGGTGGCTGGTGCCGCTGGCGGCGCTGCCGGTGCTGGCCCTGCTCGCCTACGGCTTCCGCCTCAACCCGCGCGACATCCCGTCGCCGCTCGTCGGCCGGCCGGCCGCGCCGTTCGCGCTGACCTCGTTCGACGGCGCCCCGGTGGAGCTGGCGGCCCTGCGCGGCAAGGTCGTCGTGGTGAACTTCTGGGCCTCGTGGTGCTATCCCGCCTGCTACGAGGAGGCGCCCGTGCTGGAGCGCGGCTGGCAGGCGTACCGCGACCGCGGCGTGGTCGTGCTCGGCATCGACATCCAGGACAAGGACGAGGCCGGGCGCAAGTTCATCGCCGACTTCGGCCTCACGTTCCCCAACGCGCCCGACCGCGGCGGCAGGGTTTCCGTCGACTACGGCGTGTACGGCGTGCCGGAGACGTTCTTCATCGACCGCGACGGGCACGTCCGCGTCAAGCACGTCGGCGCCGTGACCGAGCCGGCCTTCCGCGACGCCGTCGAGCGGCTGCTGGCGGCCGGGCCGGGGGCGGTCCGCTGACCGCCATGGCAGCCGCGGCCGTCCGCGCGGGCCTCCCCGTGCTGCTGGCGGTGCTGCTGAGCGCGACCGCCGCGACGGCGCAGCAACCCTCGCGGCCCGTCGACGACCAGCAGGCGTACGAGATCGCCGCCGAGCTGCGCTGCGTGGTGTGCCAGAACCTCTCGGTCGCCGACTCGCCCTCGGAGATGGCCAGCCAGATGCGCGCGATCGTGCGCGAGCGCCTGGCCGCCGGCGAGTCGCCGGCCCAGGTCCGCCAGTATTTCGTCGAGCGCTACGGGCAGTGGATCCTGCTCTCCCCCCCGCGCCGGGGCTTCAACCTGCTGGTGTGGCTGGCGCCGCTGGTGGCCGTCGTCGTCGGGCTCGGCGTGGTCGCGCTGCTCGTCCGTCGCTGGACGGCCCGCCGGCGGCCGACGCCGCCGCCGGTGGACGCGGCGATGAAAGAGCGCATCCGGCGAGAGCTGGAGAGCGAGCCGTGACCTCGGCCGTCGGCGTGACGCTGGCCGTCGTCGCCCTCGGCGTGCCCGCGCTGGCCTTCGCCGTGTGGCCGCTGCTGCGCCGGCCCGGCGCCGGCGCCGGGTTGCTGCCGCTGCCGGCCGATCCCCGCGAGCAGCTCGCCGAGGACCGCCGCGCGGCCCTGCGCACCCTGCGCGAGCTGGAGTTCGAGCACGCCGCCGGCCACGTCTCCGACGAGGACTACGCCGACTTGCGCGCGCGCTACGAGGCCGAGACCGCCGCGATTCTCTCCGAGCTGGACCGCCTGGGCGCTCCAGTCGAGCCTGCGCGCCCGCCGGCGACCGCGGTCGCGCCCACTGCCGAACGGCGGGCGGGCTGGCGCCACCCCGCCGCCGTCGCGGTCGCGGGCGTGGCGCTCGTGACGTTCGGCGTGGCGCTCGGTGTCGGCATCGTGCGCTACACCGAGCCCGATGCCAACGCGGGAGCCCCCATGCCGGGCAGCCGGCCGCTGGCGGGAATGGACGCGCCCGGCGCGGCGAACGCCCCACGGGGCCCGGTGACGCCGGCGATGCTGCAAGGCATGCTGGAGGCCGCGCGCTCGAGCCTGTTCGCGGGCCGCTACAGCGAGGCGATGGCCGCTTACCAGGCCGTGCTCAAGCGCGACCCCGCCAACGTGGACGCCATGACCCACCTGGGCCTCATCGCGGCGATCGCCGCCCAGGGCCAGCACGGACCGGAGATGGTGAGCCGCGCGCTGGAGCTGTTCGAGCGGGCGCTCGCGCTCGAGCCCAACTATCCACCGGCGCTCCTGTATCGGGGGCAGGTGCTCTACGAGGTGAAGAAGGACGTCCCGGGGGCCATCGCGTCCTGGGAGAAGTTCCTCGCGGTCACGCCGCCCGGCGACGACCGTGATCGTGTGGCCAAGCTCCTGGCCGACGCCCGCGCCCAGGCCGGCCGCAAGCGCTGAGACCTACCGGGCCCCGGCGCGGGAGCCCCGCTTGACCGACAGCGGCACGGCCAGGACCGTGTCGCCCCTGACGATGATGACCGGCATCGTCCAGTTGATCTCGACCTGCACGCCGCGGTCGTCGCGGATGACCGTCACGCTGCGCTCGTCCAGCGGCACGCCCGCCTCGTTGGTGGCCTGCATCACGCGGCTCTTGAGCTCCGGCGGCGGGAGGGCTTCGGCGCCTTCCCTGGAGATGATCTCGTCGACGGCGTTGTTGACGGCGATCCACTGCCACACCGCGATCATGCCGGAGTAGGCCCCATAGCAGATCGCCACCACCACCAGGCCCCAGAACATCAGCCGCATCGTCAGGAATCCTTGGGCAGGTAGACCCAGATCTTGGCCGCCGCCGGCAACCCGAGCGTGATGGACTGGCCGTCACCCGCCGCGGTGATCGTCCCCGCCCACGGCGCGACCTCGGTGATCTTGAGCCGCCGGCCCGGGCGGACGTCGTGCCGCCAGAGATGCTCCAGCAGGTTCTTGTCGGCCTCGGCCTCCTCCGTGATGCGCTCCACCACCACCGCGGCCCCCTCGCGGGCCTGGGCGAGCGGGAACGGCTCGAACCGCTCGGCTGGCCGCGGCATGCCGGGAATGGGGTTGCCGTGCGGGCAGGTCGTCGGCATGCCCAGCATCTCGGCCAGCCGGTCCTCGACCCGCGGCGACAGCGCGTGCTCGAGCCGGTGCGCCTCCTCGTGGGCGTCGGTCCAGTTCAGGCCCAGCGTGTCGGTGAGCCAGCGCTCGAGCAGCCGGTGACGCCGCGCCATCACCTCGGCGATCTGGCGCCCCTTGGGGGTGAGGATCAGCTCTTTGCCGCGCCCGACCCGCACGTAGCCGCCGCGGCCCATGCGCTGGATCGACTCGGTGACCGCCGGCGCCGAGATGCCCATGTGCTTGGCGAGCCGGGCGCCGATGACGGGCTTGCCGCTGCCGGCCAGGTCGTAGATCGCGGCCAGGTAGTCCTGCACCGAGGCCGTCGTGTGGTTGGCCTGTTGCTCGCGGACACGGGAGGCCTGAGTTTTTAGGATTGACGACTTCGCCATATTAGGGTTACCTAATGCTCCGGCGTCACCCGGGGCCAGTATACCCGAGAAAGGAACGGACATGCGACGGACATCGCTCACACGCGCGCTCGGCGCGGCGCTCGCAGGCCTGCTGACCCTGGTCGGCGGGCTCACCCCGCCGTCCGGCGCGCAGGCCCCCGAAGTGGTCGTCTACTCCGCCCGGCACTACGGCCAGGAGGGAGCCTTCGAGGCCTTCACCCGGAAGACCGGCATCGCCGTGAAAGTCCTGAGCGGCCAGACCGGCGAGCTGTTCGAGCGGCTCAAGGCGGAGGCCGAGCGCACGCCGGCCGACGTCCTCGTCACCGTCGACGCCGGCAACCTCTGGAACGCCGCCCGCGCCGGGCTCCTGGCCAGGGTGGACTCGCCCGAGCTGGTGGCCAACATCCCCGCCCACCTGCGCGACACCGAGCATCGCTGGTTCGGCCTGACCGTGCGCGCGCGGACGATCGTGTACAACCCCAGGAAGGTGAGCCCGGCCGAGCTGTCCACCTACGAGGCGCTCGGCGACCCCAAGTGGAAGGGCCGGCTCTGCCTGCGCACCTCGTCCTACATCTACAACCAGTCGATGCTCGCGACGCTGATCAAGCGCCATGGCGAGCCCCGCGCCGAGGAGATCGTGCGCGGCTGGGTCGCCAACCAGCCGACGCTGATCAACGGCGACACGAAGATCCTGGAGTCGATCGCCGCCGGCCAGTGCGACGTCGGCCTGGCCAACCACTACTATCTGGCCCGCCTCCTCGCCAAGAACCCCGCCTTCCCGTTGGCGCCGTTCTGGGCCAACCAGGCGACGACCGGCACCCACGTCAACATCTCGGGCGCGGGCGTGACCGCCCACGCCAAGAACCGCGTGAACGCCGTCAAGCTGGTGGAGTTCCTGTCCAGTCCCGAGGCCCAGCAGATGTTCGCCGATCTGTCGTTCGAGTACCCGGCTAATCCCCAGGCGGCCGTCAACGCGCTCGTCGCGCGCTGGGGCAAGTTCAGGCAGGACGACATCAACGTCGCCGCTGCCGGCGAGCTGCAGGCCGCGGCCGTGCGACTGGCCGATCGGGCCGGCTACAAGTAACGCGCCGGTGCCGGACGAGCGCGCGACCTCGGGTGCCAGCGCAGGTCTGGCCTGGGGAAGGCGTCGCCGGGGGCCGTCGAGGTCCCCGGCGACGTTGTGGACCGTCGCGGCGCTGGCCATCGCCGCGGTGCTGCTGGTGCCCGTCCTGGCCGTCGTCTCGTCGCTCGCCCACCCGGTCATGGAGGTGTGGGCGCACCTGTGGCGCACGCAGCTGGCCGAGCTGACGCTCAACACGCTGGCGCTCCTGGGCGGTGTCGGGCTCGGCACCCTCGCCGTCGGCACCGCCCTGGGCTGGCTCGTGACCGGCTACGAGTTCCCCGGCCGCCGGGTGTTCGAGTGGGCGCTGATCCTGCCCCTCGCGGTGCCCGCCTACGTCATCGGCTTCGCCCTGCTGGGCCTGCTCGACTACGCGGGGCCGCTGCAGACGGCTTTGCGCGAGCGGCTGGGCCCCGGCGCCACCCTGCCCGACCCGCGCGCCTACTGGGGCGTCGTCCTCGTGATGACCCTCGTGTTCTACCCGTACGTCTACCTGCTGGCCCGCACCGCCTTCCGCGAGCAGGGGGCGGCCACGCTGGAGACGGCGCGCGCGCTGGGGCGCTCGCGGTGGGCGGCGTTCCGCGCGGTGTCGCTGCCGATGGCCCGGCCGTCGCTGGCGGCCGGCACCGCGCTGGCCATGATGGAGGCGCTGGCCGACTTCGGCACCGTGGCGACCTTCGGGTATCGCACGCTGACCGAGGCGATCTATCGCGTCTGGTACGGCATGTTCGACCGGGCGGCGGCCGCCCAGCTCGCCAGCCTGCTGCTTGTGTTCGCGCTGGGGCTGCTCGCCCTCGAGCGCGCGCTGCGCGGCCGTGCCCGCTTCGTGCAGAGCCAGCGCCGGGGGCCCGGCGTGCGGCGGGTGCCGCTGGCCGGCTGGCGGGCGTCGCTCGCCAGCGTGGTGTGCGGCCTCGTGCTGGCCGCGGCCTTCGTCGTTCCCGTGGGGCAGCTGCTGCTCTGGGCGCGCGACGCCGCCGCCGGCTGGCGCGCCGTCGTGCCCGCCTTCGGTACGGTCCTGACGAACACCGTCGCGCTCGCCAGCGCCGCTGCGCTCCTGGCGTGCGTGCTGGCGCTGGCGCTCGCCTACGCCTCTCGCCTGCACCCGTCCGTGGCCGTCCGGGCAGCCACGCGTCTGGCCGGGATGGGCTATGCGCTGCCCGGCTCGGTCATCGCGGTCGGCGTCCTGATCCCGGTGGCGTGGCTCGACCACGGTCTGGCGGGCGCCGCCGAGTGGCTGCTCGGGCGCCCGGCGGGCCTGATCCTCACGGGCTCGGCCGCCGCGCTCGTGTTCGCCTACACGGTCCGCTTCCTGGCCGTCGCCCTGCAGACGCTGGAGGCCAGTCTCGTGAAGATTCCGCCCTCGTTCGACGACGCCGCCCGCTCGCTCGGCGCCGGGGCCGGCGGCACGCTGACCCGCATCCATCTGCCCCTGATGCGCGGCGGCATCCTCACCGCGCTCGTGCTGGTGTTCGTGGAGACCGTGAAAGAGATGCCTGCCACGCTCCTGCTGCGGCCATTCGGCCTGAACACGCTGGCCGTCGCCGTCTGGGAGCGCACCGTCGAATCGCAGTGGGCCGAGGCCTCGGTTCCCGCGCTCGCGATCGTCGCCGCCGGCCTCCTGCCCGTGTTCCTCGCCGTCCGACTCTCGTCGCGCTCTCGCTGACGCCTCCGTGGGGTGGGTGGACGGCTCGTGGGGCCTGCGGACCACGGGCTGGGAGGCCGCATCGACATGTCGGCGGCTGGATTCCTTCAGTGCGTTGCGCACGGTCCGGGGCGCCGGGGAACGGGTCCGCAGACCCCACGAGCCGTCCACCCACCCCACGGCCGCCCGGCGTGAACACCCCGTATCGTGGGGCCTGCGGACCACGGGCTGGGAGGCCGCATCGACATGTCGGCGGCTGGATTCCTTCAGCGCGCTGCGCACGGTCCGGGGCGGCGGCGGCGGGGAACGGGTCCGCAGACCCCACCTGCCCTCCCCCACCTCACGGCGCCGCCCGGAGTGAGCGCCCGTGACGTGGGCGCGCGCCAGGAAGCCGCTGCCGGCGCGATGCTATGCTGAGCGGCATGAAATCGGCGGACGCTGCGCAGCGGGTGGCGGAGCTGCGCGAGCAGATTCATCGACACGATCATCTGTACTACGTCGAGGCGCGGCCGGAGGTGTCGGACGCGGAGTACGACGCGCTGTTGCGCGAGCTCCGGGCGCTGGAGGCGGAGTTCCCGGAGCTCGTCACGCCCGACAGCCCGACTCAGCGGGTGGCGGGGGCGCCGGTCGAGGCGTTTCAACCGGTCGAGCACCGGGCGGCCATGCTGTCGCTCGACAACGCGACCTCGCCCGACGAGCTTCGCGAGTTCGAGGCGCGCATTGCACGGGTGCTGCCCGGCCGGCGCTTCACCTACGTCTGCGAGCCGAAGATCGACGGGCTCGGGGTGGCGCTGCTCTACGCGCGTGGCCGCTTCGTGCGCGGCGCCACCCGCGGTGACGGGCGCATGGGCGAGGACGTCAGCGCCAACCTCCGCACGATCCGCAGCCTGCCCATGGTGCTGCGCGGGCCGCTGGCCGACGTGGAGGACCTCGAGGTGCGCGGCGAGGTTTTCATGCCGCGCGCCGAGTTCGCGCGGCTCAACCTGGGCCTCGAGGAGGCCGGCGAGGCCACGTTCGCCAACCCGCGCAACGCGGCGGCCGGCGCCGTGCGGCAGAAGGACCCGTCGGTCACCGCGCGGCGTCTGCTGGACGCCTTCCTCTATCACGTCTCGTGGTCCCCCGGACGCGCCTTCGCCAGCCACTGGGCGGCGCTCGAGGCGCTGCGGGCGGCCGGGTTCCGCACGAATCCCCGAGCCCGGCGCTGCGAGTCCATCGAGGAGGTCATCGCCGCCAGCGCCGCCCTCGAGGCCGAGCGCGACGGCCTCGGCTACGACGCCGACGGCATGGTGGTGAAGGTGGACGCGCTCGAGCTGCAGCGGCGGCTGGGCTCCACGACCCACCACCCGCGCTGGGCCATCGCATTCAAGTTCGCGGCACGCCAGGCCACGACGATCGTGAAGGCGATCGAGGTGAACGTCGGCAAGACGGGGGCGCTGACCCCGGTCGCCAAGCTGGAGCCGGTGCCGCTGGCGGGCGTCGTCATCAGCAACGTGAGCCTGCACAACGAGGACGAGGTGCGCCGCAAGGACGTGCGGGTGGGCGACACGGTGCTGATCGAGCGCGCCGGGGACGTCATTCCCTACGTCGTGCAGGTCGTCCTCTCCCGCCGGTCGCCCGGAACCACGCCCTATGCGTTCCCCGACCGCTGCCCCGCCTGCGGCGGCGTCGCCTTCCGCCCGGAAGGCGAAGCCTACTGGCGGTGCACGAACGCCGCCTGTCCGGCCCAGCTCAAGGAGCGCCTGCGCCACTTCGGCTCCCGGCGGGCGATGGACATCGAGCACCTGGGCGAGGCGGTGGTCGAGCAGCTCGTGGACCGCGGCCTGGTGAAGGACTTCGCCGACCTTTATCGGTTGCGCGCCGAGCAGCTGGCCGAGCTGGCCCGGCTGGCCGAGAAGTCGGCGAAGAACCTCGCCGACGCCATCCACGGCTCGAAGGGCCGGGGGCTGGCCCGGCTGCTCAACGCGCTCGGGATCCGGCTCGTCGGCGAGCGCGTCGCCCGCCTGCTCGCGATGCGGTTCGGCACCCTGGAGCGGCTGGCGGCGGCCTCCCAGGAAACGCTGGCGGAGACGCACGGCATCGGCGCCACGATCGCCGCCTCCGTCCGCACGTTCCTCGACGACCCGTCGAACCGGCGGACGCTCGACGAGCTCGGCCGCCTCGGCGTCGATCTCACCGAGCGGGGGGCGGCGGTCGAGGGGCCCAAGCCGCTGGCCGGCAAGACCTTCGTCATCACCGGCACGCTCTCCTCGCTCAGCCGGGAGGGGGCCCGCGAGCTGGTGGAATCGCTGGGAGGCCGGGTCACGCCGACGGTCACGCGCAAGACCGACTACGTCGTGGTCGGCGAGGCGCCGGGCGGGAAGGCCGACGATGCCCGGCGGCTCGGCGTGGCCGTCCTCGACGAAGCCGCTTTCCTCGCTCTCGCCGGTCGGGCATCATAGGCGCGGCGCGGGCGGGCGCCCGCGCCAGGGAGGCCGGATGACTGGAGTCGTGCGTCGATGGGCCGCGGCCTGTCTCGTCGGCCTGATCGGTCCGGCCGGCGGGTGCGTGGGCCGCGTCACCGACTCGTCCGCGCCCGTCGACCAGAAGGCGCCGGGACGCTGGACCGCGCTCACGCCGATGCCGAGCACCCGGCAGGAGGTCGCCGTGGCCGCCTACGGCGGCCGCGTGTGGGTGATCGGCGGATTCGGCGCCGGCGCCGAGCCCGTGTCCACCGTGGAGATGTACGATCCCGCGCAGAACATCTGGGAAACGCGCGCCGCGCTGCCGGTCCCGATCCACCACCCCGCCGCCGCCGTCGTGGGCGACCGGCTGTTCGTCATCGGCGGCTACACCGGCGGGCGCGTCCGCTGGACGGCGCTCGACAGCGTGTACGAGTTCGTGCCGAGCCGCGAGACGTGGGAGCCGCGGGCACCCATGCCGACCCCGCGGGGGGCGCTGGCCGTCGCCGTGCTCAACGGCCGCGCCCACGCGCTCGGCGGCGGCGGAGAGAGCGTCAGCAACGCGCACGAAGTGTACGATCCCGCCACCAATCGCTGGGCGCGCCTGAACGCGATGCCGACCGCGCGCGACCACCTGGCCGCGGTCGCCTTCCAGGGCCGCGTGTGGGCGCTGGGGGGGCGCGCCTCGTTCGTGGGCGAGCAGTACGCCAACGTCGAGATCTACGATCTCGCCACCGATTCGTGGCGCACCGGCGTGCCGCTGCCGGCCGGCCGTGGCGGTCTCGCCGCCGCCGCCCTGCCCGACCGCATCCTCGTCTTCGGCGGGGAGGCACCGCTGCGCATCTTCAGCGCCACCGAGATGTGGGAGTCGGCCGGCCGGCGGTGGATCGCCAAGGAGCCGATGCCGACGCCGCGCCACGGCATCGGCGCCGCCGTGCTCGGCGGCCGCGTCTTCGTGCCGGCGGGCGGCACCCAGCCCGGCTTCGCGGCCAGCGCGGCCAACGAGGCCTACACGCCGTGAGGGCGCTGATCCTGGCTGCCCTGATCGCGGCGGCGGCGCCGGCCACAGCCCAGCCGGCCCGCGAAGGGGCGCTGGCGGACCTCGCCCGCGCGGACGACGTCGCGGCGCGCCGGGCCGCGGTGCAACGGCTCGCCGACGAGGGGGTCATGGCCGACCTGCCGGTGCTCGTGCGGGCCCTGCGCGATCCCGACCCGCTGGTGCGGGCGTTCACGGAGTCGGCGATGTGGGCGGTGTGGAGCCGCTCGGGGGACCCCGACGTCGATGGCCTGTTCGCCGTCGGCGTGGAGCAGATGAGCCAGCGGGCGCTGGACTCCGCGGTCGACACGTTCAGTCAGGTGATCCGCCGCAAGCCCGAGTTCGCCGAGGCCTGGAACAAGCGGGCGACCGTGTACTTCCTCCTCGGCCAGTACGGCAAGTCGCTCGCCGACTGCGACGAGGTGATGGCCCGCAATCCCTATCACTGGGGGGCGCTGTCCGGTTACGGGATGATCTACATGCAGTTGGACGAACCGGGCCGGGCGCTCGGCTATCTCGAGCAGGCCCTGGCCGTGAACCCCAATCTCCGGTCGGTCGAGCAAACCATCGAGCTGCTCAAGGCGCGGCTGATCCAGCGGCGCCGCGACATGATCTGACCCCCAACCCTGGAGAACCGCCGTGATCGACGCGCTGAGAAAAATCACGAGTCCGAGCGTGAGCAATGCCATCGAGACGTTCAACGTCCGGCCCCGCAACCAGGGCAACATGTCCTCCGAGATCCGCACGCTCTTCCCCGAGCTGGGGCCGCTGGTGGGGTACGCGGTCACCTGCGTGATCCGGGCCGAGCCCCAGCCGCTGCAAGGCCACCGGGCCAGCACGTACGGCTGGTGGGAGTACGTGTCGACCATCCCCGCCCCCCGGGTGGTCGTCGTGCACGACCTCGACGAGCCGCGCGGCCAGGGCGCCCAGTGGGGCGAGGTGCAGGCCAACATCCACAAGGCGCTGGGCTGCGCCGGGGTCATCACCGACGGCTCGGTGCGCGACCTCGACGAGGTCAAAGCGCTCGGCTTCCAGTTCGCGGCCGCCCACGTGTCGGTCTCGCACGCCTACGTCCACATGGTGGATTTCGGCCTGCCGGTGAAGGTCGGCGGTCTGTGGGTGAAGCCCGGCGACCTGGTCCACGCCGATCAGCACGGGGCCGTCACGATCCCGGCCGAGATCGCCGAGAGGATCCCCGAGGCGGTGGCGAAAGTCGAGGCCGACGAGCGGCAGATCATCAGCGTCTGCCAGTCGCGCGACTTCTCGGCCGACAAGCTCAAGGAGCTGTACAAGAAGATCCGCCCGGGCACGTACTGAACCGCCGGCGGGGACGCTCACGCTCGACCTGGTCCGCCGGTTCCCTCTGGGCGCAGCGGTAGACTGAAGCCCATGGAGATCCGCTCGCCGCAGGCCTCCGACACCGATGCCCTGATGGCGCTCGCCGCCGCCGTGATCGGCACCGAGCGGGCCGGCCCGTTCGTGCGCTCGCACCTCGACCGCCACCACCTGCTCGTGGCCGACGCCGGCGGCACGGTGGTGGGCATGCTGGCCTATCGCACGGACTGGTTCCAGTGCACGTTCGTGACGCTGGTGTCGGTGCGCGAGGACCACCGCAAGCGGGGCGTGGCCCGCGCGCTCTACCAGGCGGTCGAGGGCATGTCGCCGAGCCCTCGACTGTTCTCGTCCACCGAGGAGACCAACGCGGGTGCGATTCGGATGCACACCGCGCTCGGCTTTCACGCCTCCGGCCACATCGACAACCTCCCCCAGGGCTACCGCGAGCTGCTGTTCTACAAGCGGATCCTTTGATTTGACTCGGAGGGGGGCTTTGCCCCCCTTCCGACCCTCGTCGTACGATTGCGGTGGGCCCAAGCGCGGCCGCTCCAGCGTGGTGCGCCCGATGGCGGGTGGCGATGGCGGGTGAGACAATCGCCTGCACGCGGGACGACCGAGGATCAGGAGGGGGACGTGGCGAACACGAAGGAGGAGTTGTTGAACGAGGCGGCGCGCGAGTATCGGGCGCTGCACGAGGCGCTGCAGGGGTTGAACGAGACGCAGATGACCGAGGTGTGGCTGGGGACGTGGTCGGTGCGGGACATCGTGGCCCACATCGCCGGCTGGCACCAGGAAATGGCGCCCGCGCTCGAGCGCCTGGCCCGGGGCGAGCGCCCCATCCGCGAGGGCGTCTCCTACGACGACGTCGACGCGTGGAACGAGCGGTTCGTGGCGGTGCGGCGCGCGACGGCGGCCGCCGACGTGCTGCTCGAGCTGGACCGGACCCACGAATCCTTCTTGAGGGCCGCGGCGGCCGTCCCCGGCGAGCGGTTCCAGCCCGGCAAGACGGCGTGGAAGATCGTCGACGGCAACAGCGCGCACCACTATCGCGAGCACGGCGAGCAGATCCGGGCCTGGCGGTCGTCCCGCCGGCTGTGACCTCCGGTCGGCGGCACCGTCCTTGCTGCATGGCAATCCCGAGCGCGCTCCACCCGGAGCGCGGGAGGGACGATGAGCGGCTGGCTGATGACCGCCGCGCTCACGCTCACCCTGGTCGCCTCCGCGGCGGGGCCTGCCGACTACGAGCTGACGTGGACGGCCTTCGCGCGCCAGTCGGGCTGGCGTGATCACGACCCCAGCCCGGTGGCGGCGGGTGAGCGCTCGGGCCGCGCGATGGCCCGGCTGGTGCGCGTGTCGCCGCGCGTCCTCCGGCTGGAGTGGCGGGGCCAGGACGGCGCCGGCGAGGGCCTGATCGGCCCGGCCGGACCCACCGACTTCCGCTTCCCCTCGCCGCTCCCGATCACGGGCCCGCCCCCGCTGCCCCATCTCTCGGGCGGCGCCTTCGAGTTCCGCGGCGACCCCGAGCGCCCGGAGTCGTTCACGGTGTCCTACGTCGAGGGGTTCATCTGCCGGTCGACGCCGGCGACGTGCGGCGGCGTGGCGATGTGGGAGCGGCGCTTCGAGGGCCGCGGCCGGCGCCGCTGATCTAGCGCGCGGGCTCCTCGCTCTGCCCGACGGCGGCGGCCACGCCACGCGCCAGCTCGCTCGGCGTGAACGGTTTGAGCACCACGCGCTGAACGCCGCTCTGCGCCGCCCGCCCGATCACCTCGCGGGTGCCGTGCGCGGTGATCATCACCACGCGCAGATCCGGCCGGATCGCCCACGCCCGCCGTACGAAGTCGAGCCCGTTCAGCTCGGGCATCTTGTAGTCGACGACGAGGAGATCGGCCTCCTCGACCTCCAGCCGGGCCAGCGCGGCGGGCACGCTGGTGAAGCCCTCGACGGCGTGCCCGTGCGCCTCCAGCACGCGCCGGCACATGAGCACGATGGTCGGCTGGTCGTCGACGACGACGATCCTCACGCGGTGTTCCGCCGCGCGTCGGCCCGCAGCTTGTATTCGACCGAATCCACCAGGGCCTGCCACGAGGCCTCGATGATGTTGTCGGCGACACCGACCGTCCCCCACGTCTCGCGGCCGTCGCCGGACGTGATGAGCACGCGCGTCTTGGCGGCCGTGCCCTTCGACTCGTCCAGGATGCGGACCTTGTAGTCGAGCAGCCGTAGCTCCCTGAGGTTCGGGTAGAACTCCTCGAGCGCCTTGCGGAGCGCGTGGTCGAGCGCGTCGACGGGACCGTTGCCGGTGGCGGCGGTGTGCTCCAGGATGCCCTTGACGCGCAGGCGCACGGTCGCCTCGGCCACCGGCTCGCCGGCCGTGCTCTGCTCCTCGACGATCACCCGGTAGGCGTCGAGCTCGAAGTACGGCCGGTGGCGGCCGAGCGCCCGCTCCATCAGCAGCTCGAACGAGGCCTCCGCCCCCTCGAACTGGAAGCCCTCGTCCTCCAGCGCCTTGAGGCGGTCGAGGATCCGGCGCGAGTCCGGCGTGTCGCGGTCCAGGTCCATCCCGTACTCGCGGGCCTTCCAGAGGATGTTGGACTTGCCGGCCAGCTCGGAGACGAGGACGCGGCGGCGGTTGCCGACCGCGTCGGGATCGACGTGCTCGTAGGTGTCGGGGTGCTTCTGGACGGCCGACACGTGCATGCCACCCTTGTGGGCGAACGCCGAGTCGCCGACGTAGGGCTGGGCGGACCACGGCGTGCGGTTGGCCAGCTCGGAGACGAAACGCGAGAGGTCGCGCAGCTCGCGCAGGTGCGGCACCGGAACGCACTCGAGCCCGAGCTTGAGCACCAGGGTCGGGATGATGGACACGAGGTTGGCGTTGCCGCAACGCTCGCCGTATCCGTTGATCGTGCCCTGCACCTGATCGACGCCCTCCAGCACCGCGGCCAGCGAGTTGGCCACCGCGCACTCGGCGTCGTTGTGGACGTGGATCCCCAGCGGCGCCGTCACGTGCCGCTTGACCTCGCGGATCACCTGCACGAGGTCCGCCGGCAGCGTCCCCCCGTTGGTGTCGCACAGCACGAGCCAGTGGGCGCCCGCCTCGGCAGCGGCCTTCAGGGTGGCCAGCGCATACTCCCGGTTGGCCCGGAAGCCGTCGAAGAAGTGCTCGGCGTCGAACAAGACCTCGTCCAGCTTCGGGCGCAGCCACGCGATGGAATCGCGGATCATCGCCACGTTCTCGGCCAGCGTGGTCTCGAGGGCGCCGGTCACGTGGAAGTCCCACGACTTGCCCACGATCGTCGCCACCGGCGCGCCCGACGCGATGATGGCCTGCATGTTGGGATCGGACTCGGAGACGCCGCCCGCCCGGCGGGTCATCGAGAACGCCGCCAGCTTGGCGTGCTTGAGCGTCACGTCCTGCATGCGGCGGAAGAAGCGGAGGTCCTTGGGATTGGAGCCCGGCCAGCCGCCCTCGATGTAGTGAATGCCGAACGCGTCGAGGCGGCTGGTGAGCCGGACCTTGTCCTCCATCGAGAACGACACGCCCTCGCCCTGGGTCCCGTCCCGGAGCGTGGTGTCGTAGATCCTGATCAGGCGACGCATTGCTTCAGTCTCCCATCTTCTGGCCGAGGCTGCGCCATCATGCGCCGCCGTCAGCGGGAGTGTCAAGGTTCGCGCGCCGGCAACCGCCGTAGAGGCGCGCTTCCAGCCGCGTCTTCACCGCCGGCCACTCGTCGTCGAGGATCGAGTAGTACACAGTATCGCGCTGGTGGCCGCGCACGCGCATGTGCCGGCGCAGCACGCCCTCCCGTACGGCGCCCAGCCTCGCGATCGCCTCCTGCGAGCGCACGTTGCGGCCGTCGGTCTTGAGCGCGACGCGCACGCAGCCCAGGCGCTCGAAGCAGTGGGTCAGGAAGAGGTACTTGGACTCCGTGTTGGCCGGCGTCCGCCAGTAGGCCCGGGCCAGGAACGTCGCGCCGATCTCGACCTGGCGGTCGGCCGGCCGAACGTCGAGCAGGCGCGTGGAGCCGATCGCCCGGCCGGTCTCGTTCCAGATCTGTGCGTAGACGATCGACTGGCCCCGCGCCATCGCCTCGCGCGCGTCGCGCACGAGGCCGAGCGTCTCTTCCAGCTTCGCCGGCGGCGGCCACGAGAGGTATCGGCACACCTCCTCGTCCTGCATGGCCGCGAAGAGATCGGCCGCGTGGCGCTCCTCGACCGGCTCCAGCGTCAGCCAGGTACCGGTCAGCGTGACGGGGGTCAGGTCCACCCTTAGACCACGCCGGCCTGGCGCAGCCGCGCGACCTCGGTCCGCTTGACGCCCAGCACCCGACCCAGCACCCGCTCGGTGTGCTGGCCCAGCAGCGGCGGCGGCGTGGCGGCCTTGCCGGGCGTGGCGTGCAGGCGCACCGGCACCCCCAGCACGCGGATGGGGCCGGCCTTGGGGTGCGGGAGCGTGACGATCATCCCGCGCGCCCTGAGATGCTCGCTCTCGCACACCTCGGCCACCGTGCGGATACGCCCGGCCGGCACGCCGACGGCCTCGAACCGCTTCAGCCACTCGTCGGCCGGCCGCGTGCCCAGGAGCTCGTTCAGCAGCGGCACCAGCGTCTCCCGGTTCTGCACGCGGCCGGCCTCCTTGGCGAAGCGCGGATCCTTGGCCAGCTCAGGGCGGTCCAGCGCCGCGCAGCAGCGCTCCCACAGCGAGTTGTTGGCCACGCCCAGCGTGAGATAGGCGTCGGCCGCCCGGAACACTTCGTAGGGCACGATCGAGGGATGCTTGTTGCCGCGGCGGCCCGGCTTCTGACCGGTGCCGAAGTAGATGCCGGCCTGGTAGGTGAGCAGCGCCGCCATCGCGTCTTGCATCGAGATCTCGACCTTCTGGCCGCGGCGCGTCCGGTGGCGCGCCAGCAGCGCCAGCGTGATGCCGTGGGCCGCCGACATGCCGGCCACGAGGTCGGCGATCGACGTGCCGACCTTCACCGGCGGTCCGTCCTCGAAGCCGGTGATGTCCATGATCCCCGACTCGGCCTGCACCACCAGGTCGTAGCCGGCCCGCGACGCCTCCGGCCCCGACTCGCCGAATCCGGAGATGGCACAGTAGACGAGCTTCGGATTGAGCCGGCCGAGCGTCTTGTAGCCGAGCCCCAGCCGCTCCATGGTGCCGCCGCGGAAGTTCTCGAGCAGCACGTCGCTCTTGCGCACGAGCCGCTGGAGAATGGCGCGCCCTTCGGGCGCCTTGAGGTTGAGCGTCAGGCTCTGCTTGTTGCGGTTGACGGCGAGGAAATAGGTCGCCTCGCCACCCAGGAACGGCGGCCACGAGCGCGTGTCGTCCCCCTTGCCCGGCTCCTCGACCTTGATCACCTCGGCGCCCATGTCGCCCAGGATCATCGAGCAGAACGGGCCGGCCAGCACCCGGCTCAGGTCCAGCACGCGCACCCCCGACAGCGGACGGTCAGCTCGCGGCACGTTGCCTCCCCTTTCCCACCCTGAGGCCGTGGACACCGTCCCCCTCAGGGGCGCGGTCCCGCGGCCGCCTGGAAGATCCTCCGAGCGATCATGGCGTTGCCATTCTCGGTCGTGTGCACCCAATCGGTGAACCCCGTTTCGGCGTGCAAGCCGAACAGGTCGGAGACATCTCGAAAGTCCGGCTGCCGGGCCAACGCCCCCGCCGACTGCAATTCGGCGTTCACGACGCGAAAGAAATCGCGGATGTCCGCCACCTCGACTCGCGGTCCGCCTCGAAGCCCGACTTCACCCGCTTGGTGAAGAGGCTCGGCTGCCAGTAGAAACGATAGCGGAACTTCCGGCGGGCGGCCAGACCGCCCACGGCATCCATGTTGGTCAGGTAGACGTTCGCGAGGCCGGCGACCAGCTCGCGCCGAGCGGCACAACGCCGCGGCGTAGAGGTCGGCCGAGCGGCTGGGATTCAGCAGGTTGTGGAAGATGACCACGTGGGGCGCCTCGCCGCGCTGGACTTCCTTCAAGAGAGTGATCACCTCCTGGGTGCTGACATACCCGGTCTCCCCCATGTTCACCTTGAACACTCCCGGAAAGCGCTCGGCGAGCAGCTTGGACAGGCTTGACGGGATCGTGTAGTCGTCCCTCGCTCCGCTGCCCCAGATGCTGGATCCGCCGAACAGCCAGACGTTCCGCCGGAGGTCGTCGGCGCCGCCGCGCTCGTTCCACGTGGCCCGAAAGCCCCGCTGATTCACCGTGACGCACTTGCCCTTGAAGGGCTTGCGCCGTACGCGTCCGCCGGCGCCTGGCGGGCCGCCTGGCCTCAGGGACACGGCGGCCGGCATCGCATTACCGCCGCCTGACGGCGTTCACGATCGGCGAGCTACGGACCCGCTTGGCGAGGCTTCGGGCGATCGCGTTGACGCGGTCCCCGGCCCGGCCGGCGCGGCGCCAGAACAGCCGCGCCCGGTCCAGCGCTCCCAGGTGGGAGAAGTAATAGATGTCGTCGATGGCCTCGATCGCGACGGTGGCGCCGATCTTGAGCCCCTGGGTGCCGGCGCCGTGGCAGACGAAACGGCCGCCGCCCTCCAGCTCGACGATGGCGATGTGCAGCGGCGAGCGAAAGCCCTCGGGCGGCGTGTGGAGGGTCGTGAACGTCACCACCTCGCCGATCCCGGGCAGCATGGCCGGCGTCATCGCCACCGGGTGGTGGGGGCAGTAGCTCGCCGGCGGAGCCGCGATCAGCTCGCACCGGGGACAGCGCGAGGCCGCGATGGTCTCGATCACGTGGCCTCCAGCAGGGTCACCCAGTTGTTGGTGGCGAGACCCCCGATGGAGTGGGCGAGCGCGCGGCGCGCGCCCCTGACCTGACGGCCCTGGGCGGCGCCGTTCAGCTGCCACACGCACTCCACGATCTGGGCGATACCCGTCGCCGCCAGCGGGTGACCCCGCGCCTTGAGCCCGCCGGAGGGGTTCACTGGCAGCCGTCCTTCCAGCGCCGTGTCGCCGTCAAGGGTCGCCCGCCCCGCCTTGCCGGGCGGCAGCAGGCCGAGGTCCTCGAGCGAGATGAGCTCGAAGGGCGTGAAGGCGTCGTGCACCTCCGCCACGTCCACGCGCTCCGGGCCGAAGCCGGCCATCGCGTAGGCCTCGCGGGCCGCCGCCCGCGTGGCGGCGAAGGTCGTGAGCTCGCGCCGGTGGCGGACGGCCAGCGTGTCGGTGCCGTGGCCGACGCCGGCCACGCGCACCCGGTCGCGGTCGGCGGTCAGGACGACCGCGGCCGCGCCGTCCGAGATCGGACAGCAGTGCAGCAGCCGCAGCGGGTCGGCCACCATGCGGCTCTCCAGCACCTCGTCGAGCGTGACCGCCTGCTGGAAATGGGCGAGCGGGTTGCGCAGGCCGTTGGCGTGATTCTTCACCGCGACCTGCGCGATCTCGCGCGCCGTCGTGCCCTGGCGGCTCATCAGCGCACGGCTCACGAGGCCGGCCAGCGCCGGCATGGTGGCACCGTACGCGCGCTCGTAAGGGTCGATGGACCGGCCGATGATCTCCGAGACCCGCGGCGTCGCCAGGTGCGTCATCTTCTCGCCGCCGACCACCAGCACGATGCGGCGCAGCCCGGCGGCGACCTGGGCGAAGCCGGCGTAGAACGCGGCGGCGCCGGAGGACGTCGCCGTCTCGATGCGCAGGCAGGGGACGTCGGCGAAGCCCATGTGAGTGGCGACGTTGGAGGCGAAGTTGCCCTCGCCGAGGAACTCCTCGGGATTCATCGTCGCCACCACGATGGCGTCGGGCGCTTCGAGCCCGGCCTCGTCCAGCGCGACCCGGGCGGCGTCGGCCATCAGCGCCGGCAGCGGCTCGCTCCGCCGCCCGATGCGGGTCATACCGGCGCCCGCCACGAACACCCGCTGCATGCCGCTATTCTACGAAAGCGAGGGCGGCATGGCCCCGTTTCGCGGCGCGAGCCCCGCCTCAACCGCCGGCGGTGAGCCTCCGGCGCGGTGGGGGCGGCGGCGCGGCCACGCCGAGCTCCCGGATGAGTCGGAGCAGATACGTCCGTTGCAGGCCGAGCACGCGCGCCGTGTGGGTGCGGTTGCCGCGCATCTGCGCCAGCGTGGCCTCGATCAGCCGGCGCTTGAAGTCGCAGACGGCGCCGTGGTAGCCGAGCGGTCGCGGGGACATCAGCACTGCCGTCTCGAATGGTTCGGGAATCGTGTCCATGACGGCCCGGCGGATCGCAACCGATGTGCCACGGCTGGACCGCCGCATTTCGGTGAGGTCGGGGACCCGGCCCGGGGGCGGCTGCCCAGGCCGCGTGGCGGCGGTGCCCAGAACGAAGGGCCCTCGCGGGAGGGCCCTTCACGGCCGTTGCAGGGGAGCGCCGGGACGGACGCCTACGACTTGGTCGCCGGCTTGACGCCGGGGTTGTCCTTGAAGAACTGCTTGTTCAGCTCGGTGAAGTTCTTCCACTGGTCGGGCACTTCGTCCTCGGCGAAGATGGCCTTCACCGGGCACACCGGCTCGCAGGCCCCGCAGTCGATGCATTCGTCCGGATGGATGTAGAGCATCGTCTCGCCCTCGTAGATGCAGTCCACCGGGCACACCTCGACGCAGGCCTTGTCCTTGACGTTGATGCATGGCTCGGCGATCACATACGGCATCTAGGGCCTCCCCGATCTCGTGCGCGCCTGGGGCGCGTGCTCCTCGCTGGTCGGACCTGTAATTTGTAGCGCGGCGGCCGGAGGGTGTCAAGCACGCGCAC
>DASTOJ010000323.1:0-2491 GCA_035762565.1 Candidatus Methylomirabilota bacterium | reverse complement strand
GCCGAAGGCGTGGACGAGCTGGTCTTCGGTGAGCGTGTAGAGCCGGCCCGCGGCCGCCGCCGCGGCGAAGCTCGCCGTGATCGAGGTCGGGTGGAAGTGCCGCGCGTGCAGCGCGCCGGGAACGGCGAGGCCGACGCGGCACATCACTTCGACCGCGGCGATCAGCGCCTCCAGCACCGCGCGGCCGCTCGCGCCCACCGCCTCACCGGCAGCCAGCGCCGTGGTGACGGCCACGCAGCCGGTGTGGACGATGGCGTCCTCACGGGTGTCGTCGAAGTCGAGGCCGTGCGCGAGCGTGGCGTTGGCGAGGACGGCGTTGGCCGCGGCCACCCGGGCCGGACTGCCGAGCAGCGCGCTCTCGGGGGCACCGCCCAGCCGCTCGGCCACACCCACGACCGAACGCCCGAAGTCCTCGCGGGCGGCCGCCAGCGCGTTGCCCAGCGTGTCGAGCGCCAGCAACGACGCCTTGGAGACGACGCCGGCGGGGACGTCGTCCAGCGCGAGGCCGACGGCAAACCGCGCCAGGCACCGGGCGGCGCTCCTATCCGCCATCGAGCACTTCTTTGATCGCGGCCGGCGGCACCTTGATCTCCACGCCGGCGCGCTCCTCCTGCAGCAGCATGGCCACGCGGGAGTCGCGGTCGGCCCAGCCCCGGTTCATCGCCTCGGTCATCTCCTCCAGCGTGATGTTGGCCAGGCGCATGGGCACCTTGTGCTCGCGGCCGAGCGCCGTCGCGAGCGAGACATCCTTGTGGGCCAGCCGCAGGGCGAACGCCGGCGGGTCGTACGTCCCCGGCAGGAACTGGTCCGCCAGCCCGTCGAAGGTGCGCCGGCGACCGCCGGCGCCCTGGCGCACGGCCTTCCAGATCGTCAGCGGATCGACGCCGGCCTTGACGCCCATCGTGAACACCTCGGCCAGCGCGGTCTGCACGACGTAGCCGGCACAGTTGTGGACCAGCTTGGCAACCGAACCCGCGCCGATCGGGCCGACGTAGTAGGCCTGGTCGCCGATGGCGTCGACCACCGGCTTGTACCTCTTGAAGGCCTCGGCGTCACCGCCGATCCACAACGCCAGCCGCCGGCTCTCGGCTCCCCTGGGGCCGCCGCTCACCGGGGCGTCGAACATGTCGACCCCGCGCGCCTTGAAGATGGCGTGGAGTCGGCGCACGACCGTGGGCGAGTTGGTCGAGAGGTCGAAGAAGGCCTTGCCGGCGGCGAGACCGGGCAGCAGTCCTGTCTTCTCGTCGAGGGCCACCGCCTCCACGTCCTTCGGCTCCGGCAGCGAGGTGAAGACGACGTCGCTCGCCTCGGCGACAGCCCGGGGCGAGTCGGCCCAGCGGGCACCGGCCTTGACGTGCGGCTCGGCCGCCTCCCGCCGAACGTCGTGGACGACCAGCTCGTGGCCGGCCTTGATGAGGTTGGACGCCATGTGGCGTCCCATGGTGCCGAGCCCGATGAACCCGACCTTCATGACTTGTCTCCGTCGAGCACCTTGCGGGCGATCCGGCCGGCCGTCATCGCGCACGGCCAGCCCGCGTAGAAGGCCATGTGGGTGATCACCTCGCCGATCTCCTCGCGCGTGACGCCGTTGGCGAGCGCGCGCTCGAGGTGGCCGGTCAGCTGGTCGCCCCGGTACATGGCGATGAGCGCGGCGACCGTCACGAGGCTGCGATCGCGCTTGGACAGCCCGGGGCGCTCCCAGACGTCGGCGTACAGGACCTTCTCGCTCAGCTCGATCAGCTTGGGCGCGACCTGGCGGACCTCGTCGCGGGCGGACGTTGCGGCTCTCGATGTGCTCACGGCTGGCTCCTTTCGCGGCTGCGGGCGCCATATGTTAGCATCGCGGGCGCGCCGCCCAAGGAGGCCCGCCCCATGGCCACTGATCCCGTCTACGAGGTCCTGGCCCTCAAGTACGGCGAGCGGGACACCACCAAGTGCCAGTTCTTCTACCGGGAGGGCTCGCACGACAAGCTGACGCTGCACTACTTCGTCTGGCTGATCCTGGGCGGCCCGCACCCGGTGCTGGTGGACACGGGCTTTCTCGAGGACGACGCGCAGGCGCGGGGGATCCGCAACTACATCACCCCGGCCGCGGCCGTGGAGCGCGCGGGCATCAAGCCGGGCAACATCCCGGTCTCGCTCATCAGCCACCTGCACTACGACCACTGGGCCGGCCACAGCCTGTTCCCCAAGGCGGAGTTCTGGATCCAGAAGGAGGAGGTCGCGTTCTGGACGGGGCCGTTCGGGAGCACGCCGGCCTTCCGCGGCTCGGCCAATGTGACCGCGCTGGCCGGTCTGGTGACGCTGAACTACGCCAACCGCATCCGGGTCGTCGAGGGCGAGCGTGAGGTGCTGCCCGGCCTGCGCGTGCACCGCGTCGGTGGCCACACGGCGGGGCTGCAGATCGTCACCGTGAACACCGCGCGGGGGCCGGTCGTGCTGACGTCCGACGCCTCGCACTTCTACCACAACGTCGAGACGCGCCAGCCCG
>DASTOJ010000322.1:0-9872 GCA_035762565.1 Candidatus Methylomirabilota bacterium | reverse complement strand
CAACCTGATCCTGTCCAATGGCGCGCGCTTCTACGTCGACCACGCCCACCCGGAGTACTCGAGTCCTGAAACCACCAACCCGAGGGATCTGGTGATCTGGGACCGGGCGGGCGAGAGAATCCTCAACCTGTCGCGGCAGAGGGCCGAAGCAGTCTCACCGCCCGAACAGCGCATCCTGATCTACAAGAACAACACCGATAGTAAAGGCAACTCGTACGGCACCCACGAGAACTACCTGATGGACCGCAAGGTGCCGTTCGCGCGCATCGTGCAGCACATGATGCCGTTCTTCGTGACGCGCCAGGTGTACACGGGGGCCGGCAAGGTCGGCTACGAGAACAACGCCGAGCCGTGTGAGTACCAGATCTCCCAGCGGGCCGACTTCCTGGAGACCGAGGTCGGGCTGGAGACGATGCACTCGCGGCCCATCGTGAACACCCGCGACGAGCCGCATGCCGATCCCGAGAAGTACCGCCGGCTGCACGTCATCGTGGGGGACGCCAACATGGCCGAGGTCGCCACCTATCTCAAGGTGGGGACGATGGCCATCGTGCTCAGCATGGTGGAGGACGACTTCATCGACCGCGACCTGTCCATCGACGGGCCGGTGGCGGCATTCCGGCGGGTGTCGCGCGATCTCGGCTGCCGCGAGGCGATCCGGCTCAAGGACGGCCGCACCATCAGCGCCGTCGACCACCAGCGCGAGTTCCTGGGCCTCGCCCAGCGCTACTACCGCGACCGCGAGCACGAGCCCTGGGTGCGCGAGGTGATGGCCAAGTGGGAGCAGACGCTCGACCGCCTGGCCGAGGATCCCATGCAGCTGGGGCGCGAGCTGGACTGGGTCATCAAGCACCAGCTCATCGACAACTACGTCGCCAAGCACGGGCTGGCCTGGAACGACCATCGCGTGCAGATGATCGATCTGCAGTATCACGACATCCGGCCTGGCAAGGGCCTCTACTACAAGCTGGAGGAGTCGGACGCGGTCGACCGCCTGGTCACCGACGACGAGATCTCCAAGGCCATCTACGATCCGCCCAAGGACACCCGCGCCTACTTCCGCGGGATGTGCCTGCAACGCTACGCCGACGAGATCGTGTCGGCCTCGTGGGACTCGGTGATCTTCGACCTCAAGGAAGGTCCGCTGAAAAAGATCTTCATGCTGGAGCCGCTGCGCGGCACCGAGGCGCACGTGCGCCAGCTGCTCACGGAATCCCCGACCGCGGCCGACCTCCTGCGCAACATCGCCCGTCCGTCCTTCGGGATGTGAGCATCCCCCCGGACGAAGGAGAACGATGAACGAGGACCGCCCGTCGCACCTGTTCAACGACTACACCGACTCGAGCTTCGTCGAGCTGCTGCGCCGCCGGTCCCCGCACCTGCTCCCCGGCGCCGGCCCCGCTGCCGGCCCGCCCGACGCGCCCCAAGGCACGACGGTCCTGGCGGTGCGCTACCGCGACGGGGTGATCATGGCCGGCGACCGGCAGGCCACCGCCGGCTACCAGGTTGCCAGCCGCCGCATCGACAAGATCTTCAAGGCCGACGACCTCTCCGGAGTCGGCATCGCGGGCGCCGCCGGGCCGGCCATGGAGATGGCCAAGCTGTTTCAGACCGAGCTCGAGCACTACGAGAAGGTCGAGGGTGACAACCTGTCGCTCGACGGCAAAGCCAACAAGCTCTCGCAGATGATCCGCATGAACCTCCAGGCGGCCATGATGGGCCTGGCCGTGGTGCCGATCTTCGCCGGCTTCGACGAGAAGGCCGGCGTGGGCCGGCTGTTCAAGTACGACATCACCGGGGGGCGCTACGAGGAGCGCGACTACGACGCCCAGGGCTCGGGCTCCAAGGACGCCCGCGACTCGCTGAAAAAACTCTGGAAGCGGGACATGGGGCGCGACGACGCGCTGCGGACCGCGCTGGAGGCCCTCATCGATGCGGCCGACGAGGACGTGGGCACCGGCGGCCCCGACCTCGTGCGCGGCATCTTCCCGACCGTGAAGACGATCACCCGGAGCGGCTTCGGCGAGGTCGCCGACGACGAGGTCCGCCGCGTGTGCGAGGCCATCCTGGCCGAGCGCTCGAAAGCCAGCAACGGGAGCTAGCCATGCCCCTGCCCTACTACGTCAGCCCCGAGCAGATGATGAAGGACAAGGCCGAGTATGCCCGCAAGGGCATCGCGCGCGGCCGGTCCATCGTCACGCTGGAGTACCGCGATGGCATCCTGCTGGTCGCGGAGAACCCGTCGACCCTGTTGCACAAGGTCTCGGAGATCTACGATCGGATCGCCTTCGCGGGGGTCGGCAAGTACAACGAGTTCGAGAATCTGAGGATCGCGGGGATCCGCCACGCCGACATCAAGGGCTATTCGTACAGCCGAGGCGACGTGACGGCCAAGGCGCTCGCCAACGCGTACTCGCAGGCCCTCGGCAACATCTTCACCCAGGACATCAAGCCGTTCGAGGTCGAGGTGCTGGTGGCGGAGGTGGGGGACGCCAACGGCAGCAAGAGCGAGATCTACCACATCCTCTACGACGGCACGATCGAGGACGAGAAGAACTACGCGGCCATGGGCGGCCAGGCCGACGAGATCCGGCGCTTCCTCAAGGACCACTACCACGACGGCATGGGTCTCGACGAGGCCGTGCAGCTCGGCGTGCGGGCGCTGTCGGTCACCCAGAACAAGACCCTGAGCGAGCGCGATCTGGAGGTCGCGGTGCTCGACCGCACGAAGGAGCGCCGCAAGTTCCGCCGCATCCCGCCGGAGGCGCTGAGCCAACTCCTCGGCACAGCGTAGTCGGCCGTGCTACGCTAGGCCCCGACCACTCATGAAGCGGCGCATCTTCGGCCTCGAGAACGAGTACGGCCTCACCTGCACCCTGAACGGCCAGCGCCGCCTGTCCCCCGACAACGTCGCCCGGTATCTGTTCGAAAAGGTCATTCCCGGCGCTCGCAATGCCAACGTGTTCCTCGAGAATGGGGCCCGCCTCTACCTGGACACGGGATTCCACCCGGAGTACGCGACGCCGGAATGCGATGACGTCGCCGAGCTGGTCATCCACGACAAGGCGGGCGAGCGCATCGTGGAGGACCTCCTCCACCAGGCCGAGAAGCGCCTCCGGGAGGACGGGATCTCCGGCAACATCCTGCTCTTCAAGAACAACACGGACTCGGCCGGCAACTCCTACGGCTGCCACGAGAACTACCTGGTCAGCCGCGACGTCTCCTTCCAGCGGCTGGCCGAGGCCCTCATCCCCTTCTTCGTCACCCGGCAGATCTTTGCCGGGGCCGGCAAGGTGCTGCAGACCCCGCGCGGCTTCCACTACTGTCTCAGCCAGCGCGCCCAGCACATCTGCCAGGAGATCTCGGGCGCGACGACGTCCTCGCGCTCGATCATCAACACCCGCGACGAGCCCCACGCCGACGCCGAGCGGTACCGGCGACTGCACGTGATCGTGGGCGACTCCAACATGTCAGAAGTCGCGACCTATCTGAAGATCGGGACCACGGCGCTGGTGCTCGACATGATCGAGGACGGGTTCTTCGATCGTGACTACTCGTTGCAGTCTCCGGTCCAGGCCATCCGCGACATCTCCCACGATCCAACCCTGCGGGAGACGGTCAAGCTCAAGGACGGGCGCAGCATCTCGGCCCTGCAGCTCCAGCAGGAGTACCTCGAGTACGCCACCCGGTACGTCAACACGATCGCCGCCGACGACCCCGTCAGCCAGGACGTGCTGGCGCGATGGACCGACGTGATCGACAAGCTCGGAGCCGATCCCATGCAGCTCGAGCGCGAGCTGGACTGGGTGATCAAGCGCCAGTGGATCGAGAGCTACATGACGCGCAACCGACTCTCGTGGCGGGATCCCAAGATCTCGCTCATGGATCTCCAGTACCACGACATCCGGCCCGACCGCGGGCTCTACTACAAGCTCGTGGCCCGCGACATGGTCGATCGCACGACCGACGACGAGACGATCGAGCGGGCCAAGCACGAGCCGCCTCAGACCACGCGCGCCCGGCTGCGCGGGGAGTTCATCCGCCAGGCCAACCTCAAGGGCAAGGACTACCGGGTGGACTGGGTTTACCTCAAGCTCAACGACCCCGAGCGCGAGACCATCCTCTGCAAGGACCCGTTCCAGTCCCACGACGAGCGGGTCGAGCGGTTGATCCGCAGCTTCTGACTCGAAGAGGGGCTTCGCCCCCTCTCGACGGTCGTCACGGATCGTCCTGTCTACCAGCGGCGGTAGGAGTCGGAAGGATTGACAGTTTGGCGAGGGGGGTGGTACATCTGGCTCCCCGGCTGCGTACGGGTGTCGAGGCCCCTGACGGTTGGATGCGCGGCACAACGCCGCGGCGCTCGCCGCACGATCTCCGCGTGGTCGATCCACCGGAGTCGTCGTCGCTGGAGGGCTCGATGCGCGGACGCGGCAACTTCAAGACGGACTCGCTGGTGATCTCCGAGGAGGATGTCTTCAACGGCAACGTCCGCAAGATCCACGAGGAGCCGGCGAGCGGCGCCCCGCGCCCGGCGTACCCGATCGAGGAGAAGCCGGCCGGCCAGACGGCGCCGAGATAGCCGGAGCCCTCCGATGCGGTGGCGGAAGAGCAACCAAGCGGCCGTCAAGAGCAACAGCGACCTCAGCGCCTACATCGACGAAGCCTCGGAGATCGAGGGCAAGTACACGTTCAGCGGCACCGTCATGCTGAACGGCAAGCTGACCGGCGAGATCTTCTCGAACGACACGCTGATCATCGGCGAGAAGGGCGTGGTCAACGCGGCCATCCACGCCGGCACCGTGCTCGTCAGCGGCGAGGTCCGGGGCAACATCCTCGGCACCGAGCGCGTGGAGCTGCGCGGCAGCGCGCGCGTGTACGGTGACGTGGAGGCACCCGTGGTGGTCGTCGAAGAGGGGGTGCTCTTCGAGGGCCACTGCCGCATGACGAAGGCCCGGTCTGAGGACGTCCCCGCCCCGTCAGCCCCGCGCGACCTCTCGATCGTCTCCGCCGAGCGGTAGGCCCGCCCCGGCCGGCCATGGTCGGCGGCACCCGGGTTGCAGCTCGCTCGGGGCGTGGCGATCCCTCCAGTGCGTGGCCTCGAGATCGACGAGGATCCGGTCTTCGAGCGCCGCTCTCAGCGCGCGGAGCGAATCGGCACCTGGCTCATGGTCGCGTTCCTGGTCGCCGCCACGCTGGGCCTCCTCGGCTCGGGGCCCCTCAGCGACGCCACCGTGCAGACCGAGGGGCTCGCGGTCGCCTTCCAGCGCCTGTCCCGGTACCAGTCCAGCGAGGCCCTGACCTTCCGTCTCGACGCGACGGCCACCCGGGCCCCCGAGGTGCGCGTGTGGGTCGACCGCGAGTACCTGGAGGGCGCGCGCATCGAGGCCGTGCTGCCCGCGCCGGTCCGGGTCGAGGGGGCCGCCGACCGCGTGATCTTCGTCTTCGCGGTGGCCGAGCCCGGGCGGCCGCTGGCCGTGACGCTGAACCTCCAGCCCGAGCGCCTCGGCGCGGTGCGGGGGCGGGCCGGCCTCGAGGAGCCGGCCACCGCCGCCGCCCTCGAGTTCCGGCAATTCGTGTTCCCCTGAGGCCGGCCGTGGAATCCGTCCTGCGCGGCGCCGCCGTCTACGGGCTGTTGCTCATCGTCTTCCGGATCACCGGCAAGCGGGCGCTCGGGCAGATCACGACGTTCGACTTCGTCCTGCTGCTCATCATCAGCGAGGCGGTCCAGAACGCCATGGTCGGCCCCGGCTACTCGGTGACCAATGCCCTGGTGCTGATCGTGACCCTCGTGGTCATCGACACGGGCCTGACATTCGTGAAAACGCGGGTGCCGGCGCTGGAACGGTGGCTGGAAGGCACGCCCCTCGTGATCGTCGAGGACGGCCGCCCATTGCAGGATCGCCTGGAGCGCTCGGGTGTGGACGTCGGCGACGTGCTGTGCGCCGCCCGGCACACGCACGGTCTGGAGCGCCTCGACCAGATCAAGTACGCGGTGCTGGAGCGCCACGGCGACATCTCCATCATTCCACGCGAGCCCGGCCCGGAACCCGGCCAGGGCCGCGCGGCGGCATGACGCTCGGAGGGCGGCGCCCCTCAGCGGGACCACACCTGCCGGGCGATGTGGGGGTACTCGACCACCAGGCCGTCGCCGTCCACGTCGATCTCGGCCGTGAAGCCGCTCGCCGGATCCTCGAAGCGATAGCGCCCGCCGTCGGGCGCGCAGGCCAGGCAGTGGTACCGCTGCCGGGCGACCGACACTTCGAAACCCGGGACCGAGACGTACACCACGGTAATTTCCTCGCTCCAGCCGGGCACCATGCCCAGGCGCCTGATTGGCAGCGTGTTCGTGAACGCGGTGGCCGAGAGGTCGACGTCGAGGCAGCCGTCGAGGGCGGCCAGGCGCTCGCCGCCGGGGCCGGTCCAGCGGCCGGTGCCATCCGCCGCCAGCGCCAGCGCGCTCCCGTCGCCCTCCAGGCTCGAGACCGTCAGCTCGCGCACCCGCCAGCCGGCGTCGCAGCGCAGCGTGTAACGCATGGCCCATGGCCGGCCCGCGTCGACCCCGAGCGCGACGCTCTCGGCCCGCACGCCGCCGTCACCGCCCGTGATCCGGCACGACTCGAGCCCGACGCCCGTCCACGCCTGCCACACGACGTGCCGGTTCACGGCGCTATTCCAGCGGCCCGACCGCGCGCTCGGCCGCCGCGACCACGTCGCCGTCCTCGGCCAGCGCCAGTGCGGCGTCGAGGTCGTCCTTGAGATAGCGATCGTCGCCGAGCAACGGAATGCGGCGGCGGACAGCGGCGCGGGCGGCCCGGCTTCCGCGGCCGGGCACGAGCGGCGCGCGCAGGTCGAGCGCCTGCGCACCCAGCAGCATCTCGATCGCCAGCACCCGGCGGGTGAGGCCGACGCCCCGGCGCGCCTTGAGCGCCGCGCCGGCGCCCATGGCGTTGTAGTCCTCCTGAAGGCCCGACGTGGGGATGGAGTCGACGCTGGCCGGATGCGCAAGTGTCCGCAGCTCGGCGACCAGCGCGGCGGCGGTGTACTGCGCGATCATGTAGCCGGAGTTCACGCCGCCGGTCTGGGCCAGGAAGGGCGGCAGCCCCTCGTTCGTCAGCGGGTTCACCAGCCGATCGCTGCGGCGCTCGCTGATCCCGGCCAGCTGGGTCAGGCCCACGGCGAGCGTGTCGAGCGCCAGGCCCAGCACCTCGCCGTGGAAGTTGCCGCCGCTGAGGACGACGCCGTCGGCGGCGAAGACGAGCGGGTTGTCGGTCACCGCGCCCAGCTCACGCTCCAGCACGCCGCGCGCAAAGGCGATCGCCTCGCGCGCGGAGCCGTGGACCTGCGGCATGCAGCGCAGGCTGTAGGCGTCCTGCACGCGCGTGCAGTCGCGGTGGGACTCGATGATGCCGCTGGCGGCGGTGAGCCGGGTGAGATTCTCGGCCACGGTGCGCTGGCCGGGGTGCGGACGCAGGGCGTGGATGCGCGGGTCGAAGGCGGCGTTGGTGCCCATCAGCGCCTCCAGCGACATGGCGCCGGCGACGTCGGCCAGCCGCGCCAGCCGGCCGGCGTCCAGCACCGCCAGCGCGCCGAGGCCGGCCATCAGATGCGTGCCGTTCAGCAGCGCCAGCCCCTCCTTCGTCTCGAGGACGAGCGGGGCGATCCCCGCCCGCGCCAGCGCGTCGCGCGCGGGCACGCGCCCGCCACCGGCCCAGGCCTCGCCTTCGCCGAGCAGGCAGGCGGCCACATGCGCCAGCGGCGCCAGATCCCCCGACGAGCCGACCGAGCCCCCCTCCGGGACGACCGGATGCAGGGCACGGTTCAGGCAGGCGACCAACGTCTCGACGACGAGTGGCCGCACGCCCGAGGCCCCGCGCGCGAGCGAGGCCGCGAGCAGCAGCAGGACCGCCCGCGTCTCGGTCTCGGCCAGCGGCGGGCCGACGCCGCCGGCGTGGCTCAGCACCAGGTTACGCTGCAGGGCCGCCCGCTCGGCCGGCGGAATGACCACGTCCTTCAGCTTGCCGACGCCGGTCGTGATGCCGTAGATGGGCTCGGCGCCCGCGGCCAGGCGGTCGACGAAGCCGCGCGCGCCGGCCAGCCGCTCGACGGCGACCGGCGCCAGGGCGACCTCGCGGCGCCCGCGCGCCACGGACTCGACGTCGCCGAGCGCCAGCGGCCCCCCGTCCAGCACCAGCGCGCTCAGAGCGTCCAGCCCTTGGTGAGCGCCGACACCCGGGCCACCAGGTCGTCCTCCGACGTCGTGGTGAGGCGCCCGCGCTCGACCACCCGGCGGCCGTGCACCCAGACGTCGGTGACGGCCGCGGGGGACATCGCGTAGACGACGCTCTTGAGCAGGTCGGTCCGCGGCTGCAGCGAAAGGTGCCCGAGATCGACCGCCACCAGGTCGGCCAGGCGGCCCGACGCCAGCACGCCCGCCTCCAGCCGCAGCAGCTCGGCCGCCGAGCGGGTGCCGAGGTCGAAGGCCGTCTCGGCCGACAGGGCGGCGCCGTCGAGCAACCGCACGCGCTGCAGGAGCGAGCAGCTGCGCATCTCGTCGAAGACGGACAGGCGGTTGTTGGTGCAGCCGCCGTCGGTGCCGAGGCCGATCCGGACGCCGGCGGCGAGCATCTCGGGCACGCGCGTGATCCCGTCGCCAAGGAACATGTTGGACCCCGGGCAGTAGGCGAGGCCGGCGCCCCGGGCGCCCATCAGCGCGATCTCGTCAGGGTCGAGCCAGACGCAGTGCACGCCCACCATGCGCGGGCCCAGCACGCCCAGGCGGTCGAGATAGCGGATGGGCGTGGCGCCGTGCTCGCGCAGCGTCCGCTCGCCCTCGTACCGCCCCTCGGCCACGTGGATGTGGAACACGGTGTCGGCGCCCTCGGCCACCTCGAACCCGGCCCGGATCATGGCGGGCGAGGCGGCGTGGGGGCTGTGGGGCGCCGGCTGCACCACCACCGTCTCGTCGTGGCGATGCGCGGCGATCAGCTCGCGCACTCGCCGCGCCGCGTCGGCCGGCGTCTCCCGGTAGCGCCGGGGCGCGCCCTCCCAGTCGTACATCGCGCGGGCCAGTACCAGGCGGATGCCGACCGCGCGCGCCGCGGCGATCACGGCCTCGGCGTTGTCGTTGCCCTCGTCCTGGACGTAGAAGAAGTCCACGCACGTCGTGACGCCCTGCTTGAGCATCTCGGCGAAGGCGAACGCGGCGCCGAGCGCGAGGCCGGCGCGGTCCAGCCGCTCGGAGAACGGATAGAGCACCCGGTCGCGCCAGCCCATGAAGTCGAGGTCGTCGCCGAGCCCGCGCAGCAGCGACTGGAAGGCGTGGCAGTGGCTGTTGACCGTCCCTGGCAGCAGCGCGCGGCCGGGGAGCGCGACGTCGCCGCGCTGGGGAGCGCCCGTCTCGTGGACCGCCGCGATACGGCCGTCGGCGACCGCGATCGCGCGATCGGCCTGCCAGCCCTGCGGCGTCAGCACGAGATCCGGCAACAGTCGCATGCCCGTCACGCCGCCGGAGCGGGGCGCGTCCACGTCATTGCAGGATTGCCGGCGGTCGGCAGAGCGTCCGCTCCATCTCGAAGGTGCCGAGGGCGGGGTGGGCCGGCAGGCGGTCGTGACGGCCCGTGGCCGCGAACCCGAGGCGCTCGTAGAGCGCGATGGCCGGCGTGTTGCCCTCCGTCACCCACAGCACGAGATGGTCGAACCCGCGCTCGTGGGCCCAGGCGAACACGGCCTCGGCGAGGGCCTGTCCGATCCCGCGGCCCCGGCGAGCGGGCTCGGTCCACATGCCGCCCAGGTGGGCCGCCCCCGCGCGCTCGCGATCGACGGTGCCGAAAGCCATGCCGACGGGCTCCGCGCTTTCCTCGGCCACGAACATG
>DASTOJ010000321.1:0-3993 GCA_035762565.1 Candidatus Methylomirabilota bacterium | reverse complement strand
GCTAGAGCCGCTCGAGAGCAGCCTGCCTCCGGCGCGAGCCCGGCGCCTCCGGGACTTGACAACAGAGCGGGCCGCACCAGTGCAGGGCTCGGAGAACCGACTCCGCGCGAGCACCTCGGCAACCGGGCAAACCGCACCGGGGGAGAGCACGGAGAGGTGACGGACGATCACTTCGTGAGAATGTTTCTGCCGGCCTGAGGCGTTCCGGGCTCCGATCGGTTCGTCGCCTCGCGGAACGTCGTTATGAAGCGCTCCATGTCGGCGCGCGTCCCGGTGGTGAGCCGGAAGCTGCCCTGGATGACCGGTCTCCGTCCCATGCTCCGCACCAGGATGCCGCGCGCGCGCAGCGCGTGGACCACGGTGTCGCACTCGCCGGGCGGCCACACGAGCACGTAGTTGCCGCCCCCCGCGGCGTGCCGCACGCCCAGGCGCCGCAGCTGCTCGATCGTCCATGCCTTCGCGGCCAGCACCTCGGCGACATAGCGCCGCATGTGCTCGGGGTCGGCCAGCGCGGCCTTGCCCGCCACGACCGCGAGCATGTTGACGTCGTAGGGGCCGGTGACGCGGCGCAGGCGATCGAGGATGGTCGGGTGGCCGATGGCGAAACCCAGGCGCAGGGCCGCCAGCCCCGCCGCCTTGGACAGCGACTGCAGCGCGACCACGTTCGGCAGGTCGAGCGCCTCCGGGACCACCGACTGCCCCGTGAAGGGCGCGTACAGCTCGTCCACGACCACCAGCGTGCGCGGGGCGCGTCGGGCGAGCGCGACGATCGTGGCCGGAGGCACCAGCGTGCCGGTGGGGTTGTTCGGGTTGCAGACGAACAGCAGGCGCGGGTTCGTCTCCAGTCGTTCGGTGACGGCGGCCAGCGGGTATGCGAGATCGGGCAGGTACGGGATCTGCTCGACCATCATCCCCTGCTGCTGGGCGCACGGCTCGTAGTAGCCGAACGTCGGCACCGTCGTCAGGAAGGCGCCGCCCTTGTCGCCGTAGGCGTCGAAGATCGCGCGGATGGCCGCGTCCACGCCGTTGAAGGCCTCGACGTGCTCGACCGCCACGCCGAGCGAGGCGGCGAAGGCTTCGTTGAGCCCCGCGTATTCGGGGTAGGTCGCGTACGCCTCGGGCGACAGGCCGCGAACGGCCTCGAGCACCCGGGGACTGGGGCCCACGGTGCTCTCGTTGAAGTCCAGCCGCAACAGCGTCCGGCGGCCCTCGAGCGGCGCGACATAGGGTGTCAGCGCCTCGACCTCGGGCTTGGCCTTGATCATGCGCACCTGGGACGTCGAGGCGCGCCACGGCTCCGCCGGGACACGCCGAGCGTTGGGGGGCGATGTCGAGGCCCCACGCTACAGATCGAGCGTGGTCACGCGGTGCAGCTCGCGACGATGCTCGCCGTCGTCGAACGGGGTGGCGCGGTGCATCGTGGCGCGGTTGTCCCAGATGACCAGATCGCCGACGCGCCAGGCGTGGCGATAGACGAACTCCCGCTGCGTCGCGTGCTCGATCAGATCCCGCAGCAGCAGGCGTCCCTCGGGCACCGGCCACTCCAGGATGCTGGCGGCGTGCGAGGCGACGTAGAGCGACTTCCGGCGCGAGCGGGGCAGCGTGCGGACGAGCGGGTGGACCGCTCCCTTGAGCGCCTCCGCCTCGTCCGCGGAGAACTCGAAGCCGAGCGTCTGCCGGGAGTGCGCGATGGAGTGGTGGACGCGCAGTCCCTCGAGCCGGCACCGCGTCTCCGCGGGCATCGCGTCGTAGGCGGCCCGGGTGTCGGCGAACTCGGTGTCGGCACCGGCCGGCGGCACCACCTTGGCCGAGAGCATCGAGTATCGACCCGGCGGATCCTGGAACGAGGCGTCCGTGTGCCACAGCCGGTTTCCGAGCGAGTACATCCGCCGGCGGTCGCCCGACGGCATGATCCCGCCGTCCTCGTCCAGGTTGGAGATGTCGGCGACCGCCTCGTTGCCCAGCCGGCTCTTCGCCAGCACGCGGGAGCCGGTCTTCGTGTGCAGCTCGCCGTCCAGCCGCCGCGCGAACGCCAGCTGCTCCGCGTCGGTGAAGGGCTGGTCGCGGAACACCAGGACCGCGTCCTCGTCCAGCCCGGCCCGGATCGCGGCCAGCGTCTCGGGGTCGTGGACGCGGCGCAGATCGATCGGGCCGACCTCCGCCGCGAAGTGGGGATGCAGCTTCCGGAACGTGAGCGTCATGACGGCAGCCTAGGCCGACCCCGGGCCGGCAGTCAAGCCGACCTCAGCGTATACGCAGCCGGCGAACCTCGTGGGGACCCAGCTCGGCGGTGATGGCCCCGCCCTCCGGCGGCGGCCCCGGGCGGCCGGTGGCGAGGTCGAACGTCTCGGTGGCGGGCGCGGCCAGCGTCCACGTCACCCGAACCGGCGTGGTGCGGGTGTTGTAGGCGAACAGGTAGCGGGCGCCGTCGGGGGTCGTCTTGCCGAGCGTGCGGACGCGGCCGCCGCTCGACTCGCGGCTGACGACGGCGGCGTCCGGCGCCAGCAGCACGGGCTCGAGCGCCTTGATCTCCTTCGTGATCCGCACCAGCTCGGCCCACTTGTGCTCGCGCTGGCGGGGATCCTTGATCCAGGCCAGGCCCTTCTCGCCGAACGACCAGTAGAGCAGCCCCCGCGCGCCCTCGATGATGGCCATCCAGCTCATCGACCGAAGCTCGGCCTCGGTGGGCCAGCCGCCGGCAGCGGTCAGCGGGAAGTACTGCAGCACCATCCAGACCGGGCGGCTGCGCTTGACCGCGTCCTGGCCGAGGCGGGTCCACTCGCCGACCATGGCCAGGTCGTTCTGGCCGGTGGGCTTGACGATCGGGTACGGGTCGAGCCCCATCACGTCGAGCGCGTCGCGCCAGGCCGGCGCCTGGCTCTCGCGGCCGTCGCCGAGGACGCCGTAGGTCACGCTCCCCGGCGCCGCCGCGGCCAGCGCGCGGTACTGGCGGAACACGGTCGGCACCATCTCGGCCGGCTGCTCGTCCATGACGTAGAAGCCCGCCAGGCCCGGATGGGCGCCCAGCGTGCCGGCGACCCAGTGGTTCAGCTCCTCCTCGCCCCCGCGCGCCGCCGGGTAGTCGATCTCGCGGTACTGCGCGTCTCCGCGATGGTAGAAGTTCACCGTCTGCAGATAGCGCATGCCGCGCGCGTGCAGCTCGTCGAGATAGACACCCAGCGCCGGCATCGGCGCCCGGCCCAGGTGGTAGTTGATGAGCATGTTGATCGGCGCCTCGGCCATGCGCTCGGTGCCCCAGCCGTCGGCGCCGCGCGCGTAGGTGCTGCGGCTCGTGGAGTAGCCGGAGGTCGTGTAGAGCCCGAGCACGAACGCCGGCCGGCCGCCCAGGTGCAGCACGTTGCGCTCGTCATACCAGGCGTTCAGTCGCTCGCGGGCCCGGGCGGGCAGCTTGACGACGCGGTGATCCGGGTAGCGCGCGCGCACCGCGTCGCCGGGGCCGAGCAGCTCGGCCCGCAGCAGGTAACGGCCCGGCGGCAGCGCGCCGGCGTCCAGCTCGGCCGTCAGCGACGGCGCCACCTCGAATGCACGGCTGATCCGGGCTTGGCCCGAGGTCTCCTCGACCAACGACAGCTTCACGCGACCGGTCCCGGCCGCCACGCCCAGCGCCGCGCGCACCGTCTGGGATCGATCGTCGAAGAGCATCCCGCGGAAATTGGGATAGAGCAGGTAGACGTCCAGCGGCGGCTTGCCGGCGGCGGTGAGGCTCACGCGCTCGAACCAGGCCGTGCCGTCCGGCGCGCCGTAGGCCCCGAGCCAGACCTTGTAGCGACCCCGCTCGGGCACGGGGATCCCGGCCACCCGGAGCCGCGTCCAGTCGGTCGTGCCACGGGCGACCTCGGTGCACCGCCACCAGTCCCCGGACGGGCGCGCGTCCAGGCAGAGGCGCACGCCGCTGCGGGAATCGGTGGTGGCGACGTCCTGCGTCCTCACCCAGCCCTCGACGGTGTAGAGCCCGGGCTCGAGCGTGAGCGT
>DASTOJ010000320.1:0-2539 GCA_035762565.1 Candidatus Methylomirabilota bacterium | reverse complement strand
CTTGGGGAAGCGCTCGCGCAGGCCGTCGGCGACTTTCCGCCACTGCTCGTGCGCGGCGTCCTGCGTGTCCTGGGCGAAGATCGTGCGCAGCATGGCGGCGACCATAGCGCGCTGGCTCGGCGGGACACGGCCGAGCAGGTTCCTCATCCAATGCACGATCCGAACGCAATCGACACCTTGCGCTTCAGTGTTTCGGTCCCGTTCCGCTGGGCAAGCGACGCGCGGCCGCGGCGGCGCCGTTCCCCCCTTCCGTGACCGGGACATCGAGCCGTTGTTGGGCGGGGCACGCCGCAACCGAGGTGCCGCCCCATGCCGCATGCCCGACGACCGCCGGTGGCGCGGACGTGGACGATCCACTCGGCCTTCGTCCGCACCCGCGACGGCCCCGACCGCCTCGCCCAAGCCTTCCGCCGCCTGCTCGAGGACGATGCATCCGCGGTCCCGGAGCGCCGCCTCGCCGATGATCCCGTCCCCCCGCCGAGCGAGGGAGGAGAGCCATGCGCGCCGCCGTCTATGCCAGGGTGTCGACCGAGCGCCAGGAGCGCCAGGAGACCATCGCCAGCCAGCTCGCCGCCTTGTGCGCCTGGGCTGAAGCCGGCGGCCATGAGCTGAGCGACGGGCATGTCTTCCGCGACGAGGGCTACAGCGGCTCCCGCCTCGACCGGCCGGGCCTGGACGCCCTGCGCGACGCCGTACGCGACGGCGAGGTCGACGTCGTCGCCGTCCTCGCGCCCGATCGCCTCGCCCGCAAGTACGCCTACCAGGTCCTGCTCCTGGAGGAGTTCCGGCGGGTGGGCTGCGCCGTCGCGTTCCTCAACCACGCCATCTCCGACGATCCCGGCGACCAGCTCCTGCTGCAGATCCAGGGCGCCGTCGCCGAGTACGAGCGTGCCCTGCTGGCCGAGCGGTTCCGCCGCGGCAAGCTGCAGAAGGCCCGCGCCGGCCAGTTCATCGGCGTGCGCGCGCCCTACGGCTACCGCTACCTCCCGCGCCGCGACGGCGCCGGGGGCCAGCTCGTCGTCGACGAGGCGGAGGCCGGGACCGTGCGCCGGCTCTACGGCTGGCTGACCGAGGAGCGCCTGACGCTACGCCAGATCCTCAAGCGCCTGAACTTCGGCCCCTGGTTCCCGCGCTGCGGCCGGCGGCCCTGGTCGCCGTCGACCGTGCACCACATCCTGGCCGACCCGGTCTACGCCGGCACGGCCTACGCCAACCGCTACGAGTACGTGCCGGCCCGGAAGCCGCGCTCGCGCAAGCCGAGCTACGCCGGCAAAGGCTGCCGGAAGCTCCGGCCCAGGGAGCAGTGGATCGCGATTCCGGTCCCGGCGCTGGTCGATCAGGACCTCTGGGATCGCGCCCAGCTCCAGCTGGCGCGCAACGCCGCCCTGTCGTTCCGCAACAACACGAAGCACGACTACCTGCTGCGCTGCCTGCTGACGTGCGGCGCCTGCGGCCTCGCCATGTCCGGCATCACGCGGCGGGTGGCGACGACCGGCGCCGAGCGCCGCTCCTACCGGTGCGCCGGCAAGGACTGCGTCGCGACCGCCCGGTCGACGCCGTGCCCGCGGGCCCCGGTGCCGGCCGAGGACCTGGAGCGGGCCGTGTGGGACCATGTCCGCGGTCTCCTCGGTGACCCCGAACGGCTGCTCGCCCAGTTCCAGCAGTTCGCCGGTGATGCCGACCGGACCGCGACCCGCGAGCTGGCGGCCGAGCAGAGGCTTCGCGCGCGGCTCGAGGGCTTGGCGCGCGCCGACCGCCGGCTGCTCGACGCCTACCAGGCGGAGGTGATCAGCCTGGAGGAGCTGACCGAGCGGCGGCGGCAGCTGGCCGACCAGCGCCGCGCCCTGGGCCGGCAACTGGACCAGCAGCGCGGCCTCCGCCAGCAGCGGGCCAAGGCTCGGGAGGTCCTGACGGATCTGACGGCGTTCTGCACGCGCGTGCGCGGCCGGCTCGACGACGCCGCGCTCGCCGCCAAGCAGGCCGTCTTGCAGCTCGTCATCGAGCGCGTCATCGTCCACGACGCCAGCCTGGAGATCCGCCATGTCATCCCGCTGCGCAGCCCGCCCCCGAGCCGCGACGACCCTGCAGAGCCGGACGGTCGATTGCGTTCGGATCGTGTGGACGCGGCAGCGCTGCCAGGTGGCGCCCAGCACGCGCCGGATCGCGCCCTTGAGCCCCTCGTGGGCGTCGGAGACCACCAGCTTCACGCCCTTGAGGCCGCGCCTGACCAGTCCCTTGAGGAAGGTCGACCAGAACGCCTCGGCCTCGGAGGGGCCGATGTGCAGGCCGACGATCTCGCGCCGCCCCTCGGCGTCCACGGCGACGGCGATTATGGCGGCCACCGAGACGATCCGGCCGCCCTCGCGCTGGCGCAGGTAGGTGGCGTCGAGCCACAGGTACGGCCACTCGCCCTCCAGCAGCGGCCGGCCCAGGAAGGCGTTGACCCGCTCGTCGATGTCCTTGCAGAGCTTCGAGACCGTGCTCCTGGAGATGCCGGCGAGCCCCATGGCCTGGACCAGCTCGTCGACCCGCCGGGTCG
>DASTOJ010000319.1:0-30965 GCA_035762565.1 Candidatus Methylomirabilota bacterium | reverse complement strand
GTGTCGTTGAGGATGTTCTTGACCGGGACCGCGCTGCCCTCGAGGCGCCGCTCGGCCAGGCTGAAGATGCGCCGCTCGGCGTCGTCGACCAGCGCCTGCACGTCCTCCTTGGCGTCGAAGGCCTGGCCGATGATGTGGGTGGCGGCCTGGATCAGCTCCCGCAGCACCGCCATGTCGCGAACGATCGCCGTGTAGGACGTCAGGTAGGCCGCCACCGAGCCTTGCTCGACGAGGAGGGCCAGCGCGGCGGGCCCGCCGACCAGCGGCAGCTGATCGGTGCGACGCAGCTCTTCCTGGAGCGTGAGCAGGTCGACCGGCTCGCCGCGATCGAACAGGCTCAGCATGGCCTGGTAGATCGCGCGGTGGGCCTCGGTGTAGAAATCCGAGTCGCGCAGGACCTCGACCACCCGCGGCAGCGCCTCGCGGCCCTCGAGCAAGATGGCGCCGAGCACGGCGCGCTCGGCATCGAGGTTGTGCGGCGGGATGCGGGAGGGCAGCTCCAACGCGCTCATGCGACTCGATCCTTTCGCGCAGCGCGGCTCGGCGTCAAGGAAAAATCACGCCACGACCGTCCAATTCAGTGGACAACCTGGTGGACAACGGTGTGCACGACGGTGGAAAGCAGTGCACAGAAAAACTCGACCCCCGGGAGCCGATCCTCGGGGGTCCGAACGACCGTCGCGCGTGACGGCGTGCGCTACTCGCGGGCGATGCTGATTCGGAGCTGGGCGGTCACGTCGGCGTGCAGCCGCACGGTGACCGTCGTCTCGCCGAGCGTCTTGATCGGCTCGTCGAGCTGGACCCGGCGCCGCTCCAGCTTGACGCCCTGCCGGGCGAGGAAGTCGGCGATGTCCTGCGAGGTGACCGAGCCGAAGAGCTTGCCCTCCTCCGAGGCCTGGCGGCGCTCCTCGTAGGTCAGCGCCTCGATCCGCTGCCGCAGCTCCTGGGCGTCGTCCCTGATACGCTGGGCCTTGGAGTCGGCCTGCTGCTTGATGTGCTCGAGGTTCTTGAGGTTCCCCGCGCTGGCGCTGAGCGCCAGCTTCTTGGGGATGAGGAAATTGCGGGCATAGCCGTCGGAGACGTCGCGCACCTCGCCCCGGCGCCCGACCTTGGCCACGTCGTCGAGCAGGATCACTTTCATGCTCGGGCGCCCTCAGTCGGTCGCCACGTACGGCAGCAAGGCCACCGTCCGGGCGCGCTTGATGGCGTGGGTGAGCTGGCGCTGGTGACGGGCGCAGCTGCCCGAGATCCGGCGCGGGATGATCTTGCCCCGCTCGGTGACGAAGCTGCGCAGGCGTCGCACGTCCTTGTAGTCGACGAGGTCCACCTTGTCAGCGCAGAACTTGCAGACCTTCCTCCGCCCGAATCGCCGCCTCTTGACCGGCTTTTGCGCTACTGGAATGGCCCAGCCCTCCTTGTTCTTCGCGCTTCGCGCGCGGGCTTTGCCCGCGCGATCCCTCCGGGGGGGAGGTTTCGGAAGGGGGGCGAAGCCCCCCCCGAGGATCAAAACGGTACGTCGTCGTCGCTGCCGCCACCACTCTCCTCGGCGAAGGCCGGCGCGGCCGCCACTGCGGCCGGGGCCGCAGCCCCGGCGCCCTTGGTCCGACTCATGAACTGGACACGCTCGGCCACCACCTCGGTGGCCGTCCGCTTCTGGCCGTCCTTGCCCTCCCAGTCCCGCGTCTGCAGGCGACCCTCGACGAAGATCTGGCTGCCCTTGTCGAGGTACTCGCCGCAGGACTCTGCCTGCTTGCCCCACACCACGACGGTGAGGAAGCACGTCTCCTCGCGCTTCTCTCCGCTCTGGGTGCTGTAGTAGCGGTTGACGGCCATGCGCAGATCCGCCACCGCGGTGCCGCTCGGCGTGTACCGCAGCTCGGGGGGGCGTGTCAGGTTGCCGATCAGGAGCACCTTGTTCAGGCTCATCATCCACCGACCTCCTCAAGGACCTCTTGAGTTTTCGCCGGCCGAGCCTTCTTGCGGATCGGAACCCGGGTCGAGAGGAAGCGCAGCACGTTCTCGTTCAGGCGGAGCTGCCGCTCGAACTCGCGAACCATGGCCGGCTCGGCTGAAACCTCGAAGACCGCGTACGTTCCCTCCCGCTGCTTGCGGATGTCGTACGCCAGCCGGCGCTTCCCCCAGTTCTCCATCTTCACGACCTCGCCGCCCAGCGACGCGATCTGCTCGCCCAGCTGCGTGAGCAGGGCGGCCACCTCCTCGTCGGTGGGACGCGGATCGACGATGACCAGGACTTCATAGGGCCGCAGTGCACTCACCTCCCCGGGACTTTCACGATCGATCGCGACGTGTCCGGATCGAAGCGCCTAACCGTATCAAACATCCTGTACGCCCGCAACGTCAATGCCCGAAAACAGATACGGCCCGGGCCAGTCTCCCGACCCGGGCCGCAGCCCCCGCATCGCAGGGGCCTCCAACGGCTGGAACCACGAACCCGCCCAGCGATCAACCGCTCGAGCCGTCAACGACTCGATCGGGGAGGGGAGTTCGAGGGGGGCTGTACGCCCCCCTCGATCCAACAGACGTTGTCAGACAGGGCGCCGCGCGCCCTGGCTCCTACCCCGTGGCCTAATACATGTCCCCGTGCGGCATCGCCGGGGCCGCGGGCTTCGCGTCCTCCGGGATGTCGGTGATGAGCGCCTCGGTGGTGAGCAGGAGCGAGGCGATCGACGCCGCGTTCTGCAGCGCCACCCGCTCCACCTTGGCGGGGTCGATGATGCCCGCCTGCAGCATGTCGACGTACTCCATGCTCTCGGCGTCGTACCCGCGGGTCGGCACCGTCTCGGCCTTCACCTTCTCGACGATCACGCTGCCCTCGAGGCCGGCGTTCTCGACGATCTGGCGGATGGGCTCCTCCAGCGCGCGCCGCACGATCATGGCGCCCACCTTCTCGTCGCCCTCGAGCTTCTTCATCCCGTCGATGGCCTTGGCTGCCCTCAGCAGGGCCACGCCGCCGCCCGGCACGATGCCCTCCTCGACGGCCGCCCGGGTCGCGTTGAGCGCGTCCTCGACGCGGGCCTTCTTCTCCTTCATGGCGGTCTCGGTGGCCGCCCCGACCTTGATCACTGCCACGCCGCCGGCCAGCTTGGCCAGCCGCTCCTGCAGCTTCTCGCGGTCGTAGTCGCTGGTCGTCTCGTCGATCTGGGCCCGGATCTGCTTGATGCGGCCCTCGATGGCCGACGACTTGCCGGCGCCCTCGACGATCGTGGTGTTGTCCTTGTCCACGACCACCTTCTTCCCCTTGCCGAGGTCTTCCAGCTTGATGTTCTCGAGCTTGATGCCCAGGTCCTCGGTGATGGCCTTGCCGCCGGTCAGGGTGGCGATATCTTCCAGCATGGCCTTGCGGCGGTCGCCGAAGCCCGGCGCCTTGACGGCGCAGGTGTGCAGCGTGCCGCGCAGCTTGTTGACGACCAGGGTGGCCAGCGCCTCGCCCTCGACGTCCTCGGCGATGATCAGGAACGGCTTGCCGGAGCGCGCCACCTGCTCGAGCAGGGGCAGCATGTCCTTCATCACGCTGATCTTCTTCTCGTGGATCAGGATGAGCGCGTCCTCCAGCACGACCTCCATGCGCTCGGGATCGGTCACGAAGTACGGGCTCAGGTAGCCGCGGTCGAACTGCATGCCCTCGACCACGTCCAGCACCGTGTCGGACGACTTCGACTCCTCGACGGTGATGACACCGTCCTTGCCGACCTTCTCCATCGCCTCGGCGATCAGGTTGCCGATCGTCTTGTCGTTGTTGCTGGCGATCGTGGCGACCTGGGCGATCTCCTTCTTGTCCTTGGTCGACTTCGACAGCTTCTTGAGGTCCTCGACCACCGCCTCGACCGCGGCTTCCATGCCCCGCTTGAGACCCATCGGGTTGGCGCCGGCGGTCACGTTGCGCAGGCCCTCGCGGAAGATGGCCTGGGCGAGCACGGTCGCGGTGGTGGTGCCGTCACCCGCGATGTCGGAGGTCTTGGAGGCGACCTCCTTCATCATCTGCGCGCCCATGTCCTCGTAGGGATCCTTCAGCTCGATCTCCTTGGCGACGGTGACGCCGTCCTTGGTGATCGTGGGGCTGCCGAACTTCTTGTCGATGACCACGTTGCGGCCCTTGGGCCCGAGCGTCGCGGCCACGGCGGCTGCCATGACGTTGATGCCCCTGAGCAGAGCGGCCCGAGCCTCCTCGTCGAACTTGAGCTGCTTCGGCATGGATCGCTTTCCTCCTTGAATTCGGTGGAATCGCTACTCGAGGATGGCGAGAACGTCTTCCTCGCGCAGGATCAGATAGTCGTCGCCGTCGATCTTGACCTCGTTGCCGGAATACTTGCCGAAGAGGATGCGATCACCCTTCTTGACGTCCAGCGGAATGCGCTTGCCGTCCTCGGCGATCTTCCCCGCCCCGACGGCCCCGACGGTGCCGCGCTGCGGCTTCTCCTTGGCGGTGTCGGGGATGATGATCCCGCCGATCTTCTCCTCGCCCTCTTCCTCGCGCTTGACGAGGATGCGGTCGTGCAGCGGACGAATCTTCTTCATAGACGCCCTGCCTCCCTGGGTTGTGGTGGACACTGGCTTTCGGCCGCGCCGGAGCCGGCTCCCGGCTCGGGCATCACGCCTCGATAGCCTATTAGCACTCCTCTGAAGCGAGTGCTAGTATAGCTACCCGCCGAGGCCGAGCAAGTGAAAAATCACGGGAGCCATCAATGGCAAAAAGCATCGTGATTTCAAATGTTTTGCCGAGAGAGGCGCGTCAGATAATCCCCGGCGACATCGCGGTAGACTACAACGACTCCGACCAGCCCTTGCCCAAGGCGGAGCTGATCAGGCGCCTGCAGGGCAGGGACGGCCTGATCTGCCACATCATCTCGCCGATCGACGACGAGTTGCTGGGGGCCTGTCCGGGGTTGAAGGTCGTCTGCAACGTGGCCGTTGGCTACAACAACATCGACGTCGCCGCCGCCCGCCGGCGGGGCGTCGTGGTCACCAACACGCCCGATGTCCTCACCGAGACCACCGCCGACTTCGCCTGGGCGCTGCTGATGGCGGCGGCCCGTCGGGTGGTCGAGGCCGACCGCTACGCCCGCTCGGGGCAGTGGAAGACCTGGAAGTGGGACCTGCTGTGGGGCGCCGACATCCACGGCAAGACGCTCGGCGTGGTGGGCTTCGGACGGATCGGCCGCGCCGTCGCCCGCCGCGCCCTCGGCTTCGACATGCGCGTGCTCTACCACGACAGCGTCCGGGCCGACGCCGCGGCCGAGCGCGAGCTGAGGGCGACCGCGACCGACCTCGACACGCTGCTCCGCGAGTCCGATTTCGTGTCGCTTCACACGTTGCTGAGCCCCGAAACCCGCCACCTGATCGACGAGCGCACGCTGCGGCGCATGAAGAAGACGGCCGTCCTGGTCAACGCCGCCCGGGGGCCGGTCGTGGACGAGGCGGCGCTGGTGACGGCACTGGCCGAGGGCTGGATCGCCGGGGCCGGGCTCGATGTCTTCGAGGAGGAGCCGGCGATCCATCCCGGCCTGCCGCCGCTGGCCAACGTCACCCTCGCCCCCCACATCGCCAGCGCGTCGGGGGAGACCCGAGTCGCCATGGCGACCTTGGCCGTCCGCAACTGTCTGGCGGTCCTGGAAGGCAAGCCGCCGCTCACGCCGGTGTCATAATCTGCGCATGGCGCTGCTAGAGCTCGTGCGCATCGGCAAGCGCTTCGGCACCGACCGGCCGGCCGCGGTCGACGGCCTCACGTTCGCCCTTCAGGCGGGGCGCATCCTCGCGCTGCTGGGGCCGTCCGGCTGCGGCAAGACGACGACGCTGCGCCTGATCGCGGGCTTCGAGGCGCCCGACGCCGGGCACATCGCCATCGGCGGCCGCGTGGTGGCGCGGGCCGGGGAGGCCGGTGTTCCGCCGGAGGAACGGAGCGTCGGCGTCGTGTTCCAGGACTACGCGCTCTTCCCGCACCTGACGGTGGAGGCCAACGTGGCCTTCGGCGTGTCGCGCCTCCCGCGCGCCGAGCGGCGCACCCGCGTCGCACGGATGCTCCAGCTGGTCGGGCTCGGCGAGTTCGCCGGGCGCTACCCGCACGAGTTGTCAGGGGGACAGCAACAGCGGGTGGCCACCGCCCGCGCCCTGGCTCCGGAGCCGGCGCTGCTCCTGCTCGACGAGCCGTTCTCGAACCTGGACGCCGACCTGCGGGCCCAGATGCGTGACGAGGTGCAGAAGCTCCTGCGCACGACGGGAACGACGGCGATCTTCGTCACCCACGACCAGGAGGAAGCCTTCACGATCGCCGACGAGGTCGGCGTCCTCAATCAGGGCCGGCTGGAGCAGCTGGGCACGCCGGAGACGATCTATCACCACCCGGCGACGCCGTTCGTCGCCGAGTTCGTCGGCGCCGCCGACTTCCTGCCCGGCCTGGTGACCTCGCAGGGGATCGTCACCGAGATCGGCGTGTTCGGCAACGTCGAGGGGCGCGAGCCGGGCGAGAAGGTCCGCGTAATGATCCGCCCCGACGACGTGACGTTCGTGCCCGACGCCGCGGGAGCGGCGGTGCTCTTGCAACGCTACTTCCGGGGCTCCGAAAACCTGTACTGCCTGGGCCTGCCCTCCGGCCACCGCGTGCACTCCTCACAGCCATCGTCGGCGGCTTTCGCCACGGGCCTCCGCGTGCGCCCGGAAGCGCATGTCCTCCACGTGGTGACTTTCCTGGATGGGGGCCCCGAGATGGCCCCCGCACCCCCCGACGCTCGTCACGCCCCGGCCCGGCCAGGGAAGCCGTAGAAGTCCAGCCGACGCCCTCCGAGCAGGAACAGGATCAGGCCATAGACCGCGATGGCCTCGCTCAGCGCCAGCTCGATGACGCTCTCGTTGAACAGCCGCCCCGTCACGGTGGAGGCGTCAAGGGTCGGGCCGATTGCGGCGCCGACCAGCTCAGCGCGGCGGCAGCCCTGGCGCAGGTCGGTTGGCAGAACTCTCACGTCGCCGCGGGGGCGAATCGTCCGGTCGCCAGCCGGCGCTCGAGCCGCGCGAGCCGGTAGGCGAGGTCGTCGAGCACCCGGGGGGCGGCGCCCGCCCGGCGCGCCCGGCCGAGCGCGTCCGCTACGACGGCGCGGGCGGTGGTGAGGTCGCGGGCGCGGTGCTCGTGAAACTTCGCCAGCTCCTCCCACGGGCGCGGATCGAACACGTCGTGCCGGCGCGCCGCTTCCCACAGCGCGCACGCGGCGCTCCAGCGGGCCGCCCGCTTCTCCCACCACGCCAGCCGCAGCCGCGCCCACCGGGCCACCCGCTCGGGCAGCCCCGCCGCCAGCGCGGCGCGATAGCACGTCAAGCCGCGCTCGAGATCGACCGGCTCCCAAAGGCGGCCGAGGCCGGCCAGCGCCTCGGGCCGCAGGCCGGTGGTGTCGGAGAGCGCGCGTCCGAACCAGCCCACCAGCGCCACCAGGGAGAGGACGTCGTGCCGGTTGTGCTCGAACACCCGCCGCAGCGGCGCCGCCCGGCGCGAGCGCAGGTAGTCGAAGTAGAGGAGGGGGATCAAGGCGCCCGGCACGTCGTCTTCCCGGGCCAGGCCCAGCACGGCGCTCTCCAGCGTCGCCAGCCGGCAGTCAGCCAGGCAGCCCGTCCACACGCGGCGGGCCGGCCGCAGCAAGTCGAGATGCGTCAGCGCCGCCGGCCAGCGCCGCCGGGCCAGCACGAAGCGCGTCTCCAGCAGCGGCAGGTCGAAGGCGGCGCCGTTGAACGTCACGACCGCGCCGGCGCCGGCGAGCAGCGGCTCCAGCGCGGTGAGCAGGGCCGGCTCGTCGTCGAAGTCCCGCATGAAGAACTGCGTCACGACGATCCGGTCGCGCTCGACGAGCGCCGCGCCGACGAGGAATGCGTAGGTGCCGGTGCCGCCCGCCAGTCCCGTGGTCTCCGTGTCGAGGAAGAGCAGCCTCTCGGCGCCGGCGAGGCTGCCCTCGACGCGCGCGGCGCGAGCCAGCAGCGGCAGCGGCGCCGCCAGCACGTCGCCGAGCGGCTCGCCGCCATGGCGATGGGCCAGCGGATACTCGCGCCGCACGACCACGAGGCTGCCCTGCCCGGTGTCGAGCAGCTCGCCGTCGACGACGCGCTCCACGGGCTCGGCGGCCGGGCGCGGCGGCCGCGCGGTCTCGATGCGCCGGATGACGCGGCGGAGCTCGTCCAGGCTGGCCATCGAGGCTCAGTCGGTCAGCGCGGCCAGCAGACGGGCGGCGGTGGCCTTGGCGCGGCGCCCGACCTCGTTGACCGGGCCGACGCACGAGGGGCACCCGAGAGCGCACGCGCACGCCTGGAGGGTCCGCCGACCGTGCCGCAGCAGCTCGGGCAGGACCTCGAACACGCGCTCGGCGAGGCCGATGCCGCCGGCGTGGGCGTCGTAGAGGTAGATCGTCGGGTTGAAGTGCTCGGCCTGCATGAGCCGCCGCTTGGCCGACTCGCGGGTGGCCACGGCGCCGGTCTCGGCCGGCGTGGTGTCGCCGAGCCAGGAGCCGAGGTCGCGGACGTCGCAGAGCAGGAAGATCGGCGCCAGGTGGTGCAGCAGGTACGTGACCGCGCGCAGCCCGTCGATCAGCTCCTCGCGCGACGTGCTGACGCGGTCGAGGGTGGCCGGCGGCACCGTGAGCCAGGCGCTCGTCGTCTGCTTCTCCTGCTGGGGCAGCTCGACCTCGCCGGCACCGACGTTCTCCATCGTCCCCAGCTTGATCTTCTTGAAGCCGACGACCTTCTCGGCCACCAGCACCTCGCCCTGCTCGGCCAGGTAGCCGCCGTGCTCGCGTCCCTCCAGACGTCGCAGGATCCACACGCCCTTGGCGCTGACCGCGTCGGTGAAGTAGTCCACGTCCACGCGCTTGACGTACGCGACCTTCTCCTCGTCCTCGCGGAAGCGCAGCTCCTGCACTTCGTACGGCACGCTCTCCACCAGGTAGATGGCCTTGGGATGGATGGTGGAGAAGGCGCTGCCCCAGTCCACCTCCGCGATGATCTGACGCTTCTTGGTCTGCTGCGCGTCGCGGAACGTCGTGTCGATCACCACGAAGTTGTCCGTCGTCACCGTCCGCAGGGAGACGTGGTCGGCCGGATAGGTCTCCGAGGCCCAGTGATAGCGCGGCCCGGCGCGGTGCAGCACGCCCTCGTCCTCGAGCGCGGCCAGCTCGCGCCGCACGTCCACGCCGCCGAAGCGCTCGTCGGGGGGGATCGGCAGCTCGAAGGCCGCGCACTTGAGGTGGTTCACCAGGATGAAGGGGTTGTCCGGGTTGATGCGGGCGTGTTCGGGCGGGGTGCCGAAGAGATAGTCGGGATGGGTGACCATGAACTGGTCGAGCGGGGCGCTGGTGGCCACGAGGATCGCCGCCGACGGGTCCGCCCGGCGCCCGGCCCGGCCCGCCTGCTGCCACAGCGACGCGATCGTCCCCGGATAGCCGGCCAGCACGGCGGCATCGAGGTGGCCGATGTCGACGCCCAGCTCGAGGGCGTTGGTGGACACGACCCCGAGCGCCGCGCCCGCCCGCAGCTCGCGCTCGACGGCGCGCCGGCGGCTGGGGAGGTAGCCGCCGCGATAGCCGCGCACGATCCCGGCGTCGCCCGTCGCGCGGTCGGCCACGCCTTGCTTGATCGTGGTCAGCAGCACCTCGGTCGACAGCCGGCTCTGGGCGAAGACGATCGTCGGCACCTCGGCGCGCAGCAGGCGGATGGCGAGCTTGGCCGCCTCGCCGAGGTAGGGGGCCCGGATGCCCAGCTCGGGGTTCACCACCGGCGGGTTGTAGCAGACGAACGTCTTGTCGCCGGTCGGCGCGCCGCTCTCGGTCACCTCGTCGACCGGCTCGCCGGTGATCCGGCCGGCCAGCTCCCCGGGATTGGCGATCGTGGCCGAGGCCATGATGAACTGCGGCGTCGACCCGTAGTGCGCGCAGATGCGCCGGAGCCGCCGCAGCACGTTGGCCAGGTGCGAGCCGAAGACGCCTCGATAGGCGTGCAGCTCGTCGATCACCACGTAGCGGAGATTCTGGAAGAGGGTCGCCCACTTCGTGTGGTGCGGCAGGATCCCGGAATGCAGCATGTCGGGATTGGTCAGCACGAGGTTGGCGCGCGCCCGCACCGCGCGCCGGGCGTCCTGGGGCGTGTCGCCGTCGTAGGTGAACATGCGCAGCTCGGGCAGCGCCTTGGCGAGCGCCTCCAGCTCGGCGAGCTGATCCTGGGCGAGCGCCTTGGTCGGGAACAGGTAGAGGACGCGCGCCTCCGGCCGCTCGACGAGCGACTGCAGCGCCGGCAGGTTGTAGCAGAGCGTCTTGCCCGAGGCCGTCGGCGTCACGACGACGACGTGGCGGCCCGCCTCCACGAGCTCCCACACGCGGGCCTGGTGGCTGAACAGCTGCTCGATGCCACGCGCGCGCAGCGCCTCGGCGATGCGCGGATCGAGCGACGCGGGGAACGCCGCCAGCACGGGCGGACGCGCGGGGAAGTGGCGGGTGGCGGTGATGCAGCGGCCGGTCGAGGCGGAGATCAACAGATCGTCCAGGATCTCGCCGAGCATCGGCCCGACTGTATCATGAATGCGTGAGCCGGCTCGCCACCTGGGCGCCGCCGATCGTGTGGATGGCGGTCGTCCTCGTCATGTCGTCCGCGGATTTCAGCGCCGAGAATACCGGCGGCCTCCTCCGTCCGCTGCTGGCCTGGGTCCTGCCGTGGCTCACGCCCGAATCCATGGCGCTCATCCACGGCGGCGTGCGCAAGGCGGCCCACGCCATCGAGTACGGACTCCTCGGCGGGCTCTGGTTCCGCGCCTTCACGCGCAGCGGGACGGCGCGGCCCTCCACCGCCGCCGGCCTGGCGCTGGCGCTCAGCGTCGCCTGCGCCCTGGTCGACGAGGGCCACCAGGCGCTGGAGCCGAGCCGTACCGGCAGCCTGGGCGACGTGCTGATCGACTCGCTGGGCGCGCTGGCGGCGATCCTGCCCGCGCGGCTGGGATGGCGGCGCGCGGCGGACGCCACGACCGGCGTGCTGCTGTGGATCGCCGCGGTCGGCGGACTGGCGGCGCTCGCCCTCGGCCTGGCGGCGGGCGCGAGCGGCGGCGTGCTGTGGTTCACGGTGCCCGCCGCGGCGGCTCTGTTGATCTACCGGTGGCGGAAAGGCGGCTCGCCGAGCTGAAGAAGCGCTACCCTGCGCCGACGAGCACCTCACCGGCCCCGCCGCCGAGCGCGGCCCCCTGCTCGCCCGCGAACCAGGCCAGCCGTTCGCGCAGGGCCACCACCTCGCCGACCACGATGACCACCGGCGGCGCCAGGGATGCCGCCCCCGCCAGCGAGACGATCCCGCCCAGCTGCCCCACGATCGTCTCCTGCGCGTCGGTCGTGCCCCAGCGGATCAGCGCCACCGGCGTCTCGGCGGGGCGGCCGGCCGCGAGCAACGCCTCGGCGATCCGCGGCAGGCTGCGCACCCCCATCAAGATGACGAGCGTGTCGACGGCGGTCGCCAGGCGGGCCCAGTCGATCGAGCTCTCGCCCTTGGCCTCGTCCTCGTGGCCGGTCACCACCGCGAACGACGACGCCAGCCCGCGATGCGTGACGGGGATTCCGGCGTAGGCGGCGACGGCGACGGCGGCGCTCACGCCCGGCACGACCTCGAACGGAATGCCGGCGGCCGCCAGCGCCTCCGCCTCCTCGCCGCCGCGGCCGAACACGAAGGGATCGCCGCCCTTCAGGCGCACGACCCGCCGGCCCCGCCGGGCGTGCCGCGCCAGGAGCGCGTGGATCTCGGCCTGGGGCAGCGTGTGCGACCCGCTGGCCTTGCCCGCGCAGACCCGGAGCGCGCGCGGCGAGGCCTCGTCGAGGAGCCGTGGATCGACGAGGCGATCGTACACGACGACGTCCGCCCGCCGCAGCAGCGCGAGCCCGCGCACGGTCATGAGGCCGGGATCGCCCGGTCCGGCCCCGACGAGGGCCACGCGGCCGCTCACGCCAGCCGCTCCCGAAGCCGACCGCGCGCCTCGTCCACGCGGCCGGCGGCGAGCAGCTCGCGCACGTCGGCCGCCAGCGCACGGCGCCAGGCCTCGCCGTCGGCCGAGCGGCCGGCCGCCCGCAGCTCGCGCCGGGCCTCCGCCGCCAGCTCGCCCAGCGGCACCCACTCGGGCCCGAGGGTGGCATCGAGGTGCTCGCGCAGGGCGCGCGTGAGCGCGGGGCTGGCGCCGCCCGACGCCACGGCGACCGTGAGCAGGCCGCGCCGCACCACCGCCGGCAGCATGAAGTCGCAGTGCGTGGGATCGTCGGCGGCGTTCAGCCACACGGCGCGTTGCCGAGCCTCGACCGCGACGGCGGCGGTCACGGCCGGATCGGTGGCGGCCACCAGCGCGAGGACCGCCCCGTCGAGGTCGCCGTGACGGTAGGGACGGGCGACGTGCCGGATGCGTCCGGCCGCGGCCAGTACGGCGAGAGCCCGGGTGAGCCCCGGGCTGACCACGGTCACCACGGCCCCGGCCGCCAGCAAGGTCTCGATCCGGCGCTCGGCGACCGCGCCACCGCCCACGACGACACACGAGCGGCCGGCCAGCTCGAGCGAGACCGGATAGTAGCCCATCACCCCTCGACGCCGGCCGGCGGCCGCCCCGCCGGTACGTCGCGCTCGACCGCCGCCGCGAGGCCACCGGCCAGGAAGCCGCGCAGCTCATCGTCGGTGTGCCGCGCGGCGAACTCGCGGAAGCCTTCGCCCGCGCGGCGATCGTCGAGGTACCGCCGGAGCAGCCGCTCGACCGCCGCCGGCACCTCGCCGGCGGCCACGCGGTAGCCGACCGGGCGGGCCACTGCCTGGTGGCGGCCGACGGCGCCGCCGACACAGAAGTAGTAGGCGTCGACGAGAGCGCCGTCGACCTTGAGCTTCTTGCCCTCGATCCCGATGTCGGCGATCCAGTGCTGGCCGCAGGAGTTGGGGCAGCCCGTCACGTTGAGCCGCACGTGGCGGTCGAAGCCCGGCAGCCGGCTCTCCAGCTCCTCGACGAGCCGGCGCGCGAAGCCCTTGGTCTCGGTCAGCGCGAGCTTGCAGAATTCGCTGCCAGTGCAGGCCACGGTGCCGCGCCGGAACGGCGAAGCGTCCAGGGGAAAGCCCAGCGCCTCGATGTCGCGGGCGAGCCGCCCGGCGCGCGGGCGGGGCACGTCGAGCACGAGCAGGTTCTGCATCGTGGTGGTCCGCAGCTGGCCCGAGCCGAAGCGCTCGGCCAGCCCGGCCACCGCGCGCATCTGGCCGGGCGTGAGGCGGCCGCGGATCACCGGCAGCCCGACGTAGGACAGCCCATCCTGGCGCTGCGGATGGATGCCGACGTGGTCGCGATACACGTCGTCGGGTGGATCGTCCGGCACCCCGGCGGCCAGGCGCGCGCCCAGCCGCCGCTCGACCTCGGCGAGAAAGCGGGCCGCCGTCCAGCCCTCGGCGAGGAAGAGGAACTTCAGCCGGGCCTTTTCCCGGTTCTGCCGCAGGACGTCGCTGTCGCGGAAGATCTCGGCGACCGCGCGCACGACCGGCACCACCTCGCGCGGGCGCACGAACGCGTCGAGCCGCACGCCGAGGTGCGGGGCGGTTGAGAGCCCGCCACCTACGCGCGCCGAGAAGCCGATCTCGCCGGTGGCCGGGTGGCGGACCGCCGTCACCCCGAGGTCGTTGATCTCGGGATAGACGCACCAGCTCTGGCAGCCGGCGATCGTGACCTTGAACTTGCGCGGCAGGTTGTAGAAGGCCGGGTTGCCGTTGAGCAGGCGCGTGGCCTCATGCACGAGCGGCGAGGCGTCGATCAGCTCGTCGGCGTCGACGCCCGCCACCGGGCAACCGGTGACGTTGCGGGTGACGTCGCCGCAAGCGCCCAGCGAGGTGATCCCGGCGCGCCACAGCGCCTCCAACACCACCGGCAGGTCCTCGATCGTGACCCAGTGGAGCTGCACGTTCTGGCGCACAGTGAGGTCGGCGACGCCGCGCGCGTGGCGCTCGGCCAGGTCGGCCAGGGTGCGTAGCTGGTGAGCGGCCAGCGCGCCGTTCGGGATCCGGATGCGCACCATGAAGTAGGGCACCGCGCGGCCCTCGCCGCCCCGGCCGCCCACCGCGCCGGCGCCGTCACCCTGGCTGTAGACGCCCCACCAGCGGAAGTACGTGGCCCACTCCGGTGGAATCGAGGCGTGACCCTCGCGCGCGAACCGCTGGATTTCCGCGTACGCCTCCCACGGGTTGAGCGCTCGCTTGAGGCGCTCGGCGCGCTGCGCCTTGGTCTCCTTCGTCATCTCGCTCATGACGCTCTGCCTCCGGGCAAGAGAAATTACACATTGTCGATCGAGATTGTCAAGAGTAGCCGAGTCTCTCGTCAAATCCCAATGACCAGGAAGGGTTCCATGGCGCTACGCCCGGGTGACACTGCTCCCCGACTTCGATCTGAGGCTGACGAAGCAACCCAGTGGTAGCCAACCGAGGCCGGGCGAGGCTCGCGCAGCGAGCCAGCCCGGCGAGGCGACCTCCGACGACCGCGCCCGAATCCCGGGGCGATCAAGAGGGGTCAGATGCTAGGCGGCGCGAGCACCGGAGCGAGGCGTACTGCCTGTACGTCGCAGCGAGGAGCGCAGCGCCAACGACGCAGATGACCCCTCTTCATCGGCCCGCCGCCAACCGAGCGGCGAACCCCGCGCCTGCGCCTGGGCTGAGCTAGACTTTCAACCGCGGGTCGAGCGTGTCCCGGAGCCCGTCACCGAACAGGTTGATCCCCAGCACCGTCACGAGAATCGCCAGCCCCGGGAACGTCGCCAGCCACCACGCCGTGGAGATGTAGACGCGCCCATCGGCCAGCATGCCCCCCCAGGTCGGCGTCGGCGGCTGCACGCCGAGCCCCAGGAACGACAGCGCCGACTCGATCACGATCACCCGCGCCATGTCCAGCGTCGCCACCACCAGCCACGGCGTCAGCGCGTTGGGCAGGATGTGGCGCAGCACCACGCGCACGTCGCCGCTGCCCAGCGCCAGCGCGGCCTGCACGAACTCGCGCTCGCGCAGCGTGAGCACCGCGCCCCGCACGATCCGCGCGTAGACGACCCAGGACGACACGCCGATCACGACGATGATGGTCTGGAGGCTGGGGCCGAGCACGCCGATGACCGCGATAGCGAGCAGGATGAACGGGAACGCCAGCTGGATGTCGGCCAGCCGCATGAGGACGTCGTCCACGCGCCCGCCGAAGTAGCCGGAGATCAGGCCGGCCGCCATGCCGATCACCCCCGAGATGGCCACGGCCGCGAAGCCCACCATCAGCGCCGGGCGGGCGCCGTAGATCACCCGCGCCAGCAGGTCGCGCCCGAGGTGATCGGTGCCCAGCGGATGCACGCGCCCGGCGGTGTCGCGGAAGCCGGGCTCTTTCAGCCGCAGGTCGCCGAGGTCCTGCTCGATCGGATCGAACGGCGACAGCAGCGGAGCGGCCAGCGCGGTCACGACCACCAGCACCACGACGACGAGGCCGAACAGCGCCGTGCGCCGCGCCGCCAGCCGGCGCAGGAACACCAGCCACTCGGGCCGCGGGCCGCGCGCGGCCTCGGGCAGCGCGATCGCCGTGGTCGGCACGCTCATCGCAATCGTATGCGCGGGTCGAGGTAGGTGTAGACGAGATCGACCAGGAGGTTGACGACGACGAAGGTCGTGGCGAGCAGGAACACCGCGGCCTGCACCACGGGGTAGTCGCGGTTGGCGATCGCCTGCACGCTGAGCCGCCCCACGCCCGGCCACGCGAAGATCGTCTCGGTGATAACCGAGCCGCCCAGGAGGGTGCCCAGCTCGATGCCCACGATGGTCACGATCGGGATCGCCGCATTCTTGAGGGCGTGCTTCCACACCACGGGCGGATCGCTCACGCCCTTGGCGCGGGCCGTGCGGATGTAGTCCTGGTTGAGGACTTCCAGCATGCCCGAGCGCGTCAGGCGCGTGATACGGGCGGTGGTGAACAGCCCGAGCGTGACCGCGGGGAGGACCAGATGTTCCAGCGTGCCCCGCCCCGAGGACGGCAGCAGGTGGAGCTGCACCGAGAACACCAGGATGAGCATGATGCCGAGCCAGAAGGTGGGCAGGGACTGGCCGAACAGAGCGACCACGGTGGAGACGTAGTCCAGCGCGCTGTTGCGCCGCACCGCCGAGAGGATACCGGCCGGGATGGCCAGGCACAGGGCCAGCAGCAGCGCGGCGCCGGCCAGCTCGAACGTGGCCGGCATGCGCTCGAGGACGAGGCCGAAGGCCGGCTCCCCGTGCCGCACCGACTGGCCGAAGTCGCCCTGCAGGGCGCCCTTGAGGAAGCGGCCGTACTGCACGAAGAACGGATCGTTGAAGCCCATCGCCTCGCGGAACCTGCGGACGTCCTCCGCGGACGCGTCGGGCGGCAGCAGCACCAGCGCCGGATCGCCGGTCAGGTACAGGATCGCAAAGACGACGAACGAGACCCCGAGCAGGACCACCAGCGACTGCAGCAGTCGCCGGACGAGGAACGTCCTCATGCCCGGGACAGTCGCGCCACGGCCTCGATGTGGGGGGTCTGCGGGAACATGTCGACCGGCTGCACCCACTCCAGGCGATAGCCCCCGCGGGCGAGGTCGCCGACGTCGCGGGCCAGCGTGGCCGGGTTGCAGGAGACGTAGACGATCCGGGCCGGCGCCAGCGCCGCCAGCGCGGCGAGCGCCTTGGGATGGAAGCCCGCCCGCGGCGGATCGGCCACGACCACCGCGGCCCGCACGCCGTCGCGCATCAGGGCCGGCAGCACGTGGCGCACCTCGCCCGCCAGGAAGGTGCAGTTGTCGATCCCGTTGGCGCGGGCGTTGCGGACGGCGTCGGCGACCGCGGCCGCCGACAGCTCGACGCCGTAGACGTGCCCGGTCCGCCGGGCCAGCAGCAGGCTGATGGCGCCGGTGCCCGAGTAGAGGTCCAGCACGGTCTCGCCGCCGTCGAGCGCGCACGCCTCGGCCACGATCGCGAACAGCCGCTCGGCCTGCACGCTGTTGGTCTGGAAGAAGGAGCTGGCCGAGATCTCGAAGGTCACGCCGCTCAGCGATTCCGTGATGTGGTCCCGCCCGAGCAGCAGGTGCTCCTCGGTGCCGATCGCCACGCTGGCCTTCTTGTCGTTGACGTTCAGCAGCACGCTGGCGGTGGCGGGCACGCGCGTCTTCAGCGCGCCGGCCACCGGCATCAGGGCCTCCACGTCCGGCGCCGATGCCACGACGTTGACCATGGCCTCGCCCGTCCGCCGTCCCTCCCGCAGGGTCAGGTAGCGCAGCAGCCCGCGCTCCGCGCGCTGATCCCACACCGACAACCCGCGCGCCCGGGCCTGGCGCCGGAACTCGTCGAGCAACGCGTTCATGGCGTCCGACTGCAGCAGGCAGCGCTCGATGTCGAGCACCACGTCGTACCGCTCGGCCGCGTGCAGTCCCACCGCCGGGCCCGGCTCGGCCACGGTGAACTCCATCTTGTTGCGGTAGCCGTAGGCCTCGGGGGCCGGTACGATGGGCCGCAGCTCGAACGGGGCGAGCCCGCCCAGGCGCGTGAGACAGTCGCGGACCTGCTTTTCCTTGAAGGCGAGCTGAGCCGAATACGCCAGATGCTGCAGGCGGCAGCCACCGCACTGCCCAAAATATGGGCAGGGTGGATCAACCCGGTCCGGCGAGGGCGTCAGGACCGACTCGATCGCGCCCCTGCCGTACCGTCCCCGCGCCTCGATCACCCGTACCCGGAGGTGGTCGCCAGGCAGTCCACCCCGGACGAACACCACGTATCCATCCTTGCGGCCTACCCCCTCCCCGCCGAAAGCCAGATCATCGACGACGAGCTCAATCGTTTCGCCGCGTTTCGGCTTGGCCATGAGTGTCAGGCCACTATAAACGAGGAGTCCGAGGCTGGCCAGCCGCGGGGGCGCGGGAGTATCATAGCGATTCATGAAGAGTGTCGCGCCGCGCGCCGTCGGAGAGCTGCTGGTGGGCGCGCTGCCGCAGCTGGCGGACCGGTTGCTCGTCGTGCGGCTCCAGCGGGCGTGGCCGCGGCTCGTCGGTGCTGACGCGGCGCGCCGATGCCGGCCCCTGATGCTGGTGAACGGCTGCCTGCACGTCCTGGTCGACAACTCGCCCTGGCTGTCCGAGCTGACGTTGCTCGCACCGAATCTGACCGTCCGTCTCGGGGCCGAGTTTCCGGCCATCCGTTCGCTGCGCTTCTCGCTCGGCGTGGCGCCCGCCGAGGAGCGCCCCGCGGCCGCGCGCCCTTCGCCGCGCGCCGCTCGACTCACCGACGACGATCGGCGCGCCATCGACGCGGCCGCCGCTGCGATCTCCGATCCGGACCTGGCCGCCGGCGCGCGCCGTCTGCTGGCGCGGGGCTGGCTGTCACCGGCACGAGGGAATGAACGATGATGGTGCGCTTCGTCGCTCGGGGCCTCTTCCTGCTCGTCGCCGGCGGCCTCGCCGGCTGCGCGACCACCGCGCCGGCGCCGGCCCCCAGCGCCGCCGAGGCGCCGCGCCAGCCGACCGCCCGGGAGGGCAGCGCGGCGTCGGAGGCCTACTACCACTTCACCGTGGCGCAGCTGCTGGCGCAGGGCGGCCGCTTCAAGGAGGCGGTCGCGCCGATGGAGGAGGCGCTCCGGCGTGATCCGGGCTCGGCCTACCTGTGGGGCACGCTCGCCGGGTGGCTCAAGCGCGCCGAGCAGCCGGTCGAGGCGGTCGCGGCCGCCCGCCGCGCGGTGCAGCTGGCTCCGGAGGATCCTCAGCCCCACCTCACGCTGGCCGAGCTGCTGCGCGAGCAGAAGAAGTACGCCGAGGCGGAGGCCGAGCTGGAGCGCGTCATCGCGCTCAACCCCAGCGCCGAGGAGGCCTACCTCGCGCTGGCGCGCTACCAGGTCGAGCAGAAGGCCTTCGACCGCGCCCGCGCGGTGCTGTTGCGGCTCGCCGAGCGCCTGCCCCACAACGTCCAGGCCCAGTTCCTGCTCGGGCGCCTGGCGATCGAAACGGAGGCGTGGAGCGAGGCGATCACGCGGCTGACCCGCGCGGTCGAGCTCGACTCCGACCACGACGGCGCCTGGACCGCGCTCGGCTACGTCTACGAGTCGCAGCGCCGCACCGACGAGGCCATCGCGGTCTACCGGCGGGCGGTCAAGACCAATCCCGACAACCCGGCGTTCGTGGAGCGGCTGGGCGACCTGCTCATCCGGCTCGGCCGCTTCACGGAGGCCCAGGCCGAGATCGAGGCGCTGGCCGAGCTGGCGCCCCGCGACCCGCGCGTGTGGATGAAGCTCGGCGCCGTGTTCTACGAGCAGAAGCTGTGGGACCGGGCCAGCGACGCCTTCCGCCGGGTGGTGGTGCTGGAGCCCTCCAACGTGCGCGCGCGCTACTTCCTGGCCACCACCTACATGGACGCCGGACGCGACGGCGACGCCCGGACCGAGCTCGAGAAGATCCTGCGCGCCGACCCCCGCTCGATCGACGCCCGCGTGCAGCTCGGGTTTCTCTCGGGCAAGGCCAAGCGCTACGACGAGGCGGTCACGTTCCTCCGCGAGGCGGTCAACCTCGATCCCAAGCGGCCGGAGCTGTTCCTCTACCTCGGCACCGCGTACTTCCGGGCCAAGGAGTACGACCGCTCGGCGCAGGCGCTGCAGGAAGGCCTCACCCTCGACGACAAGCACAAGGACCTGCACTTCCAGCTCGGGGTGGTGCTCGAGAAGCAGGCGAAGTTCGACGACGCCGTGCGACAGTTCCGCCAGGTCATCACGCTCGATCCCAAGCACGCCGAGGCCTACAACTACGTGGGCTACATGTACGCCGAGAAGGGGCAGAACCTCGACGAGGCCGTGGTGCTGATCAACAAGGCCCTGGCCCTGGAGCCGGACAACGGCTACTTCATCGACAGCCTGGGCTGGGCGTACTACCAGCAGGGGCGCTACGTGGAGGCGCTCCGCGAGCTCAGGCGCGCGGTCGCCAAGGCCAAGGAAGACCCGGTCATCTTCGAGCACCTCGGCGACGCCCTCGTCAAGAACGGCTTCGACGAGGATGCCGTCGCCGCCTGGGAGAAGGCTCTGCAGCTCGACCCCGCCGCCGAGGGCGTCAAGAAGAAGCTCGAGGACGTCCGCACGAAGCTGCGGCGGGTCCAGGGTGAGCGCTCGAAGGCTTCGCAGTAGCCTCGTCGTCCTTCTCACGCTCGGGTGGGTGGCCGGCTGCGCCATCGCCCTGCCGCCGCCGCGGCAGCCGGTCACCGAGGACGCCCGGCGCGCGATCGACCTGCTGGTCGCCCGCTGGCACACGGTCAGCGACCTGCGAGCGCTCGCCGACATCGACATGGACAAGGGCGGCGAGCGCCAGCGGCTGAGCGGCGTGCTGCTGGCCCGGGCGCCCGCCAGCCTGCGCTTCGAGGCGCTGTCACCGTTCGGCCAACCGTTCCTGATCGCGGTCGTGCACGACGGGCAGCTCACCGCGTACAACGCCGCCTCCAACGAGGCGGTGGTCGGCGCGGCCACCGCCGAGACGACCGCCCGGCTGCTGGGCTTGCCCTTCGAGCCGCACGACCTCGTGGCCGTCGTCTCCGGGTACGCCGTGCCCCCGGGCGACCTGCGCATCGGCGAGATCCTGCCGCCCGACGACATGGGGCCCTCGCTGGCCCTCGTCGGCGCGTTCCACGAGCAGCGCATCTGGATGGACTTCGAGACCGGCGTCGTGCGCCAGCTGCAGATCGTCGGCGGCCGGGCGGCCGCGACCGTCACCTACCAGCGCGATGCCGAGGGCCGCCTGACGGGCTTCGCGGTGAGCGCCGCGGAGCGCCAGGTGAGCGGCACGGTCCGCTACCGTAACCTCGCCACCGGAGTCGGACTGGCCGCGGATCGGTTCGCATTCACGCTGCCGAAAGACGCGAAAACACAACCGATCCGTTGACGCTGCCGCGAGCGGCGTGATAGCCTTCGATGCCTTGTCGAAGGGGTCGCAGAACGCCCGTCGGCTGGAGCTCAGCGCCGCGGCCAAGGTCAACCTGGCCCTGGAGGTTCTGAGCCGGCGGCCGGACGGCTACCACGAGATCGCCACGGTCATGCAGACCGTGGACCTGTCCGATCGGCTGGTGCTCGAGGAAGCGGACCACCTCGCGGTCGGCACCAGCGCCCCCGGGGTCCCGACGGACGAGCGTAACCTGGCGTACCGCGCCGCCGCCGCGCTGCGAGAGGCGGCGAAGCTGTCTCGGGGGGTGCGGATCACGCTGGACAAGCGGATCCCGGTCGCCGCCGGCCTCGGGGGCGGCTCGACGGACGCCGCCGCCGTGCTGGCGGGACTGAACCGGTTGTGGGGGCTGCGGTGGCCGGCGGCCCGGCTGGAGGAACTGGCGGTCGACCTGGGGATGGACGTGCCGTTCTTCCTGCGCGGCGGCGCGGCGCTGGCGACGGGGCGCGGCGAGCGGCTCGGCCCGCTCGACTGCGCGGCGCTGGCCCTGGTGCTGGTGAACCCGCGCGTTCCGCTGAACACGAGCGAGGTGTACGCGCGCGTCACGCCGGCGATGTACTCGGACGGCGATCGCGCGCGGCGCATGGCCGGCGCGCTCGGCGGCCGGCGCGCCGGCCGCATCGCCGCGTGTCTCTACAACGGGCTCGAGCCGGCGGCGCGGGCGGCGTACCCGCAGATCGGGCAGATGCTGGCCGCGCTGGTGGCGGCCGGCGCCCTCGGCGCGGCGATGTCGGGCAGCGGCCCCACCGTGTTCGGGGTCGCCCGCTCGTTCGAGCAGGCCCGGCAGATCCGGGCCCGGGTGGCGCGGGGCTCGTGGGAGTGCTGGGCGGTGCGCGCGCTGCGCGGCCCGGCGATTCGAATCCGCGCCGACGGCGCGCGATAATACAGGAGGCCGGAGTCGGTGGGGCGTGGCCAAGCGGCAAGGCGCGGGACTTTGGATCCCGTATTCGGAGGTTCGAATCCTCCCGCCCCAACCAACGCTGGAGCGAGGCGAGCATGAACTACGAGCTGAAGCTCTTCACCGGGAACGCGAACCGGGCGCTGGCCGAGGAGATCGCGCAGTACCTGCACGTGCCGCTCGGTGAGGCCGAGGTCTCGCGCTTCTCCGACGGCGAGATCTTCGTGCAGGTCAACGAGAACGTCCGGGGCACGGACGTCTTCATCGTCCAGCCGACCTGCCCGCCCGTGAACGACTCGCTCATGGAGCTGCTCATCATGATCGACGCGTTCAAGCGCGCCTCCGCCCACCGGATCACGGCGGTGCTGCCCTACTACGGCTATGCCCGCCAGGACCGCAAGGTGCAGGGGCGGATGCCGATCTCGGCCAAGCTCGTGGCCGACCTGCTGGAGGCGGCGGGCGTGAACCGGGTGCTGGCGCTCGACCTGCACGCCGGGCAGATCCAGGGCTTCTTCAACGTCCCCGTGGACCACCTGTTCGCGGGCCCCGTCGTCATGATCGACTACTTGAAGAAGAAGGACCTGAAGGACGCGGTGATCGTGGCCCCCGACGCGGGCGGCGTCGAGCGCGCCCGGGCCATCGCCAAGCGGCTCAGCGCGGGCCTGGCCATCATCGACAAGCGCCGCGAGGGCCCCAACTCGGCCGTCGCCATGCACCTCATCGGCGACGTCGAGGGCCGCGACGCGATCGTGATCGACGACATGATCGACACCGCCGGCACGCTGGTGCAGGCGGTGGGCGCCATCCAGCGCGAGGGGGCCCGCCGCATCCTGGCCTGCGGCGTCCACGCCGTGCTGTCGGGCCCGGCCATCGAGCGCATCAAGGCTTCCCCCATCGAGGAAGTCGTGGTCACCAACTCGATCCCGCTCACCGGCGACAAGCGCGCCGCCGCCCGGATCACCGTGCTCACGGTGGCCCCGCTGCTGGGCGAGGCGATCCGCCGGATCCACGACGAGGAATCGGTGTCGACCCTGTTCGTCTAGACCGTCTGGAAGGAGTCAGGACCATGCAGATGCAGGAGCTCAGCATCACGCGCCGCGAGTCCACCGGCAAGCAGGTGGCCAAGCGGCTGCGCCGGGCCGGCGTGGTGCCGGCCGTCCTCTACGGCGGGGCACGGAGCGAGCCCGTCACCGTCGATCCCCGGGCGGTGCTCCGGATGATCGTCGGCCACGAGGGCACCACCCAGCTGCTCGCGCTGAAGCTCGACGGCGAGACCGCCACCCGGCTGGCCATCATCCGGGCCATGCAGTTCGACCCGGTCACCGAGCGGCTGCTCCACGTCGACCTGCAGGAGGTCTCCCCCGACAAGCCGATCACGGTGCGCGTGGCGGTGCATCCCATCGGCGAGGCGGTGGGCGTGCGGGACACCAAGGGCATCCTCAACCTCGTGCTGCACGAGCTGTCGGTCTCCTGCCTGCCCACGGCCATCCCCGAGCGCATCGACGCCGACGTCTCGGAGCTGGCGATCGGCGACGTGCTCACGATCGCCGACCTCAGGCCGCCCGAGGGCGTGCGCATCCTGAACGACCCCGGTCAGGCGGTCGCGACGGTGGCCCCGCCGATGGCCGAGGAGGTGGTGGCCCCGGCGGCGACGGCGGTGGTCACGGCCGAGCCGGAGGTGCTCACCGAGCGCAAGCCCAAGGAAGGCGAGGAAGCGCCGGCCGAGGACGCCAAGAAGGGCGGCCGGCGGCCCGAGAAGGCCGACAAGGACAAGTAGCGGAGCCGAGGGCGCGTGGCCCACGTGGTGGTGGGGCTCGGCAACCCCGGTCCGGAGTACCGGGACACCCGTCACAACGTGGGCCAGCGCGTGCTCGACCATCTGGCCGCCGGCGATCTGCGGGCCACGCGCTGGCGTCGGGACGACGCCACGCTGCTCGCCGAGGGCCGCTGGCGGGGCGACGTCGTCCGGCTCGTCAAGCCGCTGGCGTTCATGAACGTGTCGGGGCCGGTGGTGGCGCGCGCGCTGCGGCGGCACGGGGCCGACCACCACGACCTCATCCTCGTCTACGACGACATCGACCTGCCGCTCGGCGCGGTGCGCGTGCGCCTTCGGGGCAGCGCCGGCGGTCACAACGGCGTCCGCTCGGTGATCGAGACGCTGGGGACCGCCGAGATCCGCCGCGTCAAGCTCGGCATCGGCCGCCCCGATCACAAGGCCGACGTGCCCGACCACGTCCTCACCGGCTTCGAGGCCGACGAGCGGCCGGTGGTGGAGGCCGCGGTGTCCGAGGCCGCCCGGCGCGTCCTCACGTTGCTGCACACGCCGTCCATCCGCTAGGAGGATCCCATGAGCTCGGTCCAGCTGGCGCCCCTGCTGGGTGTGCTCGGACTCGTGATGGCGCTGCTGATGTACCGCTACGTCAAGGCGCAGCCAGCCGGTACGGCCGCGATGCTGGAGATCTCCGACCAGATCCACACGGGCGCCATGGCGTTCCTGCGCAAGGAGTACTCGATCCTCGTGTGGTTCGTGATCATCGTGGCCATCCTGCTGGGCGCCGCGATCCACCCGTTGACCGCGCTGGCCTTCGTCGCCGGTGCCGTCTGCTCCATGCTGGCCGGGTTCTTCGGCATGAAGGCCGCCACCCGCGCCAACGTCCGCACCGCCAACGCCGCCCGCGAGACGGGACGCGACCGCGCGCTGGCCGTCGCCTTCTACGGCGGCTCGGTCATGGGGCTGACGATCGCCAGCCTCGGCATTCTCGGCCTGGGTCTCCTGTTCTTCCTCTTCCATGAGCCGGTGATCATCAACGGCTTCGCCATGGGCGCCTCCTCGATCGCGCTCTTCGCGCGGGTGGGCGGCGGCATCTATACGAAGTCCGCGGACGTGGGAGCGGATCTCGTCGGCAAGATAGAAGCAGGAATCCCGGAGGACGATCCGCGAAACCCCGCGGTCATCGCCGACAACGTCGGCGACAACGTCGGCGACGTCGCCGGCATGGGCGCAGACCTGTTCGAGTCCTACGTCGGCTCGATCGTGGCGGCCATCGCCATCGGCGCCGCGATCAGGCCGAGCCCCGAGGTGTGGATGGCCCTGCCGCTGGTGATCGTCACCGCCGGCCTCGTCGCCTCGGTCGTCGGCATCCTGTCGATGAACGTGCTCCAGCGCCTCGACCCCCAGTCGGCGCTGCGCTACTCGACGATCATCGCCGCCGTCCTGCTGGCGGTGCTGTCGGCGGGGGTCGTCAACCTGCTCGGCGTGGGCTGGAGCCCGTTCTGGGCGGTGATCTCCGGCATGCTCGCCGGCGTCCTCATCGGCTACCTCACCGAGATCTACACTTCCGGCAAGCCCGTGACCCGTATCGCCGAGTCCTGCCAGACGGGCGCGGCGACCAACATCATTTCCGGCCTCGCCGTCGGCCTGGAGTCCACCGTGCTGCCGGTGGTGGCCATCTGCGGGGCGATCTGGGTGGCGTTCGAGGCGGCCGGGCTCTACGGCATCGCCCTCTCGGGCGTCGGCATGCTGGCCACGATCGGGATCACGATGAGCGTGGACGCCTACGGGCCGATCGCCGACAACGCCGGCGGCATCGCCGAGATGGCGCACCTGGGGCCGGAGACGCGCGCCATCACCGACCGCCTCGACGCGCTCGGCAATACCACGGCCGCCATCGGCAAGGGCTTCGCGATCGGCTCGGCCGCCCTGACCGCGCTGGCCCTCTTCGCGGCCTACACGCAGAGCGTGGGCATCGCCACCATCGACCTCACGGAGTCGCGCGTGATCGTGGGGATGTTCCTGGGCGGCTGCGTGCCGTTCCTCATCGCCGCGCTCACGATGAAGGCCGTCGGCCGGGCTGCGTTCGGCATGGTCCAGGAGGTGCGCCGCCAGTTCCGCGAGATCAAGGGGCTGATGGACGGCACGGCCAAGCCGGACACGGCCCGCTGCGTGGAGATCGCCACCGCCGGCGCCCTCCGGGAGATGGTCGTGCCCGGCGTGATGGCGGTCGTGCTGCCGCCGGTGGTGGGGTTCGCGCTCGGGCCGGAGGCGCTCGGGGGATTCCTGGCCGGCGCCACGCTCATGGGCGTGTTCCTGGCGCTCATGATGGCCAACGCCGGCGGCGCCTGGGACAACGCCAAGAAGCACATCGAGGCGGGCCACCTCGGCGGCAAGGGCTCGGACGCCCACAAGGCCGCGGTCGTCGGCGACACCGTCGGGGATCCGTTCAAGGACACGTCCGGGCCGTCGATGAACATCCTGATCAAGCTGATGTCCGTCGTCGCCCTCGTGATCGCACCGCTGTTCCGCTAGTGCTTCGATTGCTGGGGGGTGGCCCCCATGGTATATAGTTTCCGTTTATCCACCGGTCTGACCGGCTGCTGGAGGGGGAGTCGTGTGACCAAGGTCATCGTCGAGCCCGACGAATCCTTCGAGAGCGCACTGAAGCGCTTCAAGAAGCAGTGCGAGAAGGCCGGGCTCCTGTCGGAGTTCAAGAAGCGACAGCACTACGAAAAACCCAGCGTTCGGCGCAAGCGCAAGGCCCTGGCGGCTCGCAAAAAGGCCAAGCGCCGGGAGCGGATCTCCGATTAAGCCCGGCAGGACTCCTGCGACTGTTCTTCCGGCACTCTCGCCCACCCGGGGCGGGAGCGAATGAGGCGAAGGGTGGGGGCAGGCCGACTCTGGGATCGCGGAACCGAGTGGGACTCGGTCCGGGCCCTCCTCGCGAAGGAAGCACGGACCGCCATGGGGCGGGAGCAGGCGCTCAGCGCCACCCCGCTCGTCGAGGTCGCCGCCGTCCAATCCGCGATCGCGCTGACGGGTGAAGCGCGCCTGGCGCTCGGCGCCGAGGGCCCACCCCCGCTCGACGGCATCGCCGACGTGCGGCCGGTTCTGGCCCGGGCAGCCGCCGAGGGCAGCCGCCTGGACGGCGCCGAGCTGGCGCTGCTGATCCCGGCCCTCGACGCCGGCCCCCGCGTGCTGGCCTGGGGACGGGGCGTCGGCCCCGTGGCCGCCGGCATCGCGATGCTCGTCGACGGTCTGCCGCGCTTGCACGACCTGCGCGACAGGCTCCGCCAGGCCCTCGAGGACGACGGCAGCTTGACCGACCGTGCCAGCCCGCGCCTGCGCAGCCTGCGCCAGCAGATCCGCGATCGGCGACGCCGGATCGTCGCCGACCTCGAGCGGTTGCTGGCGGCCGAGGGCGAGCGCGTCTTCGCCGACCGGTTCGTCACGCTCCGGCACGGCCGCTACGTGCTGCCGGTGCGCGCCGAGGCGCGCCAGCGCCTGCGCGGCATCGTGCACGACCGCTCGCAGAGCGGGCAGACGATCTTCGTCGAGCCGGAGGGCGTGGTCGAGGCCAACAACGACCTCGTCCAGGCGCTGCGCGAGGAGGAGCAGGAGACGGCGCGCATCCTGGTCGAGCTGACCGTGGCCGTGCGGGCGCGCCGGCCCGAGCTGGAGCGCTTCGTCGAGGTCGTCGGCGAGCTCGACTGGGTGTTCGCGCGGGCTCACACCGCCGAGCGGATGGCGGCCACCGCGCCCGCGGTCGACGCGGCCGGCCGCGTGGCCCTCGCCGCCGCCCGCCACCCGCTGCTGCTGGCCCAGGCCTGGCGCGACCCCGCGCGGGCCGTCGTGCCCGTCGACCTCGAGATCTCGCCCGACCGCCCGCTGCTGATGATCACGGGGCCCAATGCCGGCGGCAAGACGATCGCGCTCACGACGCTGGCGCTGTGCGCCCTCATGGCCCAGGTCGGCTGCCACGTGCCGGCCGCCGCGGGCTCGCGGCTGCCCGTCTTCGAGCGCCTGTACGCGATCATCGGCGACGAGCAGTCGGTGGCCGAGAACCTGTCCACCTTCTCGGCGTTCGTGAAGCAGATCCGCGAGGTGCTGGCCGAGGCCGATGGCCGCTCGCTGGTACTGATCGACGAGCTGGGAGCGGGCACCGATCCCGACGAGGGCGCGGCCCTGGCCCGGGCGATCCTCGAGACGCTGGCCGAGCGCGGCGCGCTCGTCATGGCCACCACCCACCTCGAGCCCCTGCGCGCGTTCGCCTCCAGCGAACCGCGGGCCCGCAACGCCTCGGTGGAGTTCGACACCCGCACGCTGGCGCCCACCTTCCGGCTGCGCTACGACCTGCCCGGCCAGAGCTACGCGCTGGCCATCGCGGGCCGGCTGGGGCTGGCGCCCGAGCTGATCGAGCGCGCCCAGGGCCACCGCTCGACCGACGCGGCGCGCCTGAGCCGGCTCATCGCCCGGCTCGACGAGGCGACGCGGTCCGAGGCCGAGCGCACGCTGGCGATCGAGCGGCGCGAGAGCGAGACGGCAGCGCGGCTGGCCGCCGCCCGCGAGACCGAGGCCGCCGCCGCCGCCCACGCCCGCGAGCTGGTCGCGCGCGCGAAGGCCGAGGCCACCGCGTTGCTGACCGAGGTGCGCCGCGCCGTCAGCGCCGAATGGGAGCGGCTCAAGCGCACCGAGCGCTCGCGCCCCGGGCTGGAGGACAGCCGCCGCCGCTTGCGCGAGATCGGCGCCCGCGTCGCCCCCGAGCCCACGCCGCCCCTGCCCCACGAGACCCCGCTGGCGCCCGGCATGGCCGTCGCCGCCGAGCATCTCGGGTTGCGGGGTCAGCTGGTCGCGATCGCCGGCGACTCGGCGACCGTGCGGGCCGGCTCCCTCAGCGTGCGCGTTCCGGTCTCGGCCCTGCGCCCGGCCGCCCAGGCCTCCGTCTCCCGCCCGGTGAAGCCGCGCGGGGAACGGCCCGACCCGCCCGGACGCTCCGTCGCGACCGAGCTGATGCTGATCGGCCGCACGACCGACGAGGCGCGCGACCTCGTGGAGAAGTACCTGGACGACGCGTTCATGGCCGGCGTGGCCAACGTCCGTCTCGTGCACGGCAAGGGCACCGGGGCGCTCCGCAAGGCGGTGCGCGGCGTGCTGTCCGAGCACCCGCTGGTGGAGTCGTTCCGCGACGGCGAGCCCGCCGAGGGCGGCGCGGGAGCGACCGTGGCCGCCCTGAAGGTGTCTTGATGGCGTCCTACTCGCAGGCGGTGCTCGACGACATCCGGGCCGCCGTGGACGTGGTCGAGCTGGTCGGTCGCTTCGTGAACCTCCGCAAGGCCGGGCAGAATTACAAGGGCCTCTGCCCGTTTCACGGCGAGAAGACGCCCTCGTTCATGGTCAACCCCCGCAAGGGGATCTTCCACTGCTTCGGCTGCGGCGTGGGCGGCGACGCCTTCGGCTTCCTCATGCGCCAGGACCGCCTGTCGTTCCCCGAGGCCGTGCGCGCGCTGGCCAGGCAGGCGGGGATCGCCCTGCCCGACGACCGCGGCCCGCAGCCGGGTGACTCCGGCCGCGAGACGCTGTTCCGCGCGATGGAGCTGGCCGCGTCCTTCTACAGCGAGCGGCTGTGGACGGCCGGCGGCGAGCGCGCGCGCGCGTACCTCGAGCAGCGCGGCATCGCCGCCGAGGTGGCGCGGCGCTTCGGCCTGGGCTGGGCGCCCGAGGGCTGGGAGACCCTGCCGGAGGCGCTGCGCGCCTCCGGCGTCAGCGAGGAGACGCTGCTGGCGGCGGGGCTGCGGGTCGCCCGCGACAACCGGCCGGGCGCCTACGACCGCTTCCGCGGCCGGCTGCTCTTTCCCATCCGAGATCTCCAAGCGCGGGTGGTGGCCTTCGGCGGCCGCGCCTTCGGCAACGAGCAGCCCAAGTACCTCAACTCGCCGGAGACCCCTCTCTACACCAAGGGCAACGTCCTCTACGCCGCCGACCTCGCCCGTGACGCCATCCGCGAGAAGAACCGCGCGCTCATCGTCGAGGGCTACGTCGACTGCCTGATGGCCCACCAGCACGGCTTCACCGAGACCGTGGCCGCGCTCGGCACCGCGTTCACCGCCGCCCAGCTGGGCGTGCTGCGCCGCTATTGCGACGAGGTGGTCACCTTCTTCGACGCCGACGCCGCCGGCCAGAAGGCCGCCGAGCGGGCCGAGGAGCTGCTGGAGCCGTCGGGCGGTGGACTCACCTGGGGGGTGAACCGGGCCGGCAGCTTCGACGCCACCGGCGCCCTGCGCGTGAAGGTTGCGCTGCTGCCGGCTGGCCACGACCCCGACACGTTCCTGCGCACCGAGGGCGCCCCCGCCTTCACCGCGCGCATCGCCGGCGCCCGCAGCCTGCTGGCCTACGCGCTCGACCGGGCCGTGGGCGAGGCGGCCGGGGGCGGCGCCCGGGGCCGCACCAACGCCTTCGCGCGGGTGGCGCTCATGCTGGCCAAGGTGGGCGACGCCCACGAGGCCGCGGCGCTCTCGCGCGAGGCCGCGCTCAAGCTCGGCGTCGACGCCACCCAGCTGTGGATCGAGGCCCAGCGGCTGCAGTCCGCGCTGCGGCGGCCGGCCGCGGTGACGGGCGCCGCGACGAGCACGCCCACGCCGGGCGTGGTCGAGCGGGACCTGGTCGCGCTGCTGCTCGGCTCGCGCGAGGCCCGGCGGGCGCTGCTGCCGCTGGTGGAGGGGGCCGAGATCGCTCACGCCGGCCTGCGCGAGGTCGTGGAGACGCTGGCCCGCGTGCCCGACGCCGAGCCCGAGCAGCTCATGAGCGCGCTCGCCTCAGACGCCGCCCGCCACGCGCTGTCCGCGCTCATCGTCGACGAGCGCCCGCTCGCCGACGACAGGGCGGCCGTGGAACAGTTCCGGCGCCGGCTGGCGCGCACCCGGACGGCCGGGCGGCTGCGCAGCGCGAGCCAGGCCGTCGCCGAGGGCCAGCAGCGGGCGTCGAGCGCGGTGCCGATGGACGCGGCCCTCGGGGCGGAGCTGCAGGAGCAGGGCGTGGTGCTGCACGAGCTGGTCGGCGGTGCCGTCCAGCCGTTCCACGTACCGGCGGTCGAGTCGACGGACCCCGCGGGGTCCGCAAGGAGTCCACACGAATGAGTGACGAACCGCGGCCCGGAGAGCTGGACCGGCTGATCTCGGTGGGCAAGCAGAAAGGCTTCCTCACCTACGACGAGGTGAACGACGCCCTGCCGTCGGACATCGTGTCGCTCGACCAGCTCGACGACATCATGATGATGTTCGGCTCGATGGACATCGAGGTGGTGGACTCGGCCAAGACCGGCCGCCTGCCCTCC
>DASTOJ010000318.1:0-8972 GCA_035762565.1 Candidatus Methylomirabilota bacterium | reverse complement strand
CGCGTGAGCCGGTCATCACGATCGATGGGCCGGCGGGCGCCGGCAAGGGCACCGTCGCCCGGAAGCTGGCCGCGCGGCTGGGCTACCGGCTGCTCGACACCGGCGCCATGTATCGGGCGCTGGCGTGGTCGGTGACGCGGGCGGGGCTGGCGCCCGAGGACACGCCGGCGCTGCGCCGCCACGTCGAGCGGGTGCAGATCGACGTCGAGGGCGACCGGGTGATCGTCGACGAGCGCGACGTGACCGAGGAGATCCGCGCGCCCGAGATCGCCGCGCTGACCTCGCGGCTGTCGACGCTGGCCGTCGTGCGCGACAAGCTCACCCCGATCCAGCGGCGGCTGGCCGCCACCGGTGGCGTCGTGCTGGAGGGGCGCGACACCGGCACCGTCGTGTGTCCGGAGGCCGAGGTGAAGTTCTACCTCGACGCCTCGCTGGCGGAGCGCGCGCGGCGGCGGCAGGCGGAGCTGCGCGCCCGCGGGGTGGAGGTCGACCCCGAGGCGGCGCAGCGCGACATCGCCGCCCGCGACGCCCAGGACTCGAGCCGGGCGCTGGCGCCGCTGCGCCGGGCCGCCGGCGCGATCGAGGTGGACAGCACCGGGCTCAGCGTGGAGCAGGTGGTCACGTCGATGGCCGAGGCGGTCGAGCGCTGGCGGCGCCAGCCGACGGGATGCGGCTAGCGTGCTCTACGGCATCCTCAAGCCGATCGCGGTGGTGCTCATGCGCCTGCTCTTCCGCCTGGAGGCGTCCGGGGCCGACAACATCCCGGCTGCGGGGCCGGTGCTGATCGTGGCCAACCACTCGAGCGTGCTCGATCCGCCGCTGGTCGGCGGAGCCTGCCCGCGGCCGCTGACGTTCCTGGCCAAGGCCGAGCTGTTCCGCATCCCCGGACTCGGCGGGCTGATCCGGCGCCTGGGCGCGCAGCCGCTGCGGCGGGAGGGCGCCGATCCCGGCGCGCTGCGAACGGCGCAGCGGGTGCTGGCCGAGGGCAGGGCGCTGCTGGTGTTCCCGGAGGGCACGCGCGGTCCCGAGGGCACGCTCCGCGACGCCAAGCCCGGAGCGGCGCTGCTGGCCATGCACGGCGGTGTGCCGGTGGTGCCCGCGTACGTGAGCGGCAGCGGCCGGGCGTGGCCGCGGGGCCGGCGGCTTCCCCGGCCTGCTAAGGTGAGGGTGACGTTCGGCGCGCCGATGCGGTTCGCACCGGCGGGGGGCGCGGACCGGAAGCAACAATACGAGGCGGCGTCGAGGCGCATGATGGCGGCCATCGCGGACCTCAAGGATCGATCGGCCGGTGGGGCGGGCATCGCTTCAGCCCGGCGTCCGCTCCAAATACACTGAACGGAGGAACTGGGGGCATGGCGACGAACGATCCGCGGAAGAACCTCGGCGGACCCCGCACGGAGGGCGAGGGTCCCGAGGAGCGCATGGAGGACTGGTTCAAGGAAGGCTCGAGCACCAGCGAGTTCGAGGAGGGCGAGGTCGTCCGCGGCCGCGTCGTCCACGTGGGCAACAGCGAAGTGCTCGTGGACGTCGGCTACAAGAGCGAGGGCGCGATCCCGATCGAGGAGTTCCACCGCCACGGCGCGCTGCCGAAGGTGGGCGAGGAGATCGAGGTCTACCTCGAGGCCAAGGAGGACTCGGAGGGCCTCATCGTCCTCTCCAAGGACAAGGCCGACAAGATCAAGGTCTGGGACGCCATCACCCAGGCCTACGAGAAGGGCTCGCCGGTCGAGGGCCGCGTGGTCGAGGTGGTCAAGGGCGGCCTCAGCGTGGACGTGGGCGTGAAGGCCTTCCTGCCTGGCTCCCAGGTCGACCTGCGGCCGGTGAAGAACCTGGCCTCCATGATCGGCCAGCCCATCCGCGCCCGCGTCATCAAGCTCAACCGGCGCCGGGGCAACGTGGTGCTCTCGCGCCGGGCCGTGCTGGAGGAGGAGCGGGAGGAGAAGAAGAAGCACACGCTGGAGGTGCTCGCCGAGGGCATGGTCCTCACCGGGACCGTGAAGAACATCACGGACTATGGCGCTTTCATCGACCTCGGCGGCATCGACGGCCTGCTCCACGTCACGGACATGAGCTGGGGCCGGGTCGGCCATCCGTCGGAGATCTTCCAGGTGGGCGATCAGGTCGAGGTGGTGGTTCTCCACTTCGACCGCGAGAGCGGTCGGGTGTCGCTCGGCTACAAGCAGAAGTCGTCCGATCCCTGGGAGCGCGTCGAGCAGACCTACGCGCCCGGCACCAAGACCCGCGGCCGCGTGGTGAGCCTCACGAACTACGGCGCGTTCATCGAGCTGGAGGCCGGGGTCGAGGGTCTCGTGCACGTCTCCGAGATGTCGTGGACGCGGCGGGTGCGCCACCCCTCGAAGCTCGTCAACGTCGGCGACGAGGTCGACGTGATCGTGCTCGACGTCAACCGCGGGGCCAAGCGGATCTCGCTCGGCATGAAGCAGGTCGAGCCCGACCCGTGGGCGACGATCGACGAGCGCTACCGCGTCGGCAACCGGGTGACCGGCAAGGTCCGCAACCTCACGGACTTCGGCGCCTTCATCGAGCTGGAGCCGGGGGTGGACGGGCTGCTGCACATCTCCGACATGTCATGGACGCGCAACGTCGGCCATCCGTCGGAGGTGCTCAAGAAGGGCCAGGAGATCGAGACCCAGATCCTCAACATCGACCGCGAGAACAAGCGCATCTCGCTGGGGCTCAAGCAGGCGCAGCCCGACCCGTGGACGACGGTGGCCCAGCGCTATCCGATGGGCTCGCGGGTGACGGGCAAGGTCGTGCGGCTGACCGACTTCGGCGCCTTCGTGGAGCTGGAGCCGGGCGTGGACGGCCTGCTGCACATCTCGCAGATGGCCAACCGCACCATCGGCCGGCCCGACGAGATCGTCAACGTCGGCGACGAGCTGGGGCTGCTGGTGATCCGCGTCGATCCCAACGAGCGGCGCATCGGCCTCAGCCTCAAGGAGCTGGGCCACGCGGTGGCGCCGCCCGAGGTCGAGGACCCCTCCCGCGGGGGCGGGCGCCGGCGCAAGGGCAAGCAGCGCGAGTACGACTACGACGAAGAGGACTGAGCGCGTGACCACGTGCGCCGGCTGACGATCGTGGCCGTCGCCGTGCTGGTGTACCTGGCCGTCGCCGGCCTGTTCGTGATCTCGGCAGGCGGCCTGACGCGCGGCGAGGGCGGGTCCGCGCTGTTCGGCCCCCGGGTCGCGGTGGTCGAGCTGGAAGGTGTCATCGTCGAGGTCGACGACCTCGTGCGCGAGCTGAAGGCGCACCGGGAGAACCCGACCGTGCGGGCGGTCGTCGTCCGCATCAACAGCCCGGGCGGCGTCGTCGCCCCCACCCAGGAGCTGCACGACGCCGTCCTCCGCCTGCGCCAGGCCGGCAAGCCGGTCGTGGCCTCCCTGGGCTCGGTCGCGGCCTCGGGCGGGTATTACGTCGCAGTCGCCTGCGACCAGATCTACGCCAATCCCGGCACGCTGACCGGCTCCATCGGCGTGATCATGCAGCTGGCCAACCTCGAGCAGCTGATGAAGAAGGTCGGCGTCGACTACGTGGTGGTGAAGGCCGGCCAGTTCAAGGACGTCGGCAGCCCCGCCCGTGCGATGACGCCCGAGGAGCGGCGCGTGATGCAGGGGCTGCTCGACGACGTCCACGCCCAGTTCATCGGTGCCGTGGCGGCCGGGCGCAAGCTGCCGCGCGAGGAGGTGCTGCGCTTCGCCGATGGCCGGATCTTCTCGGGCGTCCAGGCCAAAGACCTGAAGATGGTGGACGCGCTGGGTGGGCTCGAGGAGTCGGTGCTGGCGGCCGCGCGGCTGGCCGGCGTGACGGGCACGCCAGTCGTCATCCCGCCGCGCCGGCGCTTCTCCATCATGGACCTGCTGCGCAGCCAGCTCGGCGGCACGGCGGCCGGCATCCTGCTCCGGCCCGCGGCGCCCCAGTTCAAGCTGCCGCTGTACCTGATGGATTGAGGGTGAGAGGCGGCCCGGCGGCGAGAAGTCGCGATTTACTGATCGAGGGGGGCCGAGAGGCCCCCCTCAAACACCCCTGGCTGACGATGCGCTGCGAGACTATCTGATGGGTCCGGGATGCGGAGGACGGGGGGTGCGGGCTAACTCCTCACGAAGGTTGACATTCTTGTTTTAGGCGTGCTAGCGTGCCCCTGGTCCGATGCTGCCGTGCCCAGGCGCGTGGACATCGCTCAACGGGCGAAGAGCCGAAGGTGGGACGACGATGACGAAAGCCGAGCTGATCGACGAGGTCTCCAAGCTCTCGAACCTCACCAAGAAGGAGACCGAGACCATCGTCAACACGGTCTTCGACAACATCACCGACGCCCTGGCCAAGGGGGACAAGGTCGAATTGCGCGGCTTCGGCAGCTTCCGCATCCGCCACCGCAACTCGCGCAAGGGCCGCAACCCCAAGACCGGCAGCGCCGTCGACGTCCCCGAGAAGCGCGTCCCGTTCTTCAAGGTCGGCAAGCGCCTGCGCGAGCTCGTCAATACGTAGTTGAGGCGCCTGTGGGCGCCGTGGCGCATGGCCTGGATCGGCGCGTCCCACCCTCCTGCCGGTTGTGTCTTCTGCAATGCCCGTGACGGCGGCAACGACCGCGAGACGTACCTCCTCGAGCGCGGCGAGCACGCGTACCTGATCCTCAACGCCTACCCCTACGCGCCCGGCCATCTCTTGGCCGTCATCAACCGGCACGTCGCCACCGTCGGCGAGGCGGGCCCCGCCGAGCTGGGCGACGCGATGCGCCTGGTGCAGCGCGCCGTGGCCGCGCTCGGCGCCGAGTACCGGGCCGAGGGCTTCAACGTCGGCTGGAACCAGGGCCGGGCGGCGGGGGCGGGGATCGAGGATCACCTGCACGTGCACGTGGTGCCACGCTGGAACGGCGACGCGAACTTCGTCACCGTGGTGGGCGAGACGCGGGTGCTGCCCGAGGCGCTGGGGACGACCTGGGAGCGCCTGCGGGGTCGCCTGCGTGGCTGACGCCGGCGTGACGCCGATGATGACGCAGTACCGGGAGCTGAAGCGCCGCTTTCCCGACCACCTGCTGCTCTTCCGGCTCGGCGACTTCTACGAGCTGTTCCTCGAGGACGCCGAGCTGGGCGCCCGGCTGCTCCAGATCACGCTGACCTCTCGCCAGGGCGCGCCGATGGCCGGCATCCCCCACCACGCCGCCGACGGCTACATCGCGAAGCTGGTCCAGGCCGGCCAGAAGATCGCGATCTGCGAGCAGATGGAGGGGGCGGGGAAGGGCAAGAAGCTCCTGCGCCGTGACGTCGTGCGCGTGATCACGCCGGGCACGCTGACCGACACCGCCTATCTCGCGGGCGCCGCCAACAACTTCCTCATGGCGCTCGGCCGCACGGCAGTGGCCACCGGAGTGGCGCTGCTGGACGTCTCGACCGGCGAGTTCTGGGTGGGAGAAGACGGTCCCGGCGAGGACGCGGTCCTGGCCGCGGCGCTGCTACGCCGGCCGGCCGAGATCCTGCTCCCGGAGGCCACGCGCTCGGCCTCCGACCTGCTCGCCCGACTTCAAGACAGCGGCGCCGCGCTGACCTTCGCCGACCCAGGCCTATGGAGCGGTAGGCGCGCCACGGCCGAGCTTTGCGGCCACTTCGGTGTGACGACGCTCGAGGTCTTCGGCGTGGGTGGCCTGACGGCCGGGCTGTCCACCGCCGCCGCGGCGCTCGCCTACGTGCGCGCGACCCAGGGCGACCGGCTCGGCCACCTGACCCGCCTGCAGCGCCTGCGCCCGGCCGACTGCATGACCCTCGACGCCACGGCCGTGCGGACGCTGGAGCTGCTGGAGGCCAGCGACGGGTCGACGCGCAACTCGCTCTTCGGGGTACTCGACGAGACGGTGACGCCGATGGGCGCCCGCCTGCTGCGCCAGTGGCTGCTGCAGCCGCTGCTGGAGACGGCGTCCATCGCCGCGCGGCAGGACGCGATCGGCGCGCTCGTGGAGGCGCCCGAGGCGAGGGCGGCGCTGCGCCGCCTGCTCGGGCCGGTGGGCGATCTCGCCCGGCTCACGAGCCGGGCGACGCTCGGCGTGGCCCACGCCCGCGACCTCGTCGGCCTGCGGGCCTGCCTGGCGCCGCTCGGCGCCCTGCGGGACGTGGCCGCCGCGCTACCAGCCGCGTTGCTCGCCGAGGCCGGCGCCGCGCTGGCCGATCTCGAACCCCTGAGGTCCACGCTGCAGGCTGCGCTCGTGGACGAGCCGCCGGCCACGCTGCAGGACGGCGGGGTCATCCGCGAGACGTGGAACGACGCGCTGCGGGCGATCGTGAACGACGCCGCGGAGGCCCGGCGCTGGATCGCGGGGCTCGAGGAGCGCGAGCGGGCGCGCACGGGGATCACGAGCCTGCGCGTGCGGTTCAACCGGGTGTTCGGCTACGGCATCGAGATCACGCACGCCCAGGCGGCCCGGGCGCCGGCCGAGTACGCGCGGCGCCAGACGCTGACCGGCGCCGAGCGCTACGTCACACCCGAGCTGAAGGAGTACGAGGCCAAGGTGCTGGGCGCCGAGGAGCGGCGGCGGCGGCTCGAGTACGAGCTGTTCGACGAGCTACGCGGGCGGGTGGCGGCGCGCGCCCCCGAGCTGCTGGCCACCGCGCGGGCGCTGGCGACGCTGGACGTCGCGGCCGCGCTGGCCGAGGTCGCGCACGCGCGGGGCCACGTGCGGCCGGTCGTGGAGGCGGGCGGCGCGCTGGAGATCGTCGAGGGCCGTCACCCCGTGCTGGAGGCGCGGTCCGGGCTGCCGGTGACCCCCAACGATCTCCTCCTCGACGGCACCGCGCGCGTGATCATCCTCACCGGGCCCAACATGGCCGGCAAGTCGGTCTACCTGCGGCAGACCGGGCACATCGTCGTGCTGGCCCAGATGGGCGCGTTCGTGCCGGCGCGCTCGGCCCGCGTGGGCCTCGTCGACCGCGTGTTCACGCGGGTGGGCGCGCAGGACAACCTGGCCCGCGGCCAGTCGACGTTCCTCGTCGAGATGGTGGAGACGGCCTCGATCCTCACCAACCTCACGCCGCGCAGCCTGGTGCTGCTCGACGAGGTCGGCCGGGGGACGTCGACCTTCGACGGCCTGGCCATCGCGTGGGCGGTGGTGGAGGATCTGCACGACCGGGCCCAGGGGCCCAAGGTCCTGTTCGCCACGCACTTTCACGAGCTGACCCAGCTGGCCGGCCGGCTGAGCGGCGTGCGCAACTTCCACGTCGCCGTGCGCGAGTGGAACGACGAGATCGTGTTCCTGCACAAGGTGCAGCCGGGCGGCACCGACCGCTCGTACGGCATCCAGGTGGCGCGCCTGGCCGGGCTGCCCACCGGCGTCATCGCGCGGGCCAAGGCGCTGCTCGCCCGCTTCGAGGAGCAGGGGCAGGCCTCGACCGACGCCACCGACGCCGTGCAGCTCGGGCTCTTCACCGCCGCGGCCGATCCCATCGCCGAGGAGCTGGCGCGCCTGGACCTGGCCCACCTCACGCCCATCGAGGCGCTCAACCTGCTGGCCAAGTGGCAACAGAACCTCGAACGGGGCCTCGACGGCCCCCTCCGAGCTTCCCCCCGAGGATTGCGCGGGCAAAGCCCGCGCTCGACGCGTGATGCGGATACGCAAGCTCCCTGATTCGCTCGTCAACAAGATCGCGGCGGGCGAGGTGGTGGAGCGGCCGGCGTCGGCGGTGAAGGAGCTGGTGGAGAACGCGCTGGACGCCGGGGCGCGCGCGGTCACCGTCGACCTGCGTGACGGCGGCGCCGCGCTCGTCCGCGTCGCCGACGACGGCCACGGCATGTCGGCCGCGGAGCTGCCGGTGGCGCTCGAGCGCCACGCCACCTCCAAGCTGGCCCGCGACGAGGACCTGGAGGCCATCGCCACGCTGGGCTTCCGCGGCGAGGCGCTGGCGGCGATCTGCGCCGTGTCGCGCTTCACCGTCACCAGCCGCGCGCGCGAGGCGGCCCAGGGGCTGCGCCTGGCCGGCGAGGGGGGCGTGGTGAGCCAGCACCTGGGCGTGCCGGCCGAGGTGGGCACGACCATCGAGGTCCACGACCTGTTCTTCAACACTCCGGCGCGTCTCAAGTTCATGAAAGCCGCCTCCACCGAGCTGGCGGCGAGCCTGCGCATCGTGGGGCAGCTGGCCCTGGCGCACCCGGCGGTCCGCTTTCGCGTGAGCAACGACGGGCGGGCGGCGCTGACCGCGCCGGCGGCGGCCGACCTGCGCGAGCGCGTGGGTGCGCTCTGGAGCTGGCCGACGGCCGGACGGCTGCTGGCCGTCGACCGCGTCGAGCACGGCGTGCGAGTGGCCGGGTGGGCCAGCCCGCCCGATCTCACCCGCGGCGGCCGCGACGACATCGTCATCATCGTCAACGGCCGGCCCGTGCGCGACCCCGCGCTGTCCCAGGCGGTGCTGGCGGCTTACCGCCCGCTGCTGCCGCGCGATCGTTTTCCCCTGGTGGTGCTGGCCCTCACGCTGGCGCCGGCCGACGTCGACGTCAACGTGCATCCGACCAAGGCCCTGGTGCGGTTCCGCCAGCCCCGCGTCGTGCAGGAGATGCTCGTGGCCGCGCTGCACGAGGCGCTGCGGCGGCCGGAGGTCGTGCCGGCGCTGGGCGCGGCACCGGGACCCTCGGCTGGCGCGGGTGTCGATGGCAGCGGCGCCGCCGCCGAGCAGCCCGCGCTCTTCCAGGAGACGGCGGCGCCGTACGCCGCCCGCCGCTTCGGGCGCGTCCTGGGGCAGGTCCAGGACACCTTCATCGTGTCCACCACGGAGGACGAGGTGTTCTTCCTCGACCAGCACGTCGTCCACGAGCGCGTGATCTTCGAGCAGGTCCGCGCGCAGCTCGCCGCGGGCCCGCTGCCCTCGCAGGCGCTGCTGTTCGCCGAGTCGCTGGAACTGGGGCCGGCCTCGCGAGCGCTGCTCGAGCGCTGGCGCGCCCCGCTCGAGCGGCTGGGCTTCGCCTTCGAGGGCTTC
>DASTOJ010000317.1:0-4772 GCA_035762565.1 Candidatus Methylomirabilota bacterium | reverse complement strand
CTCGCCATGATGGCGCGCCCGGTGTCCCCCACGCCCGACCCCCGGCGCCCCCGGGTTCCACGAGCGTCGCTGGCCCTGAGGGTCGCTAGGCTTTCGGCGGGGGGGAGTACTTGCCGGAGAGCTGGGGCGTGGTGGCGGGCTCCAGCTTCTTCTCCTGCCGGTCCAGGCGCGTCTCGCGTGCCCACGTGCGCTTGAGGTCGTCGCGGACGTCGAAGCGCAGGCGGCCCAGCCCCTGGGTCTCCAGCTCGATCACGTCGCCGTTCTGGAAGGCGCTCAGCCCCCGGTGGTTGGTGCCGGTGGCGAGCACGTCCCCGGGCTCGAGCGTGTGGATCGACGTTACCCACTCGATGCACCGCGGGATCTTGTGGGCCATGTCGTCCGTGCCGAAGTTCTGCTTGAGCTCGCCGTTCACCCAGAGCTTGATGGCCAGCCGGTGCGGGTCGGCGATCTCGTCGGCCGTCACGAGATACGGCCCGATCGGGCAGAAGGTGTCGCGCGACTTCATCTGGTAGAAGACGTTGCCGGCCGGTGGCAGGCCGCGGGCGGAGCCGTCGACGAAGTTCACGTAGCCGAACACGTAGCGCATGGCGTCCGCGGCGCGGACGTTGGTGGCGCGCTGGCCGATGACGACGGCCATCTCCGCCTCGCCCTCGAAGATCGTGGCCGGAACGTCGGGCAGCACCATCGTGTCGCCGGGACCGATGATGCTGTTGGGCGACTTGTGAAACGCGTTCAGCGGCGCCGGCTCGCTGCGCGTGCCGTCTTCCATGTAGTTCACGGCCATGGCCACGATGTTGTACGGCTTGGGCAGGGGCGGGCGAACGCGCACCCGGCCGACGGGCACGCCGCTCCCCGTGGCCGCCGCCTGCTCCAGGCGCGGGCGGTAGTCGGCGAAGCGCGCGATGAGCCCGCTGATGAGATCGTGCGGTCCGATGTGGGGGATGTCCTGGACCACCGCCGACACCTCGACCACCGAATCGCCCTCGAGCACGCCCAGCTTGAAGTCGTCGAAGTAGAGCAGTTTCACGGTGTCCTCCTGTCCGTCCCTGGGACGCCGGGACTATAGCAGCGCCGGGCGCGGATCGCCACGCGGTACGATCGTCACCATGACGACGCCGATGCGCCCCGTCCCGGCCGCCGTCGAGGGCTGGATCGCGCGCCGCCGCTGGCTTCGCGCGTGCGATTACCTCACCGCCTGCGCGCTGCTCGGGGCGGGGGCGGCCGCGGTGCTGGGCCCGGCGCGCCTGGAGGCCGCCGCCGTCGTGACCCTGGCCCTGGCGAGCGCCGGCGCTGCGCTCCAGCCGATCCGCGTTCGCTGGCGGCCGGTCACCGGCTGGGTCGGCCTGCGACTCAGCCGGGCGCTGCGGCCCGGCCAGCGGGCCTGGTACCTCGGCACGAGCGAGGCCCGGCTCGTCGTCGTGACGGCGCGCCGGGGCGTCCGCCTGGTGATCGTGCGCCCGGACCTCGTGGAGGACGAGGGGATCAGCGTTCGGCGCACGCGCGTCTTCCTGCTCGCCGCCGACGGGCGGTGAGCGCGGCCCCGACTCAGGATGCTACCCTGGGCCCCATGATCCTGGCGAATGCCCTCAGCGCGCTGCGCGCCCTGCGCCTCAACAAGCTCCGGAGCGCCCTCACGATGCTGGGCATCATCATCGGCGTGGGCGCCGTGGTCGCCATGGTCGCCCTGGGCGCGGGTGCCCGGGCGCGCGTCGACGAGCAGATCCAGAGCCTCGGCTCGAATCTCATCATCGTGAGGGCGAGCAGCGTGAACACCCGGGGTATCCGGGGCGGAGTGGGCACCCGCGTCACCCTCACCGAGGACGACGCGATCGCGATCCAGCGGGAGATCCCGGCCGTCGAGGCCGCCGCGCCGACCCTGGGCGGCACCCTGCAGGTGGTTTACGGCAACCTCAACTGGAACACCGCCGTCACGGGGGTCACGCCCGAGTGGTTCGAGGTCAAGGAATGGAGCGTTGTCGACGGCCGGCCGATCACCGCGGAAGATCACCGCGCGGCCGCCAAGGTCGTGCTCGTCGGCCAGACGGTGCTCCGCAACCTCTTCGGCGACGAGAACCCGATCGGCCAGACCATCCGGATCCGCCGGGTGCCGTTCACCGTCGTCGGAGTCCTGGATGGCAAGGGGCAGAACACCGCGGGGCACGACCAGGACGACCTCCTGATGGTCCCGCTCTCGACCGGGCGGCGGAAGCTGTTCGGCCGGGTCCCCGGTCAGGCGCGGGCCGTCTGGGTGGCGACCGTGAAGGTGCGGGAGGGCGAGGATCTCGCCGAGGCCGAGACGCAGATCCGGGAGCTCTTGCGCCAGCGCCACCGCCTGCAGCCCGAGCAGGACGACGACTTCACGCTCCGGAACCTGACCGAGGTGGTCCAGACCCAGGCCGAGGCCTCGCGGGTGATGGGCTACCTGCTCGGCGCCATCGCCTCGGTCTCGCTGCTCGTGGGCGGCATCGGGATCATGAACATCATGCTGGTCAGCGTGACGGAGCGGACGCGCGAGATCGGGCTCCGCATGGCGGTCGGCGCGCGGCGACGGGACATCCTCGCCCAGTTCCTGGTCGAGGCCGTCACCCTCTCGCTGGTCGGGGGCGCCGTCGGCGTCGCGGCCGGCCTCGGCGGCTCGCAGGCGCTCACGTACTTCGCGGAGTGGCGGACGCTGGTCGCCGCGGAGGCGGTCGCCGTCGCCTTCGCCTTCGCGGGGGCGATCGGTGTCGTGTTCGGCTTCTATCCCGCGCGCAAGGCCGCCGGCCTCGATCCCATCGAGGCGCTGCGCTGGGAGTAGTCCGCGCCCGCGTCACATCGTCGGGCTGACGAACTCTCCTCCCAGCGCGACCAGGGCCCACGGCCCGCCCTGGGCGTCCCAGCTGAAGCCGATGTGCGCCGCCAGCGCGTGCTGGTCGCGGAAGAGGCGCTGGATCGGATAGCGGTCGTAGATCCCGTTGGCGCCGGCCAGCGCGTGCAGCGAGTCGACCGCCTCCGTGCACTGCTCCATCGCCCACGCCACGTTGCGCTTGAAGCGCAGCTTCTCCTCGAGCGCCGGCGCGCGGCCCTCGTGGGCGATCCGCTCGGCGTCCAGGCAGTCCGTGCGGATGCTCAGACGTGCGGCGTCCACCTGCGCGCCCGCCCGGGCGACGCGTAGCTGCACCGCCTGGAAGTCGCGCATGCGCAGGCCCGTGTAGTTGGTGCTGCGCTCCCGGACGGCCTCGATCGTCGACTCGACGGCGGCCTGCGCGTTGCCGACGCCGGCGGCCGCCAGGCAGTGCGAGCCGAGGGCGGAGAGCGGCACGCGGTAGAGCGGGTTGGGGTTGGCGCGGGCGCCGGGGAACTCGTGGCCGCCGCGGGCCAGGTACATGCACAGCGCCCGGTGCTCGGGGACGAAGACGTCGGTGGCGCGGACCGACTTGGAGCCCGTGCTGCGCATGCCCAGCACCTGCCAGTCGTCGACGATCTCGTACTCGCGGCGCGGCACCAGGCACATGCGGTGATCCACGACGCGGTCGCCGTCGCGCACCGTCACCGCCAGCATGTTCCAGCCGGCCGGATCGACGCCGCTCGAGAAGTTCCAGAAGCCGGTGATCACGAAGCCGCCGTCCACCCGTCGGCCGTGGCCCTGGGGATAGGCGATGCCGGAGGCGATGAGCGCGTCAGGGTCCTCGCCCCAGACCTCGGCCTGGGCGCGCTCGTCGTAGAGGGCCAGCATCCAGTGATGGATGCCGAGGTTGGCGACGTTCCAGGCGGTGGAGGCGCACCCGCGCGCCAGCTCGGCGGGGACGTCGAAGATCGCCACGAACGGCAGCTCCATGCCGCCCCAGCGCCGGGGCTGGTGGAAGCGGAAGAGCCCCGTCCGGTGCAGGTCCTCCAGCGTCTCCTTCTCCATCTGGCGCGCGGATTCGGCCCGCTCGGCGCGCTGGCGCAGGACCGGCGCCAGCGCGCACGCCCGGCGCAGCGCCTCGTCGAAGGTGACGTCGACGAAGCCCGCCGGACTCACGCCCGCATCCCGGCCACCTGCGGCATCTTGGAATAGTCCTCGCCGCCCCAGTCGGTGACGTCCTTGAGACCGAAGAAGTTCAGCTCGATGGTGAGCCCGTTGGGGTCCTTGATGAAGATCTGGTAGAGGTCGAACTCCGGCAGCGAGCGCGGCTGGAACTCGAGACCCCGCTCCTTGAAGCGGCGGATGAACCCGCCCGGCTCGCTGGCCACGAAGGCGATGTGGTCCACGACGCCCGCGTGGTCGGTGTTGGCGTGCTTCGGCGTGCCGAGGTAGTACAGCTCCGCGTTCGGGATCCCGTGCGGCCCCATGTGGACCTGGATCTTGCCGTTCACGCCGAGCCAGTAGCCCGGGAACGGGAAGGTCGGCCGCGGCATCACCTGAAAGCCGAGCACGTCGCAATAGAAGTTCTTGGTCGTCTCCAGATCGTTCGCCCGCACGAAGTAGTGGTTGAGCTCGGTCACCGGCATGGCGTCCTCCTGTGGGTGGACGTTAGTATATGCGGTTCCTCCGCGCCGGCGCGCGTGATGCGACAGGCCACGGGACATCAGCTACGCTCGGGCGCATCTTCAGCCACATTCGGCCCAGCTGGCGAGTGTTCGCGCGTAGAATGCGATCGCGGGGCCCCGAGGACACTGCGAGCTCCCGGCTGGCGGGGGGCTCGGGGGTCGCGTCTTCGCCGGGGATCCTGAGTCGACGCCGCAGCGCCTCATCGTGCAGGGCACCGACTGGCGCTTCCTCAACGAGTTGAAGAAGGAGTTGAAGGGAT
>DASTOJ010000316.1:0-39558 GCA_035762565.1 Candidatus Methylomirabilota bacterium | reverse complement strand
CTGGGGGTTTGGGGGCCATGTCGGGGCCCCCATTCCATTAGGACTTCTTGGCCTTGAAGTAGTGGTTGTAGGCGGGCTCGTTGTCGACCATGATCTCCTGGCGGAGCGGCACCACCCGTTCGGCCCACTTCCGCTGCGACTCGATGACCTTGGTGAAGAAGGCGTTGCCCTCCGACTTCTCCTTGACGATCTTGTCCCACGCCTTGAGCTGGGCGTCGAGCACCGACTTCGGCGTCTTCACCACGCGAACCTTGTGCTTGGTCTTCAGCTCGAGGAGATCGGACGAGTTGCGGTCCATGAACTGCCAGGTCATGTCGGCCGACTGGGCCATGACCGCGTACTTGAAGATGGCCTGGGTCTGCTTGTCGAAGCTTTCCCACCGCTTCTTGTTCAGCAGCAGCTCCAGGAACTCCACCGGCTGGTGATAGCTCTGGACCATGTAGACCTTCGACACGTCCTGGAAGCCGAGGATCTTGTCGGAGGTGGGGTTGTTGAACTCGGCGGCGTCGATGACGCCGCGGTCCAGCGCCGGGATGATGTCGCCGCCGCCCATGATCACGACGGACGAGCCGAGCTGCTTGAACAGCTCGGCGGACAGCCCGACCGTGCGGTACTTGATGCCCTTGAGGTCCTCCGGCTTCTTGATCTCGCCCTTCTTGAACCAGCCGAGCGGCTGGGTGGGCATCGGCCCGAAGAACATGGCCACCACGTCGATCTTCATCTCCTTGAGCAGCTCGTCGTAGAGCTGCTGGCCGCCGCCATAGTGCATCCAGCCCAGGAACCCCTCGGCGTCGAGCCCGAAGGAGGGCCCGGTGCCGAAGAGGCTGAACGCCACCTGCTTGCTGAACCAGTAGGCGGGCACGGCGCCACCCCCGTCGAGGGCGCCGGTGTGCACGGCCTCGATGATCTGGAAGGGGCCCACCACCGCTCCGGTCGGGAGCACCTCCATGCGGACGCGACCGGCCGAGAGCTCCTCGACCTTCTTGGCCAGGCTGAGGAACTGCTCGTGGAAGATGTCCTTGGGCGGGATGCCGCTCTGCACCTTCAGGGTGACCTGCCCCTGGCCCGAGGCGCGCACCGGCCCCATGGCCGCGGCAGCGCTCGCGGCGACCGCCGCGCGCTTGAGGAAGGCCCGGCGCGAGGGCGCGCCGGTGGCTGCGGAACCGTTCTCGGGAGCGATGGCCTTGGTCGGGGTCTTCATTGAGCCCTCCTCCTTTGTCGGGTCGAGGCGCTGCTGGGATCGTGGCGGCAACCGTAGTCAGCGGGGCGACCGTTGTCAAGACGCACCGCCGCCCACGCGCCCGGCGACGGCGCCGGCTGCCGTCAGTCGCGGAAGCGGGCGATCATCGTCTTGCCGTAGCGCAGCACGTCGTCGGGCGTCGTCACCTGGGCCGGCAGTCCGGCGCCCGAGCTGACGGGCACCGCCACCCGGCTGACACCGAGCCGGGCCAGCGCCTCGATCTCGGCCGCCTCGGCCGGAGCGGACAGCGTCACCTCGACGGCGCCGGGATCGCGGCCGGCCTCGACCGCAGCCCGGCGCATCTCGGCGAGGAGCTCGGCGGGCGCCCCGCGAGCGGGGAAGTAGCCGTCGCCCAGTCGCCCGGCGCGGCGCGCCGCGGCCCGGCTGTCGCCGCCCACGATGATGGGGATCCGGCGCTCGGCCGGGAGCGGGCGGCAGAACACGTCCTCGAACGACACGAAGCGCCCCTTGAAGCTCGCCCGCTCCTGGCTCCAGAGCGCCCGCATGGCGGCGACGTACTCGTCCGTGCGCGGCCCGCGGTCCGCGAACGCCACTCCGAGGGCGGCGAACTCCTCGGCGAGCCAGCCCACGCCGATCCCCAGCAGCACGCGGCCGCCGCCGGCCAGGTGATCGAGCGTCGCCACGGCCTTGGCGGTGACGACCGGGTTGCGCTGCGGCAGGATCAGGATCGCCGTGCCGAGCTTGATCGTCCGGGTGGCGGAGGCCACGTAGGCCAGCCAGATCAGCGGATCGGGGATCGGAAAATCCTCGAGGCCGGAGCCCATCTTCCCGCTCGGCGAGTACGGGTAGCGGGACTGGTAGGCGCCCGGCACGACCACGTGCTCGACCGTCCACAGTGAGTCGAAGCCGGCCGCCTCCGCGGCCTGGGCCAGCTCCACCGCCGCCGGACCGTTGCCGTAGCGGCCGAGACTCGCATAGCGCAGTCCGAATTTCATGTGATTTCTCCGAATGGGGGGCCCCGAGATGGCCCCCCAGACCCCCCCGGAGGCTCGGAGCGCCACGGGGCAGCGTGGCGCTCCTCGATCTCGGTCAAGTTGTTAACGCCAGAGTTGCTTCGTGGCGAGCGCGGCGCCCTGGGCCAGGGATTCGAGCTTGGCCCAGGCGATCTGGGGGTGGACGCGGCCGCCGAGGCCGCAGTCGGTCCCGGCGATGACGTTGTCCCGTCCGACCAGATGCGCGAAGCGGACGATCCGATCGGCCACCAGCTCGGGGTGCTCCACGACGTTGGTGGCGTGGCTCACGACGCCCGGCATCAGGATCTTGCCGGCCGGCAGCTTCACCTGCTCCCACACGCGCCACTCGTGCTCGTGACGCACGTTGCCCGCCTCGAACGAGTAGGCCTGGCAGTTCACCGCGAGCATGACGTCCACGATGTCGCGCATGGCAATGTCGGTGACGTGGGGGCCGTGCCAGCTCCCCCAGCAGAGGTGAAAGCGGATGCGATCCTGCGGCAATCCCCGCAACGCATGATTCAGCGCCTCGACGCGCACCATCGAGAACTTCCGGTAGGCGTCCACGGAAGGCGCCGGATTGATCATGTCCCAGTTCTCGGCGATGGCCGGGTCGTCGAGCTGGAGCACGAGCCCCGCGTCGAGGATGACCTTGTACTCCTCGCGCATCGCGTCGGCGCAGGCGTAGACGAACTCCTCCTCGGTCCGGTAGTGCTCGTTGCCGATCCGCGAGGCGCTGCCCGGCGCGATCGAGGTCATGAAGCCCTCGGCCACCCCGGCCGCCTGCAGCGCCGCCTTGACGTGGGCGACGTCGGCCTGGATCGCGTCGTGACCCGTGTAGGTCAGCGGCGCCCGGCACACCGGCAGTCGCATGCCGCCGCTGCCGGGACGCACCGTCGAGCACCCCGAATCGGGGTCGGCGTAGGCGGCGGCGAAGAGCTGGCGATCGCGGCGGTCGGGGAAGCTCGTGAGCCGCACCTGCCCCGGCTCGGAACGCCGCGGGGGCGCCTTGTAGATCTCGGTGCCCAGCTCCAGACCGCCGAGACGCTGGAACGAGTAGCTCCACCAGGCACCGTAGTTGACGCGCTGGCCCATCGCCTTGCCGTACTCCCCGTCGCCCGGGACGTCGATGCCCGCGGCGGTCTGCCGCCGGACGACCTCCGCCACCGCCGCGCGCAGCCGCTGCTGGTAGCCCGCCTCGTCCGCCGACTCGCCGGCCAGGCGCGCGCGGTTCAGCTCGATCAGGTCGTCAGGGCGCGGCAGGCTTCCGGCGTGGCTCGTCAGGATGCGCCCGCTGCTGCGCTGCATCGTCAGCTCGGTTTCGGATAGCAGTGGGTGTGGGGCCGGGTGCCGATGCTGAGGCCGAGGTCGCAGCTGTAGCCGCGCCCCTCCATGCACGCCTTCATCAAGCCGAACTCGACCCCCTCCTGCGTTCGATAGTGGACGCGGCCGCTCACCAGCAGGTCCTCCATCGCGGCCGAGGGCGCGACCGGTTGGCAATCGTGGAAGGCGACCCACCCCGCATCCTGCCGGGGATTGAGACCCGCGCACCCGGCCAGTCCGGCCACCACCGCCAGCGCACACGTCAGCCGCGCAAGCCCTCGGTTCATCGGCGCTCCTCCCGGCGGATGCTCATGCCGCCACCCAGCCGTACCAGCGGTGGCTCGGCGCGGGGCCCTCGTCGAGATACGCCATCTTGATGCGGGTCAGATAGTCCCGGGGCATGTCCTGGCGCCGGGCGTTCACGTCGATGCCGAAGACGCGGGCGGCGTTGAGGCCGAAGATCTGCTCCTTCACCATCCGGCTCAGCGGCGCGTACCCGTGCGCGTCGACCAGCGCCACGGGAATCTCGAAGCGGCGGAACGCCTCGATCTGCCACTGTGGCGTCCCGTACCAGATGGAGTCCGTGCCCCACAGCACGTGATCGGCGCCGAAGGCGTCGATCACCTGGCCGAGCAGGTGCGCGCAGGCGGTCGGGTTGGTCGTGACGAGCTGGCCGAAGGTGGAGCCCAGCTCCATGTAGATGTTCCGGAGGCCCGGCTCCTTCTTCTTCATCCGGCAGAACTCGCTGGTCCACGGCACCTCGCCCGACGGCTGCGCCGCCGACACGCCGAGCAGGCCGGCGTGGTAGAGCAGGAAGTCGACGTCCGGGAAATCCCGGGCGGCCTTGATGACGTCGCGCGGATGATTGTAGTCGGCGACGGGACCGAGCGGCAGCCCCTTGTGGATGCAGAAGCGGCGCACCCCGAGCTTGCGGGCCCGCTCCAGCATCGGATAGGCGAGCTTCTCGTCGTCCACGAACCAGCCGCGGTCGAACCCCTTGGCGGCGGCGCCGGTGTAGGCCTTCCAGGCGTCGACCTTGAGCGTGGCCGCCTGCTGGTCCATGAAGTCGAGGTCCGCCTGGCCGAGCTGGGGGCTGACGAGGCCGTGGGCGAGCATCCGGCGCGACTGCGTGACCCGGTTGATCTCGTCGCGGATGTGGGTCATCTCCTTCGGCGGCACCACCGCATCCTGAGGATACGGCCCCGGCGGCGTGGAGATGAGGCCGATCGCCGTCTCGCTGTCGAGGAAGACCTCCTTGACGAAATTCTCCCAGGAGAGATCGGCCATGGTGCCGGTGTCGGACGCGAGCTTGGGATTGAGCCGCCGCGCCCGGCGCCGCAGCCCGAGCAGGCCCTGCCGGGTGACGCCGCCCTTGCGGCCGGCCTCGGCGTCGTGCGGGTCGTAGCCCGCGCTCACGTAGTGCAGCTGCACGTCGAAGACGAAGAACGGCGCGCCCGAGCGCTCCTGGAACGCCGCCGGCTCGACCGCCTCGACCGGCAGCACGTCGAAGACCCGGCCGAAGACCGCGTTCATCGCCAGCAGCGACGTCGCCATGCCTCCGCCGGTCCTCAGAAAATCCCGCCGGCCCAGCCCGAGCCGCGGCGCCAGGCGCCCGGCCTCGCCGAGGATGCGCTGCTCCACCCGCCGCTGGTCGGCCGTCTGCGGCAGCGGCGGAAACTCCTCGTTGGAGACGAGCCGGGTCGGGATCGGCGTGTCGGTCGTGAGCCCCCGGCGCAGACCGGGACGCATCCGGAACGCGTGGCGATCACGATTCATGCTCCTGCCTCCCCTCGGTGCCCATGAACGCTGGGGGTGGGGGCCATGTCGGAGCCCCCACTCAATCGGGCGTCACGATGATGCGGACGCGGGCGGCGGGCGCGTAGTAGCGGGCGAAGGCCTCCCGCACCTCGGCCGCCGTCATCGCGGCGTAGCGGGCGCGCGCCTCCATCACGTCGTCGAGCCGCAGCCCGCGGTAGTCGAGGCTCGCCAGCCGGTCCACCCAGAAGTCCGGCCCGGCCAGCGTCTCGGCCAGCGCGTTGTCGATCTGCACCCGCGCCACCCGGATCTCGCCGTCGGTCGGCCCGGCGGTGGCGAAGGCGGTGAACAGCTCCTCGAGCGTCGCGGCCAGCGCCGCCGTCTTGCCCGGGTCCGTCGGCGCCTGGGCCACGAACAGGCCGTAGCCCGGGTACTCGGCGGCCGGCCGCGAGGCGGCGTGGATGCTGTACACGAGCTGGCGCTCCTCGCGCACGATCCGGTTCATCCGCGTGGTCAGCACCTGCGCGGCCAGGGCGAGGAGCCGCGTGTCGCGCACGTTGGTCACGTCGGCACCGAAGAAGCCATCGAGGACGACCGCCTGGCTGGTCGCCGTGCTCACCGCGCGCGCCCGCGTGATGGGCCCCGCCGGACGGGCGATCGCCCGCAGTCCGCCCAGCGTCGTGGCGCCGATGCGGGCGCGGGGCGGGAGCGCCCCCAGGTAGCGGGCGACCAGGTCGAGCGCGCGCTCGCGCTCCAGGTCGCCGACGACGGCCACCTCGATGGGCGCCGTCCCGATCAGGCGGGCCAGCCAGGCCTGAGCGGCCTCGCGCGTGACGGCGCGCACCTGCCCGGCGGTCAGCGGGCGGGTGCGCAGCTCGGCCGCCGGATAGATCGCGTCCGCCAGCGTCTCGCCCAGCACGCCCGCCGGCCGGCTGCGGCGCGCGGTGATCGCCTGGACCTCGGATTCCTGCCACTGCCCGAGCGCCGCGGCTTCGATCACCGGATCCGTGAGGAGCCGGTACGCGAGCTGGAGGCCGTGCTCCAGCTCGGCGGGATCGCCCGACACGACCAGCGTGAGCGAGTCGGCGTCGGCCCCGCCGTGCACGCGCACGCGGCGTCCCGTCATCAGCTCGCGCACCTGCGTGCTCGTCAGCGTGGACGTCGCCGGCCGCTGCCAGGCGAGCGCCGCCGCCCGCGTCACGCCCCGGGTCGCCGCCGTCTCCTCGATCTCGCCGCCGGCCAGCGTGATCCGCACCCGCACCTCGTTCCGGCGCTGGTCCACGAACCGGTGATGCGCGCGCACGCCGTTGTCGAGCCAGGCCGAGGTGACGCCGCTCCCGGCATGCTCGCCGCGCTCCACGACACGGCCTGCGCGCGGCGGCCGCTCGAGCAGGCGGGCCTCGGCGGCGACGTCGGGTTCCGCCTCCACCCGCGCCAGGAGGGCGCTCCGGCCGGCGGCCGCGACCGCCTCCTCGTCGGGGACGCCGGCGCCGGAGGGCAGCGAGGCGACGATCACCACGCTGCTGAAGTCGAAGGTCGCCGCGAACGTCCGCGAGACCTCGACGGCGTCGATGCCGGGGAGCACCCGCTCGAGCACCGCCCGCCGCTGCTCGGCCGACATCAGCGGCTCCCCGCGCGCCACGCCGTCGTTGAGCTGGCGGAGCACGGCGCGGGCCGGCTGGGTCGGCTGGCGCTGGACCGCTTCCTCGGCCTCGGCGAGCACGGCGCGGCGAACGACCTCGAGCTCACGGGCGGTGAAGCCATGGACGCGCGCCTGCTGGACGGCGGCGCCCAGCTCCTCCAGCATGGCGCGCCAGCGCTCGGGCGGGCCCGAGGCGCGCACGGACACGAGGCGGACCGCCCGGCCCCAGTCGGCCACCCGGCCCGTCGCGTCCAGGAACGTCGCCCGGCCGGCGGCCAGGCGCGTGTCGAGGCGGCGGTTGAAGGCGCGCACGCCCAGCCGCTCGACGAGGTCGCGCCGCGCCTGCTCGAGCGTGGTCGTCGGCGCCGGCGGCGGCTCGACGCGCGTGAGCGACACCGAGGCGCGCGTGAGGTCCCGGTCCGTGGCGACGACGCCGCGCACCCCGACGGTGCGCGTGACGGCGAGGGTCCGGGGTGGCGGGCGCGGCGCCCGGGGCGCCTCACCGAACTCCCGCCGGATCTGGTCGACGACGAGGTCCGGATCGCAGTCGCACACCGCCAGGAGCGTCATGTTGCTCGGCCGGTAGTGACGCGCGTAGAAGTCCCGGAAATGCTCGGGCCGCAGCCCCTTGATCGTCTCCTCGGTCCCGATCGGCAGCCGGCGCCCGAACGTCGAGCCCGGCGCCAGCCGCTCGATGACGTAGTCGCTCACGCGCTGGTCGGCGCTGGCCCGCGCCCGCTTCTCCTCGAGGATGATCTGCCGCTCGCGCTCGATCTCCTCGGACGCCAGGCTCAGGCGTGTGGCGACGTCGCCGAGATAGAGGAGCGCCCGGCCGAGCGTCTCCGCCCGGGTGTCGGGCACCGCGATCTGGTAGACGGTCTGGTCCAGGCTCGTGAAGGCGTTCTGGTCGCGGCCGAACGACAGCCCGATGGACTCGAAGTACGGAATGAGCGCGCCGGGGGGGAAGTTCGCCGAGCCGTTGAACGCCATGTGCTCGAGGTAGTGCGCGAGCCCGCGCGTGTGCTCCTCCTCGTCCAGCGAGCCGGCCGCCACGTGGAGCCAGAACGCCGCGCGGCCGGCCGGGTTGGGATGCCGCCTGACCACGTAGCGGAGGCCGCCATCGACGGCGCCCGTGACGAGGGCGGGGTCGGTGGGCAGGGGCTCCGCCCACCGGACGGCCGGCCCGGGGGCCGACGGCGCCAGCGTGCACGCGGCGAGCAGCGCGGCCAGGAGCGCGAAAACGGCGAGTCGCAGCCTCACGTGCCGGCCATGGTACACGCGCGGTCGCCCCTCGTCATGTCGGCGTCCGGATGCGATGATAGCCGTCCATGACGACCCGCGAGCGCGTCCTGGCGGCCCTGCACGGCGAGCCGGTCGATCGGGTGCCCCTGGCCTTCTGGATGCACCACTTCGTCGCCGAGAACGCCGTCGACAGCTTCGTCGCCGAGACGCTCCGCCTCGCCGGCGAGTTCGGCTGGGACTACCTGAAGCCGCAATCCCGCGCCCAGTGCTTCGCCGAGGCGTGGGGCCTGCGCTACCGGGCGTCCGGTGAGCGCGCGCTCCAGTACACGCGAATCCACGCGCCCTGCGCGAGCGCCACCGACCTGGGCCGGCTGCAACCGGCCGATCCCGCCGCCGGGGCGCTCGGCGAGCAGCTGCAGGCGCTCCGACGCATCCGCGCCGCGGTCGGCGACACGCCGATCCTCTGGACGGTCTTCTCGCCGCTGATGGTGGTGCCGTACCTGCTGGAGGGAGGCGTCGAGCAGGCCCTCGCGATCGCGCGCGAGGAGCCGGCAGCGCTGGAGGCCGCCCTCGCGGCCGTCGCGCACACCCTGGCCAGCTACGCGCGCCTGGCGCACGCCGCCGGCGCCGACGGCCTCTTCTACGCCACGAACGTCGCCCGGCGCGACCTGCTGTCGCCGACGGAGTGTCGGCGCTTCCAGCGACCGTACGACCTGCGCGTGCTGGACGCCGTCGCGTCGGCGCCCTTCAACGTGCTGCACGTCTGCGGCGGCGGCGTGCTCTTCGACGAGTTCGTGGACTACCCGGTCCACGCCGTCTCGTGGGCGCTGGCCGAGGGCAACCCCTCGCTGCGCGAGGGCCGCCGCCGCACCGGGCGGGCGGCGATGGGCGGGCTCCCCGCCAAGCCGGCGATCGCCACGCTGTCGCCCGACGCGCTCGCCGAGCGCGCCCGGGCGGCGGTCAAGGAGATGGACGGCCGCGCGCTGCTGCTGGGGCCCGACTGCTCGATCAACCCCGACACGCCGGAGGCGCTGCTCCACGCCGCCCGCGCGGCCCTCGGCTAGGAGCCGCCCGGCGTCTCGCCGCGGATCTGACGCAGGCGCTGCTTCAGCGCCGTCATCCGGTCGTTCATCTTCTCCGACATCGTCGCGCTCCGGCTCCGCCGCTTCGGCGCCGCCGCCCGCGCGGGCGTCTTGGTGACGGTGACGTGGCAGTACGAGCATCCCGACTTCAGGCCGTGCTTGCACTCGCTCATGGGTCCGTGAGCTCTCCTGGGGTCAACCGCGGGAGCGTCAGGCGTCGGCGAAGGCGCGATCGAGCGCCTGGGCGAGGTCGGCGATCAGGTCGTCGGCGTCCTCGATCCCGACGGCGTAGCGGATGAGGGTGTCCTTGATGCCGATCTCGAGGCGCTCCTCGGTGGTCAGCTCGTAGAAGCTCATGATGGCAGGCTGCTCGATGAGGCTCTCCACCCCGCCCAGGGACACCGCCAGGTGCGGGATCGTGCAGGCGTCGACGACGCGGGAGGTGGCGTCGATGTCGCCGCGGACCTCGAACGACACCACGCCGCCGAAGCCGCGCATCTGCCGCCGGGCGACGTCGTGCTCGCGGTGGGTCGGCAGCCCCGGGTAGTGCACGGCCTCGATGCGCGGGTGGCCGGCCAGGAACTCCGCGACGGCCTGGGCGTTCGTGTTCTGCCGCTCCATGCGGAGCGCGAACGTCTTGAGCCCGCGCACCAGGAGATAGGCGGCGAAGGGATCGACGATCGCGCCCGTGATCCCCTGCATGCCGCGGAATCCGCCGACCAGCTCCCGCGACCCGAGGACCGCGCCCGCCAGGAAGTCGTTGTGGCCGCCGAGATACTTGGTGGCCGAGTGCATGACGACGTCCACGCCCCACTCGAGCGGGCGCACGTTGTAGGGCGTGGCGAAGGTGGCGTCGATGACCGTCTTCACGCGGTGCGTGCGCCCGATGGCGGCGAACCGCTCGAGGTCGAGCACGCGGTTGTAGGGGTTGGTGGGCGACTCGCTCAGCAGCACGCGCGTCGTGGGCCGGATCGCGTCCTCCAGGGCCTCGTAGTCGCCCGCCGGCACCGTGGACACCTCGATGCCGTAGCGGTGCAGCGTCTGGTTGAGGAACTGGCGGGTGCGCCGGTAGCTGTCGTCGGTGACCACCACGTGGGTCCCGCGCGAGAGCATCGCGAACAGCACGGTCGTCATCGCCGCCATGCCGCTGGCGAACAGCAGGCAGTCGCCGGCACCCTCCAGCGCGGCCAGCTTGGTCTCGGCGATCTTCTGGGTGGGATTGCCGTAGCGCCCGTACTCGACGCGGTCGATCTTGCCGTCGAAGTGGTCCTTCAGCTCCTGGGTGTTGGCGAAGGTGAAGGTGGCCGTCTGCACGATCGGCGTGGCCAGCGAGTTGGCGAGCTTGGGGCGCGGCTCGCCCCCGTGCACCGACAGCGTGCTGGGTCCCAGCGGCTTCTTCGGCGGCTCGACGCGCTCGGCCATCAGGACACCAGCAGCCGCGCCTTCTCGACGTGGCGCGCGATGGCCCGGGCCACCCGCTTGGGGTCGGCGGGCAGCTCGACCGGCTTGTTGCGGTGGGCGGCCTTGATCCCCTCGAGGGCGCCCATGTGATAGGCGGCCTTCTGGTCGGCGAACTTGAGCCCGTTGGCGGTGGAGATCACGACCACTCGCTCGCCGGAGCGGACCACCTTGCGGTCCACCAGCTTGCGCAGCGCGGCCAGCGCCACGCCCGTGTGCGGGCAGTTGAACATGCCCGTCCGGTCGGCGCGCGCCGCCTCGTCGGCCAGCTCCTGCTCGGTGGCCTGCTCCACCACGCCGTTGAAGCGTTGCAGCGTGCGGATGGCCCGCTTGACGCTGACCGGGTTACCGATCTGGATCGCCATGGCCAGCGTCGGCTCGGCGGTCACGGGCTCGAACGTCTTGAAATCGTCCTGGAAGGCCCGGTAGAGCGGATTGGCCCGCTCGGCCTGGGCCAGGCAGATGCGGGGCAGGCGGTTCACCAGCCCCAGCTCCTGCATCATGACGAAGCCCTGCCCGAGCGCGTGCACGTTGCCGAGGTTGCCGCCCGGAATGACGATCCAGTCGGGCACCTCCCAGTCGAACTGCTGCACGATTTCGATGGCGACGGTCTTCTGACCCTCGATACGCAAGCTGTTCATCGAATTCGCGAGATAGATCGTCTTTTCCTTGGTGATCTCCTGCACGACGGCCATGCAGCCGTCGAAGTCGGTGTCGAGCGACAGCACCAGCGCGCCGTTGGCCAGCGGCTGGACGAGCTGGGCGATGGAGACCTTGTCCTTGGGCAGGAGCACCACGGCGGGAATCCCGGCCGCCGCGCAGTAGGCGCCGAGAGCCGCCGAGGTGTCGCCGGTGGAGGCGCAGGCGACCGCGTCGATGGGCACCCCGCCCGCCATCATCTGCTTGACGACCGAGACGAGCACCGTCATGCCGAGGTCCTTGAACGAGCCCGTGTGCGAGTTGCCGCACTGCTTGACCCACAGGTCCTCGACGTGCAGCTGCTTGCCGTAGCGGTCGGCCCACAGGAGGTTGGAGTTGCCCTCGTACATCGACACGATGTTCTCGTTGTCGATGAACGGCACCACCCACTCCTTCTTGCCCCACACGCCGGAGCCGTACGGATAGAGGTTGCGCCGGTAGCGGTCGTCGAAGAGCTGGATCCAGGCCGCCGCCGACCGGGACTTGAGCGCCTCCATGTCGTGCTGGACCTCGAGCAGGTCCCCGCAGGTGGGGCAGCGGTAGATGACCTCGCGGAGGTCGAACTCCCCGGGGCATCCGTTGATGCAGGAGAACCACGCGTTGTAGGCCATGGCCGGATCAAGTATAACGCTTGGCAACGGGACGATGGACTTCGGGCTTTTCTTCCTGATGCAGCGCGACGAGGCCTGGAGCGAGCAGGGGGTCTACGACTCCGCCCTCGAACAGCTCCTGGCCGCCGAGCCGCTGGGCTACCGGTCGATCTGGATCGCCGAGCACCATTTCAACGACTACGGGCTCTGCCCGGCGCCGCCGGTGCTGGCGGCCTTCGTCGCCGCCCGCACGCGGGCGCTGCGCCTGGGCATGGGCGTGAGCCTGCTGCCCCTGCACCACCCGGTGGATCTGGCCGAGCAGCTGGCGGTGCTCGACGTCCTCAGCGCCGGCCGGCTCGACGTCGGGATCGGCCGGGGCGGCACGCTCCAGGACTACCAGACCTTCCAGACCGACCGCGCCGACGCCCGGGCGCGGGTCGAGGAAGGCATCGCGCTGATGCAGCAATCGTGGCGCGGCGCGCCCTTCGACTTCCGGGGACGCTTCCACTCGGCCGAGCGCCTGCACGTCCGGCCCCGCCCGCTCCAGCGCCCGCACCCCCCGCTCTTCATCGCCGCCAACAGCGAGGACAGCGTGCGCTCGGCCGCCCGCCTCGGCCTGCCGACCCTGTCGTCCTTCTTCGTGCCGGTGGACGAGCTGCAGCGGCGCCACCAGCTGTATCGCGAGGTCGCGGGCGAGGCCGGGCGGTCGCCGGCCGAGACCGAGGCGCTCGAGCGGCAGGCCTGGGGCATGCGGGTCGTGCACGTGGCCCCCACGCGCGAGGAGGCGCTGCGGGCGGTCGAGGCGCCGTTCATGGGCTACCAGCGCAAGATGGCGGTGCTGCGCTCCGACGGCGCCGGCGGCACTGTGCCCAATTCGTTCGACCGCTCGACGCTGCGCCTGCGCTCCTTCGCGGAGTACCTGGCCACCGACTGGACGTCGATCGGCGCGCCGGACGAGGTGCGCGAGAGCCTGCGGCGCTACCTCGACGCCACCGGCTACCGGCGCGTGCTGCTCTTGATGGCGCTGCCCGGGCTGGACACCAGGCTCGCGCTGCGCTCGATGCGCATGTTCGCCGAGCACGTCGCGCCGGCGCTGGCGCCGGTGGCGCCCGTCGCCTGACAGGAGGTCTCCCGCTCATGGGTTCCCGGACGCTCAATCCCGACACGACGGCGGAAGCCTATCTCGAGCTGCTGAAGGACCGGGGCATCGACGTCTTCCTGGGCAACGCCGGCACCGACTTCGCCTCGCTCGTGGAGGCGTTCGCCCGCTTCGAGGCCGAGGGCCGCCCCGCCCCGCGGCCGCTGGTGATCCCGCACGAGTTCGTCGCGGTGTCCATGGCCCACGGCTACTACGCGGCGGGCGGGCGGCCGGCGGCGGTGATGGTCCACGTCAACGTGGGAACGGCGAACGCCTCGACCGCCATCATCACGGCGGCGCGCGCCAACGCCGCCGTGCTCATGACCGCGGGACGGACGCCGATCACCGAGGAAGGCCTGCCGGGCGCGCGCGACCTGCACATCCACTGGGCGCAGGAGAGCTTCGACCAGGCCGCCATGCTGCGCGAGTACGTGAAGTGGGACTACGAGCTGCGCACGCCCGTCCAGCTCGAGGCCGTGGTGGACCGCGCGGTCGAGCTGATGCTGGCCGAGCCGCGCGGGCCCGTGTACCTCACGCTGCCGCGCGAGGTCCTCGCGGCCAATCCGGGCGCGCTCACCATCACGTCGCCGGCGCGGCGGCAGACCCGGAGCGAGCGCTTCCCGGACCCGGCCCGGATCGACGAGGCCGCCCGCCTCCTGGCCAGCGCCCGGAATCCCCTCGTGCTGGTGTCGGCGGCGGGAATCGATCCCCGGGCCGTCGCGGGGCTCGTCGAGCTGGCGGAAGCCGGCGGCCTCGGCGTGATCGAGGCGGACCCGATCTACCTGAACTTTCCGCACGGCCACGACCTGCATTTGGGCTACAACCAGTCGGGCACGACCAACCCGTCGCTGGCCGAGGCCGACGCGATTCTGGTCGTCGAGGCCGACGTGCCCTGGTACCCGGCGCTCCAGAAGCCCGCGCCCGGTGCGGCGATCATCCACCTCGGCGTCGATCCCTTCTTCTCGCGCTACCCGATGCGCAGCTATCCCTGCGACGTGCCGATCGCCGCCACGCCCGGGGTCGCGCTGCCCATCCTCGCCGAAGCCGTGCGGCGGCACGCGGACCCGCAGGCGGTGCGCCGCCGCGCCGAGGGGGTCGCCGCCGAGCACCGCAAGCGGCAGGCGGCGTGGGAGCAGATGGCGATCCAGCAGGCGGGCAAGTCGACGATCGGCTTCGCCTGGGGCGCGCGCTGCATCGGCGACGTCCTCGACGACAACACCGTCGTCGTCAACGAGTACCCGCTCGACCGGCGCGTCGCCGCGTTCAACCGCCCGGGCAGTTACTTCGCCTCGCCCCACTCGAGTGGCCTCGGCTTCGGCCTGGGCGCCGCCCTCGGCGTGAAGCTCGCGCGGCCGCAGGCCACCGTGATCGCCGCCGTCGGCGACGGCGCCTGCTTCTTCGGCCAGCCGCTCTCGTGCCTCTTCACGCAGCGTGCGCACACCCTGCCCATCCTCACCGTGGTCTTCAACAACCAGCAGTGGGAGGCCGTGAAGTTCGGCGCGCTCGCCGTGCACCCCAAGGGCGTCGCCCAGGACCGCAAGCGCTTCCCGCTGAGCGAGCTGACTCCGTCCCCGCGCTTCGAGGAGCTGGCCCGGACGGTCGACGGCTACGGCGAGCGGGTGGAGAGCCCGGGCGAGCTGCCGGCCGCCCTCAAGCGCGGCCTCGCCGCCGTGCGCGAGGGCCGCCCCGCCGTCCTGAACGTGCTGGCCCAGCGGACCGTGTGATCTTTCCCCCGCCGCTGGTTGCGTAAAGGCTGCGCTTGCTTGCCTTTCACTTGCGCGCTACGATCGCTCCATGCTGAGGAAAAGTCGGTGGGTGGTGGACTCCAGGCAGCCCCGGGCTGCGGCGCGGCGGTTGCATCGACACTACGGCCCGAGGCTGCGGCGCCTCGCCCACGCCGTCGTCAGAGCCGGGGCCGGCGACACCGGAGCCGCAGAATCATATGTCCGGGGCTGGTTGGATCTGACCGAGATCATCCTGCGCCTGGTTCAGAGCGCGCGGCCCGACGTGGTTTTTCGAGCGGCGGACGGCGCGATCATCCTGGTCCAGGCCAAGCGGAAACCGGTCACGGTACCCGTCGAGCAGCTCTTGTGGAGCGCGCCGACGGCGCCCGTGTCGGCGTGGGTCGGAGCGGAGGGTCTGGAACGCGGCCTGGGCTTGTCACTACTGGCCTCTATCCGAGCGCTGATTCCAGGGGCGGCACCCTTGACACCGAAACCGGGCCACTGCCCCGACTGGGCCTCCTCGGCCCGAATGACCACGGCACTGGCCCTCATCGGGCACGCGGTCGTGACGCAGGCGTCGGGGACGCGAGGACCGGCCGGGGTCGATGCGCTTGCGCGGGTCATGCACATCTTCGGACTGGATCAGACGGAGACCGCCCGGCTGTTCGGGGTCGCCCGGCAAGCCCTCGATCACTGGCGGCGCCACGGCGTGCCGGCCGAGCGCCAGGCCAAGCTCACCACGATGCTGGCGATCGGTGAGCTGCTGCAACGAAACCTCCGGCCGGGCGTGGTGCCTGGTGTCGCCCGGACGCCGGCGGTCGCGTACGGCGGCCGCCCGATGCTCGAACGAATCGCGGCCAACGAGCATGACTCGCTGCTCGACGACGTGCGGACATCGTTCGATTGGGCGGCGTCGGCCTGATGCGCCATGTCCGGCGAGCGGGCCGCTACCATCGCGTGGCGGACCCGGCGTGGGAGGATCCGCTCAGCGGTGAATTCTCCCGGGTACGCGGCGGCCGATGGAATGCACCCGGGACGTTCCCGATCGTCTACCTGAACCGCGACCTGATGACCGCGCGCGCGTTCGTCAGGCAGAAGTTTCGAGGGCAGCCCTATGGTCCAGAGCTCCTCCGGGACGATCGTGCGCCCGTCCTCGTGACCACGGAGGTGCCGGACGATGACTACATCGATGCGTTGAGCGACGAGGGGTGCCGGGAGCTCGGTCTGCCGATCACGTACCCTCGGGACGACGCCGGCAAGGCCATGCCGTGGCAGGCGTGCCAGCCGATCGGCCGGCGGGCATGGGACGCCGGCGAGCCCGGTATCGCGTGTCGCAGCGCCGCGCTCCCCGAGGGGGGCGAGGAACTGGCATACTTCAGTCGACCCGCCCGGCCGCTGGTCGCCGCGGATCGCCTCTCCTTCCGCGATTGGTTCTGGGCGGACCGTCGGGGCGGCAGAAAGAGCGAGCCATGAAGATCGCACGCGTCGAGGCGCTGCATTGCGACGGCGGCTGGCGGCCGTGGACGTTCGTGCGCATCGAGACCGACACCGGCCTCGTCGGCTGGGGGGAGTGCAGCGACAACCGGAGCCCCCACGGCATCGCCGGCAGCGTCCGGGACCTCACCCACCTCCTGATCGGCCAGGACCCGCGCCCGGTCGAGCGGCTGTACTGGGACATGCTGCGCGCGACGCGGCAGAACTACGGGGGCGTGTCCTTCAAGGCCATGGCCGGGATCGAGCTGGCGCTGTGGGACATCAAGGCCAAGGCCCTCGGCGTGCCGGTGTACGAGCTGTTCGGCGGCCCGCTGCGCGACCGGATGCGCCTGTACTGGTCGCACTGCGGCACCACGCGCGCGCGCATGGGGAGCTTCCTCGGCACGCCGCCGCTGAAGAGCTACGACGACGTCGCGGCGCTGGGCCGCGAGGTGGTGGCGCGCGGCTTCACCGCGCTCAAGACCAACATGGTCATCCCGGGCGACCCCGCCACCGTCTACTTCCCCGGGTTCGCCAGCGGGATCAACACGACCGACGGCGCCCCGACGGTGGAGATCCTCGACGCGATCGACCGGCTCATCGACACCTTCCGCCAGGCGGTGGGGCCGAAGGTCGGGCTCTGCCTGGACCTCAACTACAACTTCCGCACCGAGGGCGTGCTGCGCATCGCCAGGCTGCTCGAGAAGTACGACATGCAGTGGCTGGAGTACGACAACTGGGACGCCGACGCGCTGCTGCAGATCAAGCAGTCGACCTCCACCCGCCTGGCCTCCTGCGAGAGCCTGGTGAGCGTGCGGCAGTACCGCCCGTTCCTGGAAAAGCACGCGGTGGACGTGGCGATCATCGACGTGCCCTGGAACGGCTTCTCGCAGGCCGTGCAGATCGGGCGGCTGGCCGAGGCGTGCGAGATCAACATCGCCCCCCACAACTACTACAGCCACCTGGCCGACCTGCACTCGCTCCATCTCTGCGCCGTGCTCCCCAACGTCCGGATCATGGAGATCGACGTCGACGACGTGCCGTGGAAAGGCGCGCTCGTCACCCGGCCGCCCGTGATCCGGGACGGCCACATCTGGCTCGGCGACGCGCCCGGCTGGGGCGCGGACATCGACGAGCGCGTGCTGCGCGAGCATCCCTGGCCGCGGCCGGGCGACGGCGGCGGCCCGCTCTTCTACGGCATGGACCCCAAGCAGATGACCGCCCGGCCGACCTAGCTGGGGAGACCCGGCCGATGAAGTGTCCGCGGTGCCGGCACGAAAACGAGGCGGGCGCGAAGTTTTGCGAGGAATGCGCCGCGCCGCTGGCTCGAGCGTGCACCAAGTGCGGCCGGCAGCTGTCGCCGACGGCGAAGTTCTGCCCCGAGTGCGCGCATCCGACGGGGCTACCCACGACGCCGCTTCCGGCGCAACGATTCGGCTCCCCTGAGGCCTACACCCCGAAACATCTCGCCGAGCGCATTCTCGCGTCGAAGAGCTCTGTCGAGGGCGAGCGCAAGCTCGTCACAGTCCTCTTCTGCGACATCGTGGAGTCGACCGCGCTCGCCGCGCGGCTCGGCGCCGAGGCCATGCACGAACTGCTCGACCGCGCGCTGCGCCTCATGGCGGAGGCGGTGCACCGGTACGAGGGTACGGTGAACCAGTTCCTGGGCGACGGCCTCATGGCGCTGTTCGGCGCGCCGGTCGCGCTCGAGGATCACGCCCTCCGCGCCGTTGAGGCGGCATTGGCGATCCAGGAGACCATCGGCGGACTGTCCGAGGAGCTGCGCCGCACGCAGGAGGTCGAGATGCGCTTGCGGCTCGGGCTCAATACCGGGCTCGTCGTCGTCGGACGGATCGGCGACGACCTTCGGATGGACTACACGGCGGTGGGGGAGACGACGAATCTCGCCGCGAGGATGCAGGCGAGGGCGGAGCCGGGCAGCATCCTGGTCACCGAGGCGACGCACCGGATCGTCGTGGGTCACGTCAGGAGCGAGGCTGGCGGCAGGGTTGACGTCAAGGGGCTCACCGAGCCGGTGGTAACGCACCGGATCGTCGGGCGACGCCGGCGCACCCGCCTCGAGGTCAGCGCTGAGCGCGGACTCTCGGCGCTGGTCGGGCGCGAGCGCGAGCTGGCTGTGCTGCGAGAGCGCTTCGACCGGGCTCGCGAGGGCCGCGGCCAGGCGGTGGGGATCGTGGGCGAGCCCGGGGTGGGAAAGTCGCGACTCCTGTACGAGTTTCACCGGACGCTCGTCGGGGAGAGGGTGACCTTCCTTGCCGGCCACTGCCTCGCTTACGGCCGGTCGACGCCCTACCTGCCTCTCCTCGAGATTCTCCGGGCGAACTTCCAGGTCGAAGAGGGCGACAACCCGCTCCAGACCGATGAGAAGCTCCGCCGAGGCCTTCGTGCTCTGGACCGCGGCCTCGAAGGTATCCTCCCGCACCTGCGCGAGTTGCTCCTGCATGGGCCGGAGGAGGCGCTCAAGGCGCTCGACGCGAAGGCGAAGCGGCAGCAGACCTTCGAGGCCATCCGGACGCTCACGGTGGCGGGGAGCGAGCGGGCGCCGATCGTCCTCGTGGTCGAGGATCTCCACTGGATCGACCACACCTCGGAGGCCTATCTCAAGTTCCTCGTCGAGAGCCTCGGTGGTTTGCGCGTCCTCCTCGTGACGACCCACCGGCCCGGGCACGCCGTGGGCTGGGCCGACAAGACCTATTACACTCAGCTTCCCCTGGACCTCCTCGACCCGGTCGGGACGGAGACCTTGATGGGGGGGCTGCTGGGAGTCCGACAGCTTCCCGATGGGCTTGTCCGCCTCGTCCACGAGAAGGCCGAGGGCAACCCGCTGTTCGTCGAGGAGATCACCCACGCGATGCTCGAGCGTGGCGCCCTTGTCCAGGAGCGGGGCGGCCTTCGCTGGGCAGGGGCGGTGGCCGTCGAGTTCCCCGAGACGGCGCAGGACATCATCCGCGCACGCATCGACCGACTCGACGAGCCCGTCAAGCGCACGGCGCAGGTGGCCGCGGTGATCGGACGGGAATTCGGCCAGCGGCTGCTGTCAGAGGTGGTGGAGACCGCGTCAGTCGTCCAGGAATGCCTCGACACCCTCAAGCACGCCGAGCTAGTCCAGGAGAAGCGCTTCTTCCCCGAGACCGAGTGGCTCTTCAAGCACGCCATCATCCAGGACGTCGCCTATCAGTCCATCCTCGCTCGGCGGAGGCGGGAGCTGCACGCCGCAATCGGCCGCGCCATCGAAGCGCTCCATGCCGATCAGCTGGTTGAGCACTTCGAGACCCTCGCCCACCACTTCTCCGAGGGCGGCGTGCCCGACAAGGCCGTGGAGTACCTGGTCAAAGCCGGTGACAAGGCCGCGGCGGCCTTTGCTAACCAGGAGGCTCGCGCTTTGTACGAGCGAGCGCTCGCCCTCGTCGGGGCGGACGACCCCGCGACGCGGGCGACGGTGCTGCGTCCCCTCGTCCCGCTGATCATCTTCTGCTTTCAGGATTTCGACGTCGCGCTCCGGTATGCCCACGAGGCGCTCGATCTGTACGAAGGCCTCGGCGACAAGCCTCGTATGATCGAGATGCACTCGAACCTGCAGCTGCTGTACATGAGCGGTGCCTGGGACGGGGCTCGAGAAGACCAGGCCCTCAGGCACTTGGAGGTGCTCGCCCGGCTCACCGAGGGCGACCCGGACAGCCCGCAGAAGGGCCTCTTCTATCAGCGCCAGGCGCATCTGCACGTCCACCGGGGTCGGCCCGCCACTGCCGCTGCCTGGGCTCAGCGGGCCGTAGACCTCTTTGCCCGGCTCGGCGTGCCCATGGGGACCTGCCTTGGCACCGTCCTCACCTATACGGGCCAGATCGATCGGGGGCTCGAGTACAGCGTGGGAAACTGGGATGCCGTGCTCCGATCGGCGAACCCGATAGTCCAATCGGTCTTCGGCCATGAGCTCGTGCTCACCTTGGCACTCTTGCGTGACCCCGCACGGGCGCGAGAATGGGGCGAGCGGGTGCTGCCCGAGGTGCTGAAGGCGAACAGCCTCTTCCAGGAGGCGAACCTCCGTCGTCCACTCACGCTCGCCGGCACGCTCGCGGGCGAGCCTGAGGCCGCTCGGGACGCTGACGCCGTAGAGCGGATCGAACGCGAGACCCTCACCGGCTGTCCCTGGGAAGACACCGCAGGCGTCGCCTTGCACCTTCTCCGGACCGGAGCGCCAGAGGCAGCCCGCGCCCATCTCGTCGACAGGCTCACCGTGTGGGAACGGCGTAACCAAGTGGCGGCGATCAGCGGGTGCTCCCTGGTGCTGGCGGCCTGCCAGCTCGATCTGGATGACCCGGCGGCCGCCGAACCGCTTGCGCTGAGGAGCCTCGACATCTGCCGGCAGGGCGGCAACGTGCTCTTCGAGCTCTGGGTGCTCCCCGTCCTCTGCGACATCTATCTGGGAACCGGCCGGCCCGAACAAGCGCTCGAGTGTGTGGAGCGCGGCTTCGTCCTGCTCGCCTCCGCCCAGGACTGACGGGGCCTGCCCGCGCCGATGTACGCGGCCCGCGCCGCGCTCGCCACCGTCCAGCACCGCTGGACTGAGGCCGAGCGCGACTTCGAGACGGCGGTAGAGATCGACCGCCGCTACGGCCTGCCGTGGGACGAGGCGAGGACGCTCTACAAATGGGCGCTTATGACCCGCGCGTGGGGCGGGGCGTCTGCTCGAGATCGCGCCCGCGAGCAGCTCGGCGCCGCCCTCACGCTCTTCGAGCGGACCGGGGCTCGACGGGACGCCGAGAAGGTGCGGGCGGCGCTGGCCTGTTAGCCGAGGCAGGCTCGGCGAGCCCACCACGATCGGTGAAAGGAGACCGCTCATGCTGATGCGCACGCTCGGTCGTACCGGGATGAAGGTCGCCGCCCTCTGCCTGGGCGGCAACACGTTCGGCTGGACGACCGATCAGGCCGCCTCGGAGGCCGTCCTCGACGCGTACGTGGAGGCCGGCGGCAACTTCATCGACACCGCCGACATCTACGCGAGGTGGGCGCCGGGCAACCAGGGCGGCGAGTCCGAGACCGTCCTCGGCGCCTGGATGGCGGCGCGCGGCAACCGCCACGCCGTGATCATCGCCACCAAGCTCGGGGGCCCGATGGGGCCGGGGCCGAACGACGCCGGCCTCTCGCGACTGCACATGATGCAGGCGGTCGAGGCCTCCCTCCGCCGGCTGCGCACCGACTACCTCGACCTCTACCAGGCCCATTGGGACGACCGCCAGACACCGCTGGAAGAGACGCTGCGCGCGTTCGACGACCTGGTGCGCCAGGGCAAGGTGCGCTATATCGGCGCCTCGAACCACGTCGCCTGGCGGCTGGCGCGGGCGCTGGGCGAGAGCGCGCGGGGCGGCTGGGTGCGCTACGAGTCGCTCCAGCCCAAGTACAACCTCGTGATCCGGGACGAGTACGAGCGCGAGCTGGAGCCGCTCTGCCTGGAGCAGGGCGTGGGCGTCATCCCCTACTCGTCGCTGGCCAGCGGCTTTCTCTCGGGCAAGTACCGCGCCGGCGCCGCGCTGCCCGCGACGGCGCGCGCGGCCGGCGTGCAGAAGACCTACATGAACGAGCGGGGCTTCCGCGTGCTGGCCGCGGTCGAGAAGGTCGCGGCGGGCGCGGGCGCGACGCCCACCCAGGTGGCGCTGTCGTGGCTGGCCCACCGTCCCGGCATCACCGCGCCCATCGCCAGCGCGACCTCGGTGGGCCAGCTCAAGGAGCTGCTCGGCGGGATCGAGCTGAAGCTGGACGCCGAGGCCACCACCACGCTGGACCAGGCGAGCAGCTGGCGGGAGGCCTGATGGCGACGGGCCTCGCGATCGACGGCCGCCGGTTCTGGTCCACCGTCATGCGCTCGGGCGAGATCGGGCCCGGCAAGGCCGGCGGGCTCCGCCGGCTGGCCCTCACCGACGCCGACAAGGAGATGCGCGACCTGTTCGCCACGTGGTGCACGGAGACCGGGTGCCTCGTCACCGTGGATCGCGTCGGGAACATCTTCGCCCGCCGGCCCGGCGCCGACGACCACCTGCCGCCCGTGCTGGTGGGCAGCCATCTCGACACGCAGGTGGCCGGAGGCAAGTACGACGGGATCGTCGGCGTGCTGGCCGGCCTCGAGGTGCTCCGCACCCTCGACGAGCGGCGCATCCGCACGAAGCGGCCACTCGAGGTGGTGTGCTGGACCAACGAGGAAGGCGCGCGGTTCACGCCGCCGATGGTGGCGTCCGGCGCCTTCGCGGGCGTCTTCGACGTGGACTGGGTGCTGGGCCTCCGCGACGACGACGGCAAGGCCGACTCCACGGTCCCCGGCGTCAACGTCCTGCTCCACGCCGTGCTGGCGAGGGCGAACCGCTGACCTCCCCGGTCGGCCACGCAGTGTCGCCCGAAGTGAGGCGAACCGAAATCGAGGAAGAGTTGAAGCGGGCGCTTCCCGCCTGTGGCGAGGTGATCCGGCTCCAGCCGCTGATCAAAGGACATGGTCATCAATCCTTTGTCCTCGAGACCAGCTCGAAGACCACCCTCCTGCTCAAGATCGCCTTGCGAAACGAGCAGCTCGGCAAGATGAAGTCGCTGCGCGTGGCGCTGGAACTGGCGGCGGAACACCAGATCACCGCTCCGAAGCTGCTGTACTTCTCCGAAGGGACAGCGTCCTTCGCGGGACGTCCCTGGCTGGTTCAGGAGTTTCTGATGGGACAGGATGGTGAGGAAGCGCTCCCGGGACTGTCCGACTTCCAGCGGGCGGCCTTTTTCCGTGACTTTGGCCGCGCGGTCGCCCGACTCCACGCGGTCGACGCGGGCTATTTCACGGAGGACCTGGCGTCTTCTGAACGAGTGGAGACCTGGGCGTCACTCGTCGAGTCGCGGCTCGACCGTCTGACGAACACTCATCGGCAGGCCGGGCTGTTGCCTCGCCAGAGCATCGAGTCAGCGGGCGCGGCGATCCTCTCGGCCGCACGAGCGGTGTCCCCGGGGCTACGCCCGTCTCTGGTGCATCGCGATCTGTATCTTCCGAACACGCTCGTCTCGGCCGGGCGCTTTCGTTGTCTCCTCGATTTCGAGCACGCGCGGTCCGCGGACCCCGTCACCGACTTCGTGAAGCTGAAGATGTGGGTGCTCGAGCAGGTTCCCGGTTCCGAATCCGAGTTCTGCCTGGGATACGGCGTGAACCCGCTGCTCACGGAGAACGGCCGCACGCGCCACCGCCTGGCGCTGGGCCTGGAGCTCCTCGCCGGGCTGCTCTACTGGCAGACGACCGGACAACCGGAAATGCTGGCGGACTACCAGCGACGGTTCGAGCACTGGCTCAATCAGAGTCCCGAACGGGAAGATGAGCACGAGTGAATCTCGTGAAGCGTGGTGGCGCTGGGGGCCGGGCGCGGGGGCTGCGGGCGCGCCATCATGGCGAGCCGTCGTCACCGTTCGAGCGCAGCGCACGGCGAGCGAGCCGCCAGCGATTCGACTGGTCCGCGCCCGACCCCCCTCTGGGGGATGGGGGGCTCGAGCGAGCCGTGCCCGGAGCGAGTTACGGTGACAGGCGAGCCATGCGGGCGCGCCCGCAGCCCCCGCGCCCGGCCCCCAGCGCCGCCACGTTTCACGAGACTCACGCCCGGATCAGCGCGCGACCGGCCTCGGCCGCGAAGCGCTCCAGCTCCGCCGCGTCCATCTCGGGCCTCGGCCGGATGATCACGCGATCCACGCCGGCCGCCGCGTAAGCGTCGATCATCGCCTGGTCCGGCACGTCATAGCTGGCCGGGGTCACGCTGATCTCCAGGCGTCCCAGCTCGGGCGGGCGCGGGTGTTTCTTGGCGGCCTCGCGCAGCGCGCCGACGAACCGCTCGGTGGTCGCCACGTCGAGCCCGTAGCCGTACCAGCCGTGAGCCTGCGTCACTGCGCGGCGGAAGGCAGGGGCCGTGCGCCCGCCGACCACGATGCGCGGCGTCGGCCTCTGCACCGGCCGCGGCATCGCCTGCACGCCGTCGAAGGACACGAACCGCCCCTTGAACGACGGTTTCGGCTGCGTCCACACGGCGCGCATGGCCGCCAGGTACTCGTCGGCGATCCGGCCGCGGTCGGCGAACGAGGCGCCGACCGAGCGCATCTCCGGCTCGCACCAGCCTACCCCGAGGCCGAAGACCAGGCGGCCGTTCGACAGCACGTCGAGCGAGGCGAGCTGCTTGGCGAGGACCAAAGCCTGACGCTGAGGCAGGATGATGACCCCGGTGGCGAGCAGGATGCGCGTGGTGTGAGCGGCCAGGAAGGTGAGCGTGACGATGGGGTCGAGCAGCCGCTGGTCTGGCGCCATCGGCCGCTCGGCCAGGGGCGGGTCGGGCAGCACCACGTGGTCGGCCACCCAGAGCGAATCGAACCCGGCGGCCTCAGCCGCCCGGCCGAGCCGCGCGGCGGCATCGGGGTAGGCGCACGTGCGCAGGTTGATCCCGTGAATGCCGAGCTTCATGGCGCCGCCTCCTTTCAGAGTGGTGCCGTCCTACCGCGACGACGGCGGCGCTGTCAAGGACCGGCTCTTGTAGAATGCCCGGCATGCCCTCGGACGACCCCGACCGGAAGCTCGAGATCGTCACCGACGTCCCCGACCGCGCGATGGTGATCTTCGCCCACCCCGACGACGCCGAGATCGGCTCCGGCGGCGTGGTGGCCCGGTGGGTGGCCGCCGGCTGCGAGGTCACGTACGTGCTGTGCACCAACGGCGACTCGGGCACCGCCGACCGCTCGCTGGCGCCGGCCGAGCTGGCCCGCCAGCGGGCCGACGAACAACGCGCCGCCGCCGACTTCATGGGCGTCCGCCACGTCGTCACGCTCGGCTATCCCGACGGCGGGCTGGAGGACACGCGCCAGTTCCTGGGCGACGTCGTGCGCGCCCTCCGCACGCATCGCCCCCACACGGTCTTCGTGCACGATCCCTATCGCATGAAGGGCTTCCAGCACCGCGACCACCGCAAGGCCGGCATCACCACGACCGACGCCGTCTACCCGTTCGCGCGCGACCACCTGCACTTCCCCGAGCACCTCGCCGAGGGGCTGGAGCCCCACAAGGTCCGCGAGCTGTGGTACTGGGGCATGGACGAGCCCAACGTCATCGTGGACGTCACCGGGGCGATCGACCGCCAGATCGCCGCGCTCGGCCGCCACGAGAGCCAGATGCCCGGGTTCAACGTGCCCGCCGGCCAGACCATCGGCGAGCGCGTCAAGCGCGCCGCCGCCGGGCACGCCAACGGCTACGGCTTCGAGTACGGCGCGGTGTTCCGGCGCCTGGTCGCGCGGCGCTGAGCCCGCCGGGAGGAGACACGATGTCGCTTCGCGAGCAAATCGTCGAGAAAGGAGGAGTGTGATGGCGGCCGAGCTTGGCGTCCTGATCCCTACCCGCGAGGCGATCATGTCCGGCCGCCCGGACACCGCTCCCCTGCTGACCATGGCCGAGCGCGCGGAGGCCGCCGGCTTCGACTCCGTGTGGATCGGCGACTCGATCACCGCGCGCCCTCGCCACGAGCCGCTCACCCTGATGGCCGCCGTCTCCGCGCGCACGCGCCGGGTGCGCATCGGCACGGGCGTGCTGCTGCCGGCGCTGCGCAACCCGGTGGTGCTCGCGCACGTCGTCGGCACACTCGACCGGGTCGCCGAGGGCCGGATCATCCTGGGCGTCGGCATTGCCGCCGACACGCCGGCGATCCGCCGCGAGTTCGCGGCCGCCGGCGTGCCGTGGGACCGCCGGGTCGGGCGGTTCCTCGAGACGCTCGCGATCTGTCGCGCCCTGTGGACCGACGACGACGTCAGCTTCGCCGGCAAGCACTTTACGCTGCAGGAGGTCACGGTGGAGCCCAAGCCCCACCGCCCCGGCGGCCCACCCATCTGGATCGGCGGCAGCGGCCCGACGGCGCTGCGCGAGGCCGCGCGCTTCGACGCCTGGTTCCCGACGGGCCCGAGCAGCGAGGCCTTCGCCGAGCACTTCCCGCGGATCCAGGCCGCCGCACATGCCGCCGGCCGTGCGGCCGACGCCGTCACGGGCGCCGCGTACGTCACGCTCGCGCTGGACGCCGACCGCGCCGCCGCCGAGCGGCGGCTCGCGACGTTCCTCGAAACCTACTACGCCGCGCCCGCGAAGGCGATCATGGCCCGCCAGGCGACCTACGCCGGCCCGATCGAGGGCTGCGTCGAGTGGCTGCAGCGCTGGATCGACGCCGGCGCCCGCCACCTCGCGCTGCGCTTCGCCGGCGGCGACCAGCTCGCCCAGGTGGACGAGACGGCCTCCCGGCTGCTGCCCCGGTTGCGGCGGGGCTGACCGGGCGCCGGGCAACGGAGTCGCGTGCGCGGGGAGTCCTGAATGAAGTGGCGATGGGCGTGGCGGGAGCAGCTCTCGGTCGTGGGGCCGGCCGCGGTGCTGGCCGCCGTCGCCTTCTGGGTGGCCCTGCAGTGGGTGGAGCCGGCCCCGCCGAGCCAGGTCGTCATCGCCACCGGCCGTCCCGACGGCGCATACTACCGCTTCGCCCAGCAGTACCGGGAGCAGCTGGCCACGGAGGGCATCACGCTGGTGGTCCGCGAGACCACCGGCTCGGTGGAGAACATCCGGCTGCTCGAGGATGCGGCCAGCGGCGTGGACATCGCCTTCGTCCAGGGCGGGACGGGGCCCGCCGCGAAGACGGACGCGTTGGTGTCGCTGGCCAGCCTCTACTTCGAGCCGCTCTGGGTCTTCTCGCGGGCCGCGCCCGGCCCCAGCGACCTGCGCGGCATGCGCGGGCGCCGCCTCGCGGTCGGCCCGGACGGCAGCGGCACCCGCGCGGTCGCGCTGACGCTGCTCGCCGCCAACGGCCTCACCGAGACGACGGTGCGTCTATCGCCCTTGGCCGGCCTCGACGCCGTGAAAGCTCTGCGCCGCCGCGAGCTGGACACCGTGTTCCTGATCGCGTCGGCGGAGTCCGCGATGGTGAAGGAGACGCTCCGCACGCCCGGCCTCGCCCTCCTGAGCTTTCCGCGCGCCGACGCCTACACCAAGCGCTTCCCTTTCCTCAGCAAGCTGGTCCTGCCGGCGGGCGGCCTCAGCCTGGAGGCGAACCTGCCCGTGCGCGAGACCGTGCTCCTCGCGCCGGCGGCCACGCTGGTCGTCCGTCGCGACTTTCACCCCGCGCTGGTGGACCTGCTCCTGGTGACGGCCGCCGCGGTCCACTCCCGCCGCGGCCTCTTCGAGGCGCCGCAGCAGTTTCCCTCGCCTCACCATCTGGAGTTCGCGCTGATGGACGAGGCCCAGCGCTTCCACCGGTCGGGGCCGCCGCTGCTGGCCCGCTACCTGCCGTTCTGGGCGGCGACCCTGGCCGACCGGATCAAGGTGCTGGTCCTGCCGCTATTGGTGCTCGTGCCCCTGGCCCGGATGGTGCCGCCGCTCTATCGCTGGCGGATCCGCTCCAAGATCATCAAGAAGTACCGCGACATCGTGGATGTCGACCTGGCGCTGGCCCGGCGGCCGTCGGCGGCCGAGTGCGACGAGCTGCTCGAGCGCCTGGAGCGCATCGAGGACGCCGTGCGCAGCCTTCGCGTCCCGCTCGGCTACGCCGACGCTCACTATCACCTGCGCCTGCACGTCGACCTCGTCCGCGCCAAGGTCCGGGAGGTCCGGGCCGCGGCGCGGGACTGACGACCCGACCGGTACCCGGCCCGGTCGCCGCGCTACAGGCCGTAGAAGCGCCGGGCCCCACCCGCCAGGATCTCGCGCTTCGTCGCCGCCGACAGGCCCGGGCGGTCGGCGATCAGCTTCGGCGCCCCCGGAAAGAAGCCGTCGGGGTGCGGGTAGTCGGTCGCCCACAGGATCTTGTGCGGGCCGATGTAGTCCGCCAGCACGGTCAGGCTCCCCTCGACCGGCTCGAACGAGATCCAGCAGTTGCGCTCGAACAGCTCGCTGGGGCGCGTCGAGAGCCCGGAGTCGTTGAAGCCCTGGTCGTCGAAGTGGCGGTCCATCCGGTCCAGCCAGCCCGCGATCCATCCGCCGCCCGACTCCAGGAACGCGATGCGGACCTTCGGGTGGCGGTCGCACACGCCCTCCCAGATCACGCTCATCGCCGCCAGCATCATCTCCATCGTGTGGGAGACGATGTGCTTGGCGCCGCGGGTCGTGAAGCGGTCGACGCCGACCTGGGGCATGCCGCCGCTGGCGCCCTCGTGCAGGCCGATGGCGAAGTCCAGCTCCTCCACCTCGTTCCAGAACGGCACGTAGTCGGGGTGGTGCAGCATGCGGCCGTTGTAGGGGTTGGGGCGCAGGAAACCGCCCCGCATGCCGAGCTGCGTGCGCGCGAAGCGCATCTCCTCGATCGCGGCGTCGATCGACTGCATCGGCAGCATGGCCACGCCGAACAGCCGGTCGGGATACGACCGGCAGTAGTCGGCCAGCCAGCGGTTGTAGGCGCGGCACATCGCGGCGGCCAGCCCGGGGTCCTTCACGGCGCCCGAGAAGAGCCCGACGCTCGGGTAGAGGAAGGCGGCGTCGATGCCGTCGAGGTCCATGTCGGGAATCCGCGCGTGCGGATCGAAGCCGCCGGGCCGGCCGTCGGCGTAGGTGACCGTGGCCTCGTCCACCATCCCCTCCCGCGAGCCGATCGCGCCCACGACGTTGAATCCCTTGGAGCTGCCGAGCACCTGGCCCTCCACGAGCAGGCGCTCCTTGCCGTCGGTGTCGATGATCATCCGGGGCGCCCGGTCGCGGTAGGCGGGGTCGATGTACTTGTCCCACAGATCCAGCGGCTCGAGCACGTGTCCATCGGCGTCGATGACGTTGTACGCGCGCGCCATGGTGCGCCTCCCTTCAGGCCGAACGGGTATATCGAGCTGGAGACGTTGACTTGGGCGTCAGCTCTGGGTAGCGTGGTCGCCTATGGCCGTGTATCCGACGCAGACACGACGGTGGACCCGAGCCGAGTATGATCGCTTGATCGAGCTGGGGTTCTTCCAGCCCGGTGAGCACCTGGAGCTGCTGGCAGGGCAGCTCGTCGTCGGCGAGCCGATCGGCAGCCTGCACTGCACGGCTGTCGGCCTCGTCGAAGAGGCCCTGCGCGCGTGCTTCGGTCCGGGGTGGGTGGTGCGCGCCCAGATGTCGGTCGCGCTCGACGACGAGTCGGAGCCCGAGCCCGACGTGGCGGTCGTGCCGGGCACCTGGCACGACTACGCGGAGGCGCATCCCGCACGCCCGGTCCTGGTGGTCGAGGTCGCGGAGTCCTCGCTCCGCGGCGACCGCGGGGTCAAGGCAAGCCTCTACGCGCGGGGCGGCGTCGAGGACTACTGGATCGTGAACCTCGTGGACCGGGTCCTGGAAGTCCATCGCGACCCGGTGAGGGCCGACGACAACCCGGTCGGCTGGCGTTACGAAGCCGTGACGACGCTCGGCCCCGGCGCCTCGATTGCTCCGCTCGCGCGCTCCGAGATATCCGTCGATGTCGGCGCCCTGTTCCCGCGCAGCGGTTACCGACACTGACGCGTCCGGCATCGGTCAGATGACTCCGTCGCGGCGGAGGGCGTCCAGCTCGGCCTCGCCGAGCCCCAGCAGCTTGCCGTAGACCTCGGCGTTGTGCTCGCCGAGCAGGGGGGGCCGGACCATCTCGGTGGGCGACTCCGACAGCCGCACCGGGTTGCCGGGCATCGGATAGGCCCCCCGCCGCGGGTGCTCCAGCTCGGTGACGAAGCCGCGCTGGCGCAGGTGCGGGTCGGCCAGCACCTCCTTCGAGTCGAGCACCGAGCCGCACGGCACGCCCGCCCCGGCCAGGATCTCGGTGACCTCCTGCTTCGTGTGCTGCTGTGTCCACGCCTCGATCATCGCGTCGATCTCGTCGATGAACTGCACGCGGTCGCGCCGGTCGGCGTAGCGCGGGTCGTCGCCAAGCTCGGGGCGGCCCACGATCCGCGTGAGCGTCTTCCACATCTCGACGGTGGCGACGTGGACGAAGACGTAGTCGTTCGGCCCGCCGGGGCGGCAGCGGTAGAGGTTCGAGGGCGCCGCGTTCACCGAGCGGTTGCCCTGGCGGGGCACCGGCCTGCCGTTGGCGTAGGTGTCGCGCAGGTGGATGCGCAGCAGGTTCACCACCGCCTCCTGCTGGGCGACCTCGAGCTGCTGCCCCACGCCCGTCGCCTGGCGCTGGATGATCGCGGCCAGGATGCCGATGGCGGCGTGCAGACCGGCACCGGTGTCGGCCAGCCCGCCGATGGCCTTGGTGGGCGGGCCGTCCGGCGAGCCGGTCATGCTCATGGCGCCGGCCATCGCCTGGGCGATCCACTCGAAGCTCTTGTAGTCGGCGTACGGCCCGCCGCCGCCGAAGCCCTTCACCGAGGCCGTGATGATCCGCGGATTCAGCGCCCGCAGCGCCTCGTAGCCCAGGCCGAGGCGGTCCATCGCGCCCGGCCCCAGGTTCTCGACGACCACGTCGGCCGTCTTCGCCAGCTCCTCGAACATCGCCCGGCCGCGCGGCGACTTCAGATTGAGCGTGACGCCCTTCTTGCACGAGTTCAGCAGCAGGAAGAACCAGGCGTCCTCGCCGCGCTTGTCGGAGAGCGCCACGCGGCCGGCCTCGCCGCCGGGCGGCTCGATCTTGATGACGTCGGCCCCGAGCCAGGCCAGCATCTGGGTGCAGCTCGGCCCGGCCTCGTACTGGGTCAGGTCGAGAACGCGGATCCCTTCGAGCGCCTTGGGCATGCTTGTCTCCGGGTCTCCGGGAGCGGCTCAGTCCGCCCGGCCGCGTACGACGATCTTGCCGACCTGGGCGTCGGACTCCATGAACGCGATGGCCGCCGGCAGCTCCTCGAACGGGAAGGCGCGGTCGATCAGCGGGCGCAGCCGGCCACTCTCGACGTGGGGCCCGAGGTCCCGCCCGAAGCCGCGCACCGTCTCGGCGCGCTGGCCGGCGTTGCGGAGCCGGTTGCTCACGCCGAACACCGTGAGCCGCTTGGCGTGGAGGGCTTCCAGGTCGAGGGGAGCGCTGAGCACCCGGTCCATGTGCCCCACCGTCGCCAGCCGGCCCTCGAACGCCAGCGCCCGGATGCACTCGGCGAAGACCGATCCGCCCACGTTGTTGACCACGAGGCTCACGCCCTTGCCGTCGGTGGCCTTCAGCACGGCGTCGCCGAAGTCGGCGGTCCGCGTCCGGATGCCCACGTCGAGACCGAGCGTCTCCAGCCGGGCGAGCTTGTCGGCGGACCCCGACGTCCCGATGACCCGCGCGCCCAGCACCTTGGCCATCTGGAGTGCGCCGACACCGACGCCCGACGACACAGCCGTCACGAGCAGCCACTGCCCGGCCGCGAGGCGTCCCTGTGCGACCAGCATGTCGTAGACCACGAGCGAGACCAGGGGCGTCGCAGCCGCCTCCTCCCACGACAGGGCGGCCGGCGCACGCATGGCCTCGCGCGCGTCCATGATGGCGTACTCGGCGAAGCCGCCGCCGCAGCGGCCCATCACGCGATCGCCCACCGTGACGCCGGTGACGCCGTCGCCGAGCCTGACGACCTCGCCCGCGCACTCGCCGCCGCCGGGCTTGGCCGGCGCGCCCACCTTGCCGCCCAGCAGCTCACCGCGGTTCAGCGCGCTGGCGCGCACCCGCACGAGGAGCTCACCCGATTCGGGCTCGGGCGGGGGCGTCTCGCGCAGCTCGACCCTGGTCCCGCCGGGGCCCGGTGTAATCCAGAACGCCTTCATGTGGTGTACGCCGAGAACCGCACCGTCTGGGCGCGCGCCTTGTGGTCGGTGATGACGTTGACGATCGCCGGCTTGCCGGAGGCGTACGCGCGCTCGAGGGCCGGACGGATGTCGTGGGGCTTCTCGACGAACTCGCCGTGGGCGCCCAGCTCCATCGCCATCCGGTCGTAGCGGGTGTGGCCCAGGTTGCGCCCCGGCTTGGGCAGCGGCCGCGTCCACGGCGCGTCGGCCGTCCAGCCGCCGTTGTTGCTGATCACGCACACCACCGGGATCCTGTGGCGTACCGCCGTGTCGATGTCCATGGCGTTGATGCCGAACGAGCCATCGCCGTGCAGGACGAGCACCTGCGCGTCGGGCTTGGCGACCTTGGCGCCCACGCCGTAGGGCAGGCCGACGCCCATGGTGCCGAGCGCGCCGGAGTTGAGCCGGTGGCCGGGCAGGTAGGTCGGGATCGCCTGCCGGCCGAAGTTGAGGATCTCCTGGCCGTCGACGACGAGGATCGCGTCGCGCCGCAGGAAGTCGCGAACCTCCTTGCACAGGCGCAACGGGTGAATGGGCGTGTCGTCGTTGCTCATCGCCTTGTCCTGCTCGGCCGACTTCTCGCCGTCGAGCACGCGGAGCTTGCTCGTCCAGTTGGCGTAGAGCCTCGGGTTGAGCGTGCCCTCGGCGTCCGCCCGGAGCTGCTCGAGCACGGCGCGGGCGTCGCCCGCGATCGGCACGTCGACCTCGCGGTTGTGGCCGAGCTGCGACGGGTTGACGTCGACGTGGATGACCTTGAGGTCGGCGGCGAAGCGCGGCGGCCGCCCGAACTGGATCATCCAGTCGAAGCGCGTGCCGACCGCGAGGACGACGTCGGCCTCGGTGAACGCCTTGCTGCGGGCGTTGAGGAACGACAGCGCGTGGTCCTCGGGGATCAAGCCGCGCGAGATCGGCTTGGTGTAGAAGGGAATGCCCGTGGCCTCGACGAAGGCCTGCAGCGCGGCGGCGCCGTCCGACCACCACACGCCGCTGCCGGCGATCACCACCGGGCGCTCGGCCCTCGCGAGGAGGGCGATCGCCTCCTTGACGGCGCCGGGGTCACCGAGCGTCCGCGGCGCCGGCTTCCAGGCCGCCGCGTAGCGGAGACTCTCCTCCTCCACCTTCTCGCCCAGGATGTCGCCCGGCATGTCGATGTACACCGGGCCCGGCCGCCCGCTCGTGGCCTGGCGGAAGGCGGTGGCCACCACGTCGGGGATGCGCCGGGCGTCGTAGATGCGCTCGGCCCACTTGGTGATCGGCTTCATGACCGCGAGCTGGTCGATCTCCTGGAACGCCTCCATGCCCTGGTAGACGCGCGGGCTGGCGCCCCCGATCGCCACCAGCGGCGCGCAGTCGGCGAAGGCGGTGGCCACGCCCGTCACGAGGTTCGTGGCGCCGGGCCCCGAGCACCCCATGCAGACGCCCGGCCGCCGCATCACGCGCGTCCACGCGTGCGCCGCGAACGAGGCGGCCTGCTCGTGGCGGTGGTCGATCGCCCGGATGCCGAGCGTGATGCAGGCCGCCTCGGTCTCCAGCATCGGCCCACCCATGAGGTAGAACAGCGTGTCCACGCCCTGCGACCTGAGCGCCTGCGCCAGGGCTTCCGACCCCGTGATCGTGGCCATGGGTTGTCCTTGTCGAGAGCTAGTTGAACATCAAGACGGTGCGGGCCACCTCGCCGGCCTTCATCGCCCGGAAGGCCTCGTTGACGTCCTCCAGGCGGCCGCGGCGGGTGATCATCTCGTCGAGCTTGAGCCGGCCCTGGCGGTACAGCTCGACGTAGCGCGGCATGTCGACCTTGAACCGGTTGGAGCCCATGCTGCAGCCCTGCACCTTCTTCTCGCGCAGGAACGACGGGCCGTCCAGCTCGATCTTCTGCCCGACCGGGATCATGCCGACGATCGTCGCCGTGCCGCCCGGTCGCAGGCACTCGAAGGCCTGCTCGGCCGCCTTCTTGAGGCCGATCGCCTCGAACGCGTAGTCGGCGCCGGGGCCGGTCAGCTCGCGGATCGCCTTCACGGGATCCACCTCGGCGGCATTCACGCCGTGAGTGGCGCCGAGCGCCCTGGCGGTCTCGAGCTTGTGGGCGACGACGTCGACCGCGATGATCATGCGGGCCCCCGCGATCACCGCACCCTGGATCGCCGCCAGCCCCACGCCCCCCGCTCCGTACACCGCCACGGTCGTGCCCGGCTCGACTCGCGCGGTGTTGAGCACGGCCCCCACGCCTGTCGTCACGCCGCAGCCGATGAGCGCGGCGCGGTCGAGCGGCATGTCGTCGCGCACCTTCACGAGGCCGCTGTCGTGCACCAGCATCTGCTCGGCGTAGCTCGAGAGATTGGCGAACTGGTTGACGGCCGCGCCCTTCCAGGAGAGCTTCGGCGGCTCGGTGGCCGCCCGGACCGGCCGGCTCTGGCAGAGGTGCGTGCGCCCGGTCAGGCAGTACTCGCAGTGGCCGCAGAACACCGACAGGCAGGCGATTACGTGATCGCCGGGCCTGAACTCGTCCACGTGAGGGCCCACGGCTTCCACGATCCCGGCCGCCTCGTGGCCGAGGATGGCCGGCGCCGCGAACGGGTAGAGCCCCTCGATGAAATGCAGGTCGCTGTGGCAGACGCCGCTGGCCACCGTGCGCACGAGCACCTCGCGCCCGATGGGCTTGGCGATGTCGACCTGTTCGATGGTGAGCTCTTTGTGGGGACCGTGGAAGACTGCCGCCTTCATGTCGGGCTCCTTTGCCGGGTGCTCGGTGCGGGTGCGACCAGACCGACCCGGCGCGGGGAGTGTATCGCACCCGCCCGCTTCACGCCCGCACCCGGTCAGGACAGCGCGCGGCCCTTGCGGGCGATGAACTCCGGGAACGCCGACTCGGCCTTCGCGCCTCTGACGACGTCGGTGGTGTACTTTCGCTCGTTCACCCACTGCTCGTGCAGGTCGCAGCCCAGGTCCTGGAGCAACAGGGCCTTCACGCCCATCACCGCCTCCCGGCGATTCCCGGCGATCATCGTCGCCAGCCACATGGTCTTGTCGCGCAGCGCCGCGCACGGCACCAGGTGGTTGAGCAGGCCGATGCGGTGGGCTTCCTCCGCCTCCACGACGCGGCCCGAAAACAGCAGCTCCTTGGCGACGGGCCAGCCCACCTGGTTGGGGAGCGTCCACGTGCTGTTGATGCGCCCGTAGGCGGCGGCCAGGAAGCGGAAGCTCGCGTGCTCGCAGCCGACGCGCATATCCAGGGAGGAGGCCAGCACGGCGGCTCCGCCGTAGGCGAGCCCGTTGATCATGCCGATGGTCGGCTTGGGACACGCGGCGATTTCGTAGCTCCCGCGGGCGCGGCCGGCGGCGCGCGCGTCCAGCTCGGTCTGGGTGCAGTTCCGATCGTCCTCGCGCTGCTCGTGAATGTCCCCGCCGGCCGAGAACGCCTTGTTCCCGGCGCCGGTGATCACCACGCAGCCGATCTCGTCGTCGGCGCTCAGGGCCATCACCGCGGCGTGCAGCTCGGCGCTCAGCTGGTGGTTCATCGCGTTGAGCTGCTCGGGACGGTTCAGCGTGAGGATCCCGACACCCAGCGACTTCTCGACCAGGACGTAGTCCGCCATCGCTAGATCACTCCCTCGACGCGCAGCGTGCGGATCTCGTCGGGGCCGTACCCCAGCTCGGCCAGGATCGCCTCGGTGTGCTCGCCCAGCCGGGGCGCGCGCTGGCGGAAGCGGCCGGGCGTCTCCGACAGGTCGACCGGGGTCGGGGCCAGCGGGACCGGACGGGGCAGGCCGGGGTAGTCGGTGTCGGCGAGGAGGCCCGCCGCGCGGATGTGGGGATCTTCCAGCGCCTGCCGGGGCGAGTGGAGCGGGCCGGCCGGGATGTGCGATTTCTCCAGCTCGGCCAGCGCCGCCTCCGTGGAGCGCTCGGCGGTCCAGCGCGACATCCGCTCGGAGATGACCGCGCCGTGCCTGCCCCGAGCCTCGTCGTCCTTGAACCGCGGATCGGCGAGCCAGTGCTCCTCGCCCATGAGCCGCGCCCACCGCGCGAACATCGGCCCGCCGATCGCGTAGGCGATGATCCAGCCGTCGCGGGTGCGAAACAGGTCCGAGGGCGCCGAGGTCTGGCCGCGGTTCAGCGTGGCGACCCGGTCGGGCCGGATGACCTGCTGCTCGACCAGTGTGGGATTGTTGAACGCCACCGCCGTCCGCAGCAGTGCGCCTTCCACCTTCTGGCCGCGGCCGGTCTTCTGCCGCGCCATCAGGGCGGCCAGGGTGCCGAAGGCGGCCAGCGACGCCGTCCCGCAGTCCACCCAGGCCACGCTGGCGCGCATCGGCTGCTCGGGGGTGCCGGTGAGGTACGCCGAGCCGCACATCACCTGGCCGATGCCGTCGAAACCGTGCTTGTGGCTCCACGGCCCACCGGCGCCGAAGGCGGTCACCGTGGTGAGGATGATGTCGGGCTTCACGCGGCGCAGGCTGTCGAGGTCGAGGGCGAGACTGCGCAGCACCTCGGGCGGCAGGTTGGCGACGACGACGTCGGCTGTGGCGACCAGCTTCTTGACGATCTCCCGGCCCTTCGGCGCCGAGGGATCGAGCGTCATCGCGCGCTTGTTGCGGTTCATCACGAGGAACATGGCGCCGACGCCGTCCTCGCCGACCGGCGCCACCCAGCGGTCCTCGCCGCCCCCCCGCCGCTCGACGCGGATGACGTCGGCGCCCAGGTCGGCCAGCAGGGCCGCGCAGTACGGCCCGGCGATGTAGCGCCCGAAGTCGAGCACCCGCACTCCCGCCAGCACGTCGTTCATGGCATCCCCTCGGTCCGGCGTCATTCGATCACCCGGGCGGCTCGCAACCGGAGCGCGGGGGGAATCTCGAGCCCGAGCCCCCTTGGCCGTCCGGAGATTGAGGACCAGCTCGAACGTGCTCGGCTGCGCGATGGGCAGATCGCCGGGCCGGGCTCCCTTGAGGATGCGGTCGACGTAGACCGCCGCCCGCTGGAAGCGTTCCATGGGCAGCGGTCCGTACGCGCCGGCCGGGCTCGAGGGGAGGCGACATCGGGTTGACAGCATACCGAGTCACCGGCCGGCGATCAAACGTGTAAGCTACCAGGACTCCCGGAGGAGGTTCAGCGATGGATTACGGACTGTTCACGATGCCCTCGCACCCGCCCGAGCGCAGCCTCTACGACGGCCACCAGTGGGACCTCCAGCAGCTGCGCTGGGCCGACGAGCTGGGGTTCAGCGAGGCGTGGATCGGCGAGCACCACACCGCGCCCTGGGAGCCCCACCCGGCGCCTGACCTGCTCGTGGCCCAGGCCCTGCTGCAGACCCAGCACATGCGGATCGGCCCCGGCGGGTTCCTCATGCCGTACCACCATCCGGCCGAGCTGGCCCACCGCGTGGCCATGCTCGACCACCTCGCCCAGGGCCGGCTCAACTTCGGCGTGGCCGCCAGCGGGCTGCCCAGTGACTGGGCCATGTTCAACGTGGACGGCAACGCCGGCCAGCACCGCGAGATGACCCGCGAGGCACTCGAGATCATCCTGCGCCTGTGGAGCGACGAGGCGGAGTTCGACCACAAGGGCAAGTACTGGCACGTGACCAAGACCGGCACGATGCTCGACACGCTGCGGCCGCACATCAAGCCCTTTCAGAAACCCCATCCGCCGATCGGGGTGGCGGGGGTGAGCAAGGGCTCCGACACGCTCAAGCTCGCCGGCGAGCGCGGCTACTGGCCGATGAGCCTGAACCTGAACCCGACCTACGTCGGCAGCCACTGGGAGTCCGTCGAGATCGGCGCGGCCCGAACGGGCCGGACGCCGAAGCGGTCGGAGTGGCGCCTCGTACGCGAGGTCTTCGTCGCCGACACCGACGCGGAGGCGATGCGCCTGTCCGCCGGCGGCATGATGGGCCGCATGATGCAGGAGTACTTCCTGCCGCTCCTGGCCTCCTTCCAGTTCACCGAGTTCCTGAAGCACCGCCCGGACGTCCCCGACTCCGACGTGACGCCCGAATACTGCGCGCGCCACAACTGGCTGGTGGGCTCGCCGGCCACCGTGGCCGAACGGCTGCACGCGATCTACGAGGAGGTCGGCGGCTTCGGCACGCTGCTGCTGTTCTGCTTCGACTACTCCGAGAATCCCCGGGCCTGGCGCCACTCGATGGAGCTGCTCGCCCGCGAGGTGATGCCGAAGTTCAAGAGTTTGGTGCCGCGGTGAGTCGCCGAGCACGCCCCCGATGCTGACCCGCATCGACCACGTCATGATCTGCGTCCCGAAGCTGGACGCCGGCATCGCGGCCTACGCACGCCTCGGGTTCGACGTCCACCCGGGCGGCAGCCACGCCGGCCGGGGAACCCACAACGCCATCGCGCTCCTTCACGACGACTACCTGGAGCTGCTGAGCCTGCGTGACGACGCTCCGGCACCGGCCCCGGGCAGCTCCGATGCCCGCCTTGCCGAGTTCCTCGCGGGCGGTGGCGGCTTCCGCTACATCGCCGTGCAGAGCGACGACCTGGAGGCCGACGTGGCGGCGATCCGCGCGCGGGGGGTGGACGTGGGCGACGCCTCCGAGGGCGCCCGGCGAACGCCGGCCGGCCTGGAGCTGCGCTGGAGATCCGCCGCGCTCGGCCCGGCCAACCCGCTGCCGGTCTTCTTCGTCCAGCACCTCACACCGCTCGACGCGCGGCGGCGGCAGGTCCCGCGGGCCGGCGAGCACCCCAACGGTGTGCTCCGTGTGGAGCGCGCCTACATCGCGGTGCCCGACGTGACCGCGGCGGCCGGGACGTACGCGCGCGTGCTCGGCCTGCCGGTGCCCGCGATCCAGCGCGGCGCGGTCATCAAGGCCGACATGGCGGTGTTCGACCTGGGCCCGACGGGGCTGACCGTGGCGCAGCCGGCCGAGCCCGGCCCCGCCGCCGAGGCGCTCGCCCGCCGGGGACCGGGCCCGTTCCAGGTCCTGTACCGCACGCGCAGCATGGAGGCCGCCGCCCGCTGGCTGGAGCGCCACGGTGTGCCGCCGCCGGCCCGCGGCGTCCGCAACACCGGCGAGCAGGCCATGCTGGTCTCCCCTGACCACGCGTGCGGTGCCTACATCGGCTTCGTCGGTCCGGCGTCGCCCTCCCGAGATGTCTCCGCATGACCCCGGTGCGTCGCCCGTATAATCGCTACGATGCGACGGGGCACAGCACTTCCAGCGCACATCGAGTCCCGGCTCGGCACGCTCGGCGCGACGCTCGACCGCCGGCCGGAAGTCCGTTTCGCCTATCTGTTCGGGGGGGCGGGACGGCACCAGCTCCGCCCGCTCAGCGACGTCGACGTGGCGGTGTACATCGATGACGCCACGGCCGACCGGGTGCAGGCTCGCCTGGACCTGATCGGCGTCGTCGAGGGACGGGTCGGCCCCGAGCAGCGCGCGGAGTAGCGCACTGGCCGCAGAATCTGGTTCCAGGAGGATTCTCGGCGTGGCACCGGGAGCACTTCATGCCGGAGCCTCCAAGGAGTTTCGCCGTCACTAACTGCCCG
>DASTOJ010000315.1:0-25997 GCA_035762565.1 Candidatus Methylomirabilota bacterium | reverse complement strand
CTCGCGATGCGCGCGCAAGAGCTCGAGGTCCTGGCGGCGTCCCACGAACGCCGGGAGCCGTCGACCCCGGCCGGGGCCGACGACGCGGTATACGGTCGGCGCCCTGTCGTCCCCGTGGCCGAGGCGCGCGAGCTCGAAGCGGCGCTCCAGGAAAGGCGCCGTCGCCTCGCTCGCCACGATCGTGCCGGGCTCGGCCTGCGACAGCAGGTCGTCGAGCAGCTTCCACGCCTCCCGCTTGGCGTCCAGGTCGATCGTGGTGTCGGCCCCGGTGAAGCCGACCTGGAGGCGGCCGACGTGGATCGCGGCTCGCACGCCGCCCGCGCGCCCCTCGACGTGCGCCTGGGCGACGGCCGTCTGGACGGCGACCGCCGTGTGTGCTGCGCGCCTCGGTGCGTCCTCCGCCGCGTCGAGACCGAACACCGCCACGATCCCGGTCGCACTGCGCTCCTCGACGCGGCCGCCGAAGATGTGCACCTTCTCGACGGCGGCGTCGACGGCGCGGCCGGCCGGAAGCGGCTCCGTTGTCGAGGGTGCAGCGACCTCGAGCCGCAGAAGCCCGAGGCGGCGCGGCTCCCATCGGGTCGCGGGAGGCTCCGTGTTCACGGCGGTCGGGAGCGCCACCCCGGTCGCCTGGCCCGCGGTTTGCGGGAGACGCTCGACCAGCCCCAGACGCTCGAGACGATAGCGGAAGGTGTTCCGCTTCATGCCGAGCGCGGCGGCGGCGCGCGTCAGGTTCTGGCCGTTGTCTCGCAGCGCCTCGAGCAGACGCTCGCGCTCGAGCGCGTCGCGCTCCTCCTTGAGAGGCAGGCGCGCCCGCTCCGGCCCTGTCCGCCTGGCTGGCCCGATGTCGCCCATCTGCGTCCGCAACAATCCTTCGGTGATGATCGGACCGTCGGCGAACACGGCCGCGCATTCCATGACGCGAGCGAGCTCGCGGACGTTCCCGGGCCAGTCGTGAGCACGGAGCATGCCACGGGCGCCGGCCTCCAGGCGTCGGGGCGGGATTCGGTGGACGCGGCATGCGGATTCGAGGAAGTGCTCGGCGAGCAGCAGGATGTCGTCGCCGCGTTCACGGAGCGGAGGGAGCCAGAAAGTGACGCCGGCGAGGCGATAGTACAGGTCGGCCCGGAAACTGCCGTCGCGCATGGCCTGGGCGAGATTTGCGTTCGACGCGGTGATGACCCAGACGTCGACCGGCTCGCTCCGCCGGCTCCCGAGCCGCCGCACCGTCCGTTCCTCGATGGCCTTGAGAAGCTTGCCTTGCAGCGCCGGGGACATGAGGCCGACCTCGTCGAGGAACAGCGTCCCCCGGTGAGCCTCCTGGAAGAACCCGGCTCGTGCCTCCCGCGCGTCGGTGAAAGCGCCCCGCTCGTGACCAAAGAGCTGATCCTCGAGCAGCGTTTCCGCGACAGCGCCGGCGTTGATGTCGACGAAGGGGCACGGCCGGCGGGGACTGGCGTCGTGCATCGCCCGGGCGAGGACCGTCTTGCCGGTTCCGGTCTCTCCCTGGATGAGGATGGGCGGCAGCCGGCGGCCGTCGGCAGAATGCTCCAGCAGCCGGGCGACGTTGTCGCGCACCGCCGCCATGCCGGGGCTTTCGCCGAGCAATTCAGCCCAGGCTGCCATAGGTGGCCGAGATTTTAGCGTGGTCCTACCGGGCTCTGTCGGGATTTCGACACGGCGGCGCGCCGCCCACCGGCCCGTAAGGTTGGACGGCTTCTCCCGTCTCTTGAGCAGGTCGAGTTGATCTTGCGGTGTCCGGAGGTCAACCGTGATGGCGCGACGATCGCGATGGCTGCTCCGAGATCGTGCACGCCACTTACATCGGACCTCGGCCGGCGTCATGATGGGGCGGGCGGCGATTCGGGGATCAGTTCTGGCACTCGTCCTCAATGGGTGCGCGGCCAAGACAGTGCCGGCGCTCTCCGATGAGCAACGTGGGGGACTGGGCCGAGTCGGCGTGGTCGTGGTCGACGTCAAGCCGACGGCCGCCGTCGCCGGGCCAACCCCTCTCGGAGGCGTGGGGGGAGGTGTCCTCGGCGCGGCAAAAGGCGTCGGTCTGGGCGTGCTGTCCGGCGCCGGCTGCTTCGTCACGATCGGGCGCTTGCCTGAGTTGTGTGTTGTCGCGATCATGACGCCGTACTGGGTGGGACGAGGCACGATCGAGGGCGCGATGAAGGCCATGCCCGAGGGCGAGCGGCGCGCGAGTCAGGCGGCCATCATCGCCGCGATCCGGGATGTCGACCACCAGCGGATCGCGTCGGCGATCGAAGAGGAAGGACGTCGTCGATCAGCGAGCGTGACCATCCTGTCGCCCAGTTCGGTTCCAGCGGACGCGATCGACACGGGAAGCTATCGGGGCGCCGCGGTGCAGGGCATCGACACGGTGGCGGAGATCACGCTGGGGCGACTCGGGCTCGAACGGCGGCCGTCGAGTTCCTCGGACCGTGCCTTGAAGCTCTCGGTACCGGATGTTGATCCGATGCTCGGTGTCGCGGTCGAAGCCCGGTTGCGCCTGGTGAAAGCGGCCGACGACACGGTGGTGTTGGAGAAAACGTACGCACACCGGAGTCCTCGCGACGCGAGGTTCGTCGAATGGGCCCACGATGGCGCTGCCGGGTTCCGGGAGGCTCGAGACACGGCCCTGGAGACCCTCGCCCGTGAGATCGCGGAGGAGCTCTTCGGCGCCGCGCGGCCGGCGGCGTCGCCCGTTTCCGCGATCGTGGACGAGCCCGTGACCGAAGGCGGCCGTTGCGATCCGACTCGCTCACCATACCCGTGCGACTGATAGCTGGCCTCGTCGCAATCGCCCTGGCGGGGAATGCGTGCGCCAGCACGGCCTCGCTCACGGTCGTGCCGCTCCGCGGACAGGATCCCGAGGCAATCCAGCGCGACCGTAGCGAGTGCGACGCCCGTGCCGCGGGTGAGCGTGACCGTGCCGCGCTCCTGAAAACGAAGCTCGTCTCCCTGATCGGGGGCATCATCATCGGGGCTGGCCTGGGGTTGCTCTCACTGTTTTTCTCGAATACTTCGGTGAGCGCCAGCGAGGCGCCCGGTGTCGTCGGCGGCGCGGTGGCGGTAGGGGCCGCCATCGGGTTCGCGCTCGGAGACGTGCTTGGCACGGTCGCCGGCGCACAACAGCACCGCAAACAGGAGGCCGCGTACCTCGACCGCTACGTCCGCTGTCTCGACGAACGAGGCTACCGGGTCACGCCATAAGCGTGTTCCGACCGGCGGCTCCGCAGGTCCGCGACCTGGAGATCTGTGGGGCCACAAGATTTACGTGATGGTCCGGATCAAAACAATTGATTTCCCTGATGGCGCCCGTGGCTCCAGCATCGGACCATGGACACCACCGACTACGTCCCGGTCGTCCGTCCGGCCACGGTCTCCGACAGCGAGGCGATCGCCGCCATCTGGAATCGCGCGGTGCTGGAAACAACGGCGACCACCGACACCGAGCCGCGCACCGTGGACGCCCAGCGCTCGTGGCTGGCGGCGCACGGGCCGCGGCACCCGGTGATCGTGGCGGTGGAAGGCGACGAGGTCGTCGCCTTCGGCGCGCTCTCGCCGTACCGGGCGAAGCCGTCGTATGCCGCCACCGTGGAGAACTCCGTCTACGTCAAGGACGGCTGGCGCGGCAAGGGCCTGGGCGGTCTGGTGCTCGGCCAGCTGCTCGCCCTGGCGCGCGAGCACCGGCATCACTCGGTCATCGCGCGCATCACCGCGGGCAACGCGGCGTCACTCGCGCTGCACGCGCGCCACGGGTTCGTCCGGGTCGGGCACGAGCGGCAGGTCGCCTTCAAGCACGGAATCTGGCTGGATGTCGTCACGCTTCAGCGGATACTGATGTGAGTGGGGGCCCCGACATGGCCCCCACACCCCCAGACGCTCGGACCGTCCCGGCGAAGCCGAGACGGTCCTCGACCCCGCGTTTCGTTCACGGGCTCTGAGGGGTCATCCCCGTCCCAGGGAAGGAGCGCGATGGATTCGCGGCCGGGCTCGCCGGCGCTGTTCACCCGGACGCTCCTGCTCTGCGTGGCGATCACGCTGCTCGTCCACGTGGTCACCTACGTGCTCAACACGCAGCTGCCCCTGCAGATCGTCGCGCTCGGCGGCAGCCACGCCCAGATCGGCTGGCTCTTCGCGGTGATGACCGGTGTCGCGATGGTCCTGCGGCCCCAGGTCGGGGGCTGGGCGGACCGGTACGGCGCCCGCACGGTGATGCTGCCGGGCGCCGCGGTCCTCGTGCTGACCATGGTCGCGCTGAACTTCGCCGCCACGCCGGCCGCCCTGATCGCGCTGATGGCGGGTCTGGGCATCGCCAACGCGCTCATCTCGACGACCGGCAGCGTCGTGGTGGCCAACGAGAGCCCGCCCGCTCGCCGGGGCGAGGCGCTGAGCCTCTACTACGTGGCCTCGTCGGTGGGGGTGGCGACCGGCCCGGTAGCCGGGTTCGCGCTGGCCGCCGCCGGGGGCATCGCGCTCGACTTCGCGGTGGTCACCGCACTGAGCCTGCTCCTCGGCGCCCTCGTGCTGGCGCTGCGCACGCCGCCGGGCGGTCCCGGACCGCCGGCCAACCGCGCCCGCCTCTGGAGCCGGCACGCCGTCGCCGCCTCGATCGCGCTCATCATCATCACGACCGGGCACTCCACGGTCTACGCGTTCCTGCCGATGCATGCCTCGGCCGCCGGCCTCGGCACCGCCGCGTGGTTCTTCCCGCTCATGTCCGGCTGCACGATCGCGTGCCGGTTCCTCCTGCGCCGGGCCTCCGACCGCCTGGGCCGGACCCGCGTGCTGGCGCCGGCGCTCGTCGCCGTCGCCCTCGGCAACGCGCTCCTGGCGCTGTCCCCCACGATCGCCTCGCTCGTGGCCGGCGCCGCTCTGCTGGGCACCGGGAACTCGATGCTCTACCCGACGCTGGTCGCCCTCGTCGTGGACCGCACGCCGCCGGCCGAGCGGGGCCTGGCGATCGGCACGCTGTCGGGCGCCTGGGACGTCGGCGTGTTCATCGGCTCGCCACTCGTCGCGCTGCTGGTGGAGACCCGCGGGTTCCCCGCGGGCTTCCTGGCCTCGGCGCTCGCCATCGTGCTGGGGCTCGTCACGTTCCTCGCCACCGAGCGCAGTCGCAAGCCAGCACTCGCCCGCGTGCTCGACTGAAGGCGTCGCGCAGCCGGCGTACACTCGGCGGGTGTCCGGCGCCGCGCCTTCTCGCCTGCCCGCCCCGCTGCGCGCCCTCGCGCACCGCGACTTCCGGCTGTTCTGCGCCGGGCAGCTCGTCTCGCAGGTCGGCACCTGGATGCAGTCGGTCGCTCAGGCCTGGCTCGTCCTCGAGCTGACCGACTCGCCGTTCCGGCTGGGCCTGGTCGGCACCCTGCAGTTCACGCCGATCATGCTGCTGTCCGTCCTGGCGGGCGTGCTGGCCGACCGGCTGCCCAAGCGGCGTCTGCTCGTCGCCACCCAGTCGGTGATGGGGGCGCAGGCCCTGACGCTCGCCGTGCTGGTGACGTCCGGTCACGTCCAGTACTGGCACGTGGCGGTAATGGCCGCCGTCTACGGGCTGGCCAACGCGCTGGACAACCCGGCGCGGCAGTCCTTCATCGCCGAGATGGTGGGCAGGACCGACCTGCCGAGCGCGATCGCCCTGAACTCGGCGATCTTCAACAGCGCACGGATCGTCGGCCCCGCGCTGGCCGGTCTCGCCATCGCCCGCTGGGGCACCGCGACGGCCTTCGGCGTGAACGCGCTGTCGTTCGTGGCCGTGATCGCCGCCCTGCTCGCCATGCAGACCCAGGGTGCGCCGAGGTTCCGGGGCGACCGCCGGATCGGCAGCCAGATCGCCGAGGGCGTGGCCTACGCCGTCCGCACGCCGCGCATCCTGCTGGTGCTCGGCCTCGTCCTCGCCGTCAGCGTCTTCCTCGTCAACAACAACGTCATGGTCCCGCTGTTCGCGCGGCAAGGGCTGGGGCTGGACGCGCACGGCTTCGGCCTGCTGATGGCCGCGCTCGGCGTGGGCGCGGTGACCGGCGCGCTCACCCTGGCCCTCCGCGGGAGCGGGCGCCCCGCGGTCCTCTCGCTCGTCCTCCCCGCCCTGGTCCTGGCGGTGGCGACCGTGGTCCTGTCCCAGGTGACCCGCTTCGGCGCCGCGGCCGCCGTGCTCGCGGTGATGGGCTTCTGCAGCATCCGGGTGATGGCGGGCGCCAACACCTCGCACCAGCTCACCGTGCCCGACGAGCTGCGCGGCCGCATCATGGGCCTGCACATGCTGGTCTTCGCCGGCATGTCGCCCTTCGGGGCGTTCATCATCGGCACGCTGGCCGAGCGCTTCGGCATCCGGCCGACCCTCGTGGTGACCGGCACCTGCGGCCTCGTCGCCATCCTCGGCCTCGCCCTCTGGTGGCGTATCCGCCGCTGACAGGGTAGAAGTAACGCCATGCCCGAGCCGATCCGGATCGTCGTCCGCGACACGCCCGTCGACCTGCTGCGCGACGGCGCTGGGCCGCCGCTCCTGTTCCTGCACGGCGCCGGCGCCGGCGGCCGCTGGCTCGCGTTCCAGGCGCGCCTGGCCGAGCGCTTCACCGTGCTGGCCCCCAGCCATCCCGGCCACGGCGGCGCCCCGGCCGCCGACTGGGTCGAGCACATCTCGGACCTGGCGTTTCACTACCTCGATCTGCTCGATACACTGGGAGTCGAGCGCGTGCACGTCGTGGGCGCCTCGTTCGGCGGCTGGATCGCCGCCGAGATGGCGACGATGGCGTCCCCTCGCCTGCAGTCCATGACGCTCATCGACCCGGTCGGCATCAAGGTCGAGGGCTGGATCTATCCGTTTCTCTTCGGCATGGAGCTGCCGCAGCTGGTCGAGACCGTCTTCCACGACCCGATGGCCGCGCTGGCGCTGGCGCCGCCCGACATGAGCATCGACACGCTGGCGCTGCTCTACCGGCAGAACACCGCGCTGGCCCGGGTGGCCTGGAACCCGTACCTCTACAACCCGCTCCTGCGCCGGCGGCTCGCGCGCATCACCACGCCGACGCTGCTGTGCTGGGGGGCCCACGACCGGCTGGCCCCGCTCGCCTGCGCGGAGGCGTGGCGCAAGGAGATTCCCGGCTCGGTGCTGCGCGTGTTCGAGGCCTCGGGCCACGTCCCCCACCTCGAGGAGCCGGAGGCCGTGGCGGCGGCGGTCATCGAGTTCTGCGCGGCCCGGAGCGACGACCGGTGAAGTTCTACTACTTCCACCTCATGCCGTACCCGATGGAGCACGACGAGCCGTCCTCGTGGGTGACGCTGTCCAATCGCCACTACGACCCGGCGGTCGGCCGCACGCTCTATCACCAGTACCTGGACCAGCTCGAGTACGCCGAGGCGCTGGGCTGGGACGGCATCTGCGTCAACGAGCACCACCAGAACTGCTACGGCACCATGCCGAGCCCCAACGTGATGGCCGCCATGCTCGTGCGGCGCACGACCCGGGCGAAGATCGCCATCCTCGGCAACGGGCTGCCGCTGCGCGAGAACCCGCTGCGCATCGCCGAGGAGATCGCGATGCTCGACGTGGTCTCCGGTGGGCGAATCGTGTCGGGCTTCGTGCGCGGGATCGGCCCCGAGTACTACTCGACGGCGGCGAACCCGACCCACTCGCGCGAGCGCTTCTACGAGGCGGCCGACCTCATTCTGCGCGCCTGGACGGAGCCGGGGCCGTTCGCCTTCGACGGTCGTTTCTATCGCTACCCGTTCGTCAATCCCTGGCCCCGCCCGCTCCAGCGGCCGCACCCCCCGGTGTGGTGTCCCTCGCAGGGCTCGAGCGAGACCGTCGAGTGGGCGGCCCGGCGGCGCTTCCCCTACCTGATGGTCTTCACGCCGCTGGCGCGCATCGCCCAGATCTACGGCGAGTACCGCGAGGCCTGCGAGCGCCACGGCTACACCGCCAGCCCCTACCAGCTCACCGTGAACCTGCCGATCTGCGTGGCCGAGAACGACCGCAAGGCCGAGGCGATCGCCCGCGCCCACGCGATGTGGGTCTACCACGTGGGGCTGCGGATGCGGCCGCCCTACTGGCAGCCGCCCGGCTACACGACGGAAGCGTCGCTGAAGCGGCTGCTCGGCACGCGCGGCAAGATGCCGACCGAGCTGACCTACGAGGATCTGGAATCGAGCGGCTACATCATCTGCGGCAGCCCCGCCACCGTGCGCGACAAGCTGCGCGTCTTCTCCGACGAGCTGAAGGCGGGGATCGTCTGCTCGGGGATGAACGGCGGCAGCCACGAGAAGACCCTGGAGATGATGCAGCTGTTCGCCGAGGAGGTCATGCCGCACTTCCGCGAGGACGCCCACGTCGACGAGACGGCGGGCGTCGGGAGATAGCGCGATGCAGCTCGAGGGGCGCGTGGCGCTCGTCACCGGGGCCGGCTCCGGCATCGGCCGGGCCATCGCGCTGCGCTTCGCCGCGGAGGGCGCGCGGGTGGTGGTCAACGACATCCGCAAGGACGCCGCCGAGCGGACCGCGGGCGAGATCGGCGGCGGGGCCCGGACCATCGCGGCCGACGTGGCCGACAGCGGGCAGGTGCGGGCGATGGTCGAGCAGGTGGGACGCGAGCTGGGCGGCCTCGACGTCCTCGTCAACAACGCCGGGATCGGCGAGGTCGACGCCAGCGGCCGCGAGGCGTTCCGGGCCAAGGCCGAGACGCGCATCGCCGAGATGATGGCCGGCAAGGTCGAGACGCACTGGGACGTCACCCAGTCGCTCAGCGACGCGCACTGGGCCCGGATGCTGGCCGTGCACCTGAACGGGACGTTCTACTGCACGCGCGAGGCGCTCAAGCTCATGAGCCGCGTCAACCGGGGCGCCATCGTGAACATCTCGAGCGTGGCGGGGCTCATGGGCATCGAGGTCGCGCCGCATTACGGCGCCGCCAAGGCGGGGATCCTTGGGTTCACCCGCTCGGTGGCCCGCGAGGTCGCCACCCGCGGCATCCGGGTCAACGCCATCTGTCCCGGCTGGATCGACACGCCCATTCTCGATCCCCTGCCCCCGATGATCCGCCTGCTCGCCGAGCGCCAGACGCCGATGGGCCGCCTCGGCTCGCCGGAGGAGATCGCCGCCGTCGCGCTGTTCCTCGCCTCCGACGAGGCTTCGTTCGTCACGGGCCAGTGGTTGTCACCCAACGGCGGGTTGCTCACGATCTAATGAACCTCGTGAACGGTGGTGAGGCGGGGGGTGGGGTGCGGGGGCCGCGGGCGCGCCGGCATGGCTCGCCTGTCGCCGTAACTCGCTCCGGGCACGGCTCGCTCGGCCCCCCATTCCCCAAAGGGGGCTCGGCTGCAGACCACTCGAATCGCTGGCGGCTCGCTCGCCGTGCCCTGCGCTCGAACGGCGACCACGGCTCGCCATGATGGCGCGCCCGCGGCCCCCGCACCCCACCCCCCGCCTCACCACCGTTCACGAGACCCATTAGGGCCGTGGACGTTCGCGTCGGCACGTCGGGGTGGAACTACACGGAGTGGCGGGGGTCGTTTTATCCCGAAGGGATGAAGCCGGCGGCGATGCTGGCGTATTATGCCGGGCGGTTCTCGACGGTCGAGGTCAACAATACGTTCTACCGGATGCCCACGCCCCAGACCGTGGAGGGCTGGGCGGCGGCGGTGCCGGACGGGTTCGCGTTCGTGCTGAAGGCGCCCCAGCGGATCACGCACTTCGCGCGGCTGCGCGACGTGGACGATTCCGTGCGCTTCTTCTGCGACACGGCCGGCACGCTGGGGCCGAAGCTCGGCCCGCTGCTGTTCCAGCTGCCGCCCAACTTCAAGGTGGACGCCGGCCGCCTGGCCGACCTCCTGGCCTTGCTGCCGCCCACCGTCCGGGTGGCATTCGAGTTTCGCAACCCGACCTGGTTCACCGACGAGGTCTACACGCGCCTGGCCGGCCGCAACGCCGCCTTGTGCATCGCCGACAACGACGACGGCGCCACCCCCGCCGTGGCAACCGCCGACTGGGGCTATCTCCGACTCCGCGCGACCGGCTACTCCGACGACGACCTGCGCGGCTGGCTGGCGACGATGCGCCGCGTCGGCGCGCGCTGGCGCGACGCCTTCGTGTTCTTCAAGCACGAGGACGCGGGCACCGGCCCCGCGCTCGCCGCCCGCCTGATATCGCTCGCGAGATGACGGAGTCGGCCCGGACGGGCCGGATCGCCAGACTCCCTCCGCCGGTCAAGCACCGCTCGTAATTCTTCCCGTCTCGGCGTAGGGTACTGCCACCACGCACGCCGGGAGGGGGTCATGCTGGACCTGCTCGTCAAGAACGGTCGCGTCGTCACGCCGCACGGGGCCGGGGCCTGGGAGGTCGCGGTGCAGGACGGGCGCATCGCCGCGGTAGCCGCCCCGGGCACGTTCACGGAGGCCGCCCGCACGCTCGATGCCACCGGCATGATCGTCGTCCCCGGCGGCGTGGAGCCGCACACGCACCTGGCCCACCGGATCACCATGCACCCCGACGAGGAGCTGTTCACCCTCGGCCCCGAGGACGACAGCCGGGGCATGGCCTTCGGCGGCACCACCACGCACGTGGATTTCTGCTTCGTCCGCCCGGGCGGCGACATCCCCACCGCCATCGAGCAGCGGGTGGCCCGCTGGCGCCGCAAGAGCTATGTCGACTACGCGTTCCACGTCACGCTGGTCGGCCCGCTGCCGACCAAGACCCTGGACGGCATCCCCGAAGCGATCCAGCAGGGCTTCCCGTCGTTCAAGGTCTTCACCACCGACATCCTGCCGCCGCACCCGAGGCGCCCGTCCAACCGGCTCGACTTCGGGCGCATCCAGTACGCGATGGAGAAGGTGGCGGCCCACGACGGCATCATGGTCGTGCACGCCGAGGACCACGACATCGTGCAGTTCATGTACGAGCGCTTCCGCGAGGAAGGCCGCCTGGACGGCTGGAACCTGCCCTACGTGCACAACAAGCTCTCCGAGCACGTCTCCTTCCGGCGCACGATCACCCTGGCCAACGCCCTCGGGGGCGCCGTCTACTTCGTGCACACCTCGGCCAGGGAGGGCGTGGAGGCGGTGGCCGAGGCGCGCGCGCACGGCAAGCCGATCTACGCCGAGACGCTGCACCACTACGCCTGCTTCACCGCCGACGACTACCGCACGCCGCGCGGCTACTGCTACCACACCTACCCGTCGCTGAAGTTCGCCGAGGACCGGGACGCGCTGTGGGACGGCCTCCTGCACGACGCCGTCTCCACCACGGCGACCGACGAGTTCCCCACCTCGCTGGACCTCAAGCTGCGCGGCAAGACGATCGAGGACGTCACCGGCGGCAACCTGGGGGCCGAGGCCCGCATGGGCATCGTCTACACCGAGGGCGTGGCCAAGCGCGGCATGTCGCTGGAGCGCTTCGTCGACGTCACCTCGGCGAACGCGGCGAAGATCCTCGGGCTCTACCCGCGCAAGGGAGCCCTGGCGCCGGGCAGCGACGCCGATATCGTGCTGATCGATCCCTCCATCGCCCGCCCGCTCACCCGCGACGACTTCCACGTGAGCGACTACAGCCCGTGGGAGGGCTGGGCGGTGAAGGGCTGGCCGGTGACGACGATCCTGCGCGGCAAGGTCATCGTCGAGCGGGGCAGGCTGCACGGCGACCTCGCCGACGGCCGGCTCGTCGCACGCAAGATCGATCCGGTGATGCTGCGGCGGCCGGGCTGCTGACGATGGAGTCGGCCACGATGGCTCCAGACGAGCTGCTCGCCCGCCTCGTGACGCTGTTCCCGGACTTCGGCGCTCACTGGGACGATCCCGACAACGACCCGCGCGAGGACGACGGCTCGTTCACGCTGCACGGGACGTTCGCCGAGTTCAGCGTCTTCTTCAGCGAGCGCTACGAGGAGCTGCCGCCCGAGCGGTTGCAGGGCCTCTCCTGGCTCCTGCTGGAGTGCATGGCCGAGCCGGATTCGGACCTGGACGAGGCCGCCGCCTCGGGGTTCCTGGAGAACGTGGCGGCGGAGCGGTTCCACTCGGACTTCGAGCGCTACCTGATCGGCCGGCCCCTGGAGTTCTACGCCCAGTGGAGCATCGGCGGCTGAGGTGACGGTCGACCGCCTGTTCTTCGCGCTCGGCGCGGTGTCGGCGATGCTCGCCGTGGCCGCGGGCGCCTTCGGCGCCCACGCGCTGCGCGAACGTCTGGGCCCCGACCTGCTCGGCGTCTTCGAGGTCGGCGCGCGCTACCACATGTACCACGCGCTCGGCCTGCTGGCGGCGGCGTGGGCGGTGAGCCGCTGGCCCGGCGGCCCCGCCACCGCCGCCGGCTGGCTCTTCGTCGCCGGCACCCTCGTGTTCTCGGGCAGCCTCTACCTCCTCGCCCTCACGGGGCAGCGCTGGCTCGGTGCCGTCACGCCGCTCGGGGGCCTCGCGTTCCTCATGGGCTGGGCCGCGCTCGCCTGGGCCGCGCTCCACGGCGCCTGAGACGTCCGGCCTGCGGTGATAGCACTTGACGCTATCACCTTCCCTCTCTAGGATGGGGCCCGTGGCTTCGATCATCATTCGCAATCTCGACGAGGTCGTCGCCGAGCGCCTGAAGCTCCAGGCCCGCCTTCACGGGGTGTCCGTCGAGGAAGAGGCGCGCCGGATCCTCGACGAGGGCACCAAGCTGACCCGACAGCAGATCGCCGCCGAGGCTACGGCCATGCGCGCCGAGCAGAAACCGCATCGCTCGCGCGCCGTCGACCTCATCCGCGAAGACCGCGACCGGTGATCCGGCGCCGGCGGCCCGCTGCGCGCCGGATCCAGGTGCGCGAGCGGCTCCGGACGGAGCCGCCGGTGGTCATCGACGCCTCCATCGCGGTCCAGTGGTTCGTGCCTGAGCCCGGATCGGACGTGGCCACGCTCGTGCTTCGGACGGACGCGGTCCTCCTGGCGCCAGACATCATGCTGGTCGAGGCGACCAATGCCTGGTGGAAGAAGTCCCGGCGGGGCGAGATGTCGGCAGAACAGGTCGAGCGAGCGATGGCCCGCCTACTTGCCGTCGGCATCGATCTGATCCCGAGCGCGCTGCTGCTGACCCGGGCGGTTCGTCTCGCATTCGAGCTCGATCATGCGCTGTACGACTGTGTCTATCTCGCGCTCGCCACCCGCCAGGGGGCGAGACTCGCGACGGCGGATGGGCGGCTGCGCCGCTCCGCGGAGCGGGTCGCCGTCCCGCTCTGGCGGCCATAGGCCCTCACTCCTTCAGCGCGCCCGCGACCAGCCCGCGCACCAGCCAGCGGTGCAGGCCGATCACGATGAGCACCGGCGGCAGGCTAGCCAGGATCGACGCCGCCGCGATGTCGCCCCAGGGGACCTCGAACACGCCGGGGAAGAGCGCGAGCGCGACGGGCACGGTGCGGCTGGCTTCCGTCGCCGTGAACGTGTAGGCGAACAGGAACTCGTTCCAGGCGGCCAGGAAGGTCAGCAGCGCGGCCGAGGCGACGCCGGGCGCGATCAGCGGCAGCACGACCCGCCCCAGCACCCGGAGGCGGCCGGCGCCGTCGAGAAAGGCGGCCTCCTCCACCTCGATCGGGATCTCCCGGATGAACCCGGCCAGCAGCCAGATCAGGAGCGGGAGCGCGAACGAGGTGTTGGCCAGCACCAGCGCCGTCCACGTGTCGCGCAGCCCCAGCGCGCGCAGCAGCAGGTAGAGCGGGCTCACGGTGGCGATCTGCGGGAACGCCGTGCACGCCACCACCACGAGGAGCAGCAGGCCCTTGCCGGGCACCGGCAGCCGGGCGATGCCGTAGGCGGCGGGCAGCCCCAGCGCCAGCGCCACCAGCGTCGTCAGCGATGCCACCGCGAGGCTGTTGCCGAGCGCCTGCGGCATGACGCTGCGCTCGAGGACCGCCTGGTAGTGAATCGCCGTCGGCGCGGCCGGCAGGACGCGCGTCGTGGCCAGCAGCTCGGCGTCGGGCGTGAACGAGGTGCGCAGCTGCCAGAAGTACGGCGTGGCCCAGGCCGCCAGCAGCAGCAGCACCGCCACGTCCGCCGCGCGCCGCCGGACCCTCACGCGGCCAGGCCCTCGCGGCGCAGCGCGCGCAGGTAGCCGGCAGCCACCGCCATCACGAGCGCGAAGATCACCACGCCGAGCGCCGCCCCGAATCCCAGCTGCAGCGTCTGGAACAGGCTGCGATAGGCGTACACGGTGAGCGTCTCGGTGGTGCCGGCCGGGCCGCCGCCGGTGAGCACGAACATGAGGTCGAAGGCCCGCAGCGCGTCGAGGGTGCGGAAGAGCAGGGCGACGAGCAGGATCGAGCGCAGCAGGGGCAGCGTGACGGACCGGAAGGTGGCCAGCCGGCCGGCGCCGTCCACGCGGGCGGCCTCGTAGACCTCGATGGGAATCGTGAGCAGGCGCGCGTAGCAGAGCAGCGCGACGAACGGCATCGTGCGCCAGACGTCGGCCAGGATCAGCCCGGGCAGCGCGAGCGTGGGATCGCCCAGCCAGTTCAGCGACCGGCCGAGGAGCGCGTTCACGAGGCCGGCCGACGGGTGATAGAGCCACTCGAAGAGCCTGGCGGTCACCACCGAGGGCAGGGCCCAGGCCAGCAGCAGCAGCGACAGCGCCAGGCGACGGCCGGCGCGCTGGCGTTGCAGCGCCAGCGCCGCCGCGAGACCGAGCGCCAGCTCGAGCGCGACCGACACGCCGGTGAACACGAGCGTCACCTGGACGGCGTTCCAGAAACGCGGATCGGCGGCCAGGAACGCGTAGTGGTCGAGGCCGGTGAAGCGGGCGATCCCGAAGATCGGCACGCGGTGCTGCAGCGAGAGCCACAGCACCCACAGGCTCGGGTAGAGGGCGAGCGCGGCCAGCGCGAGGGCGGCGGGCGCCACGAAGGCCAGGCCCGCCCGCCGGTCGGCGCGCTGGCGCCCCGTCACCGCAGGCCGCCCAGCATGTACTCCAGCCGGCGCCGCGCGTGGTCCAGCGCCTGGCGCGGCGTCTTGACGGCGACGAGCGCCGCCGAGAACTCGGGCTGCACCGTGGTGGACAGCATCAGGTAGGCGGGCGTGACCGGACGCGGTCGCGCGGCCAGGGCCAGGTCGTGGAAGCGGGGCATGCTCGGGCGCGCGCGCACGATCGCGGGATCGTGGTAGAGCGCCATGCGCGTCGGGTAGAGCGCCACGCCGGCCGCCGTCAGCGCGCGCTGGGCGGACTCGGCGGCGAGGAAGCGCACCAGCGCCACCGCCGCGTCCCGGTGGCGGGTGCGACGGTTCACGCCGAGGTGGAAGCCGCCGGTGGCGCCGGCGCCGGCGGTGCCGCTGGCGTGCCCGGGCAGCGGAGCGATGCCGACCTGGCCGCGGACCGGCGAGTCCGCCTGCTCGAACAGGTCGAGCGCGTAGGGCCACGAGCGCAGGAAGATCGCGCGACCGTCGCCGAACGGTCGCCGCGTCAGCTCCTCGTCGGCCGCCGTCACCCAGCCCGGGCTTACCCCGCGCTCGACCAGGCCCCGCATGAACGCCAGCGCGTCCGCCGCGCGCTCCGGCTCGGGCAGCACGCGGCCGTCGTCGCCGAGCAGCCGGGTGCCGCTCGCCCAGAAGTGCTCCAGCACGTTGCAGACGAGCCCCTCGTACTGCTTGCCCTGCCAGAGGATCCCGTCGAGCCGGGCGTCACGTTCCGCCGCGCGAATCCGCTCGGCCTGCTCGACCAGCTCCTCCCACGTGCGCGGCGGCCCCAGCCCGTGTTTGCGCAGCAGGTCGGCACGGTAGTAGAGGAGGCCGACGTTCATGTTCCACGGCATCGCCCACACGCCGCCGCCCCAGGTGGCGGCCGCGACGGCCGCCGGAAAGTGCGGCGCCAGCTCCTCGCGCGTCACCCACGGCGCCAGGTCGAGCAGCCAGCCGGCCCGCGCGAACTCCGGCACCCAGATCACGTCCAGCATCAGTACGTCGAAGGTCGGGCTGGCCCCGTCGAGGTTGATCACGTAGAACTGGTGCTGCTCGTCGCTGGTCCACGTGAGCGGCTCGCTGCGCACGCTCACGCCGGGGTGGCGCCGCTCGAACTCCCGCAGCAGCCCGGGGACGGGATCGGTGGGGCCGAGGATCTTGGCGTGCTTGAAGACGAGCGTGACGGGGCCGGGGCCGTCCCGCCGCTCGGCGCAGCCGACCAGGGCCAGGCCGGCGGCAAGGACGAGCGCCGCCCACCGCATCAGCGCGGCCGGAGGAGGCCGGGAAGCAGCTCGCCGAAGACCCGGGCGCCCAGGCGAAACGCCTCGGACAGCGTGGTGGCGGCGCCGGGGGCGCGGCTCGCCGCCCACCACTCGGCCACGTGCTCTTCCGACCGGAAGAAGTTGAGCGTGTGTCAGAGCGCCGTGCAGGCCTTGCCCCGCAGGTCGCCCCGCTCGCCGATCCACGCCATCACGCCGGAGCCGGCGACCGGGCCCTGCGGCGTCACCGGCAGCTCGAGGCGCTCGTCGCAGTGGTGGCAGCCGGCGCGGACGATCACTGTCTGCCCGAGCATGGCCGCCACGCCGAGGGCGTCGATCGCGCAGCACGCCCACCGCTCGCGGCCGTCGGCCAGCACGGTGACGAACGCCGTGGGCGTCCCCGACCACGGGTAGGCCAGCACGACCCGACCGCCGCTGACGTACACGAGGTCGCGCACGTCCAGCTCGTCCACGGCCGTGACGCCGGCGGCGAGCGTGGAGACGTCGATCGGGCGGCCGTCGGTCACCAGCCGGTCGAGGATCTCGCGCAGCGCCGCCCGAGCGACGGCGCTGAGGGCCGCTCGGTCGGTCCACTTCGCCAGGAACGTCGCGTCCATGAGGTCGGCGGCCGAGCGGACGGGGAACGACGCGCTCATGGCCCTGAGATACCACGAACCGCCCGCGCGCTCACCGGGGGCGATCCAGGCGGGCCAGCGCCGCCGCGATGTCGACACCGGCGCCCAGCACCGGCGCCATCGGGTCGCCCAGCTTCTCGAGCCGGGCCGGCGCGGTGCGGATGGTGAAGCGGGATGGGTCCAGGCGCGCCGTCACCTCCGGCCAGCGCAGCGGGGCCGACACGGGCGCGCCGGGCAGCGGGCGCACGGCGAGCGGCGCCACGATCGTCTGCCCCGGCCCGTTCTGGCCGAAGTCGACGTAGACCTTGCCCCCGCGCGTGCGGATCATGCGCGCGATCGTGGCGATCGCCGGCACCGCCTCGACGGCCAGCGTCGCCAGCAGGCGCGCGAACGTGCGCGCCTCCTCGTAGGAGTAGCGGGCGCCGAGGGGGAGCAGGACGTGCAGCCCGGTGGCGCCGGAGGTCTTCGGATACGACGGCAGCTCGAGGCGCTCGAGGAGGGCCCGCAGGGCGAGGGCGACCTTCACCACGTCGGTGAACGGCGCGCCCTTGGGGTCGAGGTCGAGCACGAGCCAGTCGGGCCGGTCGAGGCTCTCGAGCCGCGACGCCCACAGGTGCAGCGGGATCGTCCCGGTGTTGGCCACGTAGCGCAGCGTCTCGACGTCGTCCACGACGAAGTAGTCGATGTCGCGCCCCACGCCCTCGGCCCGGATGCGCGCCGTGCGCACCCACGCCGGCACCCACGTTGGCGCATCCTTCTGGTAGAAGGACTTGCCCGTGATCCCGTCGGGATAGCGCGTCAGCACCACGGCCCGACCGCGCAGGTACGGCAGCAGCCACGGCGCCACCATCTCGTAGTACCCCACCAGATCGCTCTTCGTATAGCCTTCGTCCGGCCAGAAGATCTTCCGGGGATTCGTGATCGTCGCCCAGCGCTCGCGCGCTTCCCGAGGCCCCGTCGGTTCGGGAGTTGCCCGGGCGACCGGCGCCGGCGGAGTGTCGCCGGGAAGTGGGGGCAGGGTCCCAGAGCGAATGCCGTACTGAGCGAAGGGCCCTGCCCCCACTTCCCGGCGACACTCCGTGGGCGCCCTGTCGTCGCGCAGCCCGAGAAAGGCCGGGTGGCGGATGCCGCCCTCCTCCGTCCATTCCGTGAACCGGACTTCGCAGACCAGCGTCGGCTCCACCCAGTGGTGGCCGCGGCCGGTGGGCGAGCCGGCCTCGAAGGGCGAGGTCTTGCGGGCGAGGGGCTGAAGGTGGTCCCAGATCCGCCGCAGCGCCGCCTCGTCGAAGCCGGTGCCGACCTTGCCGGCATAGACGAGGCGCTCGCCGTCGTAGACGCCAACGTGGAGGGCGCCGAACCAGCCGCGGGCGCCCTGGGGATCCGTCCAGCCCCCGATCACGAACTCCTGGCGCAGCTGGCACTTGAGCTTGAGCCAGTCCCGCGTGCGGCCGCCCGTGTAGCGGCTGTCGGCGCGCTTGGCGATGACGCCCTCGACGCGCTGCTCGGCGGCCGCCTCGTAGAACGCCTCGCCCTGGCCGCTGACGTGATCGCCGTAGCGGATCACACCGCGCGCCGGCACCGCCAGCGCCAGGCACGCCTTGCGCTCGCTCAGGGGCAGGCGGCGCAGGTCGCGGCCATCGAGCGTCAGCGCGTCGAAGAACACCGCGCTCACCGGCACGGTCGACCGCGCGCGCTCGACGTCGGCCGGTCGCGCCAGGTGCATCCGGTTCTGCAGGCGCTGGAACGAGGGACGGCCCTGCTCGTCGAGGGCAACCACCTCGCCGTCGAGCACGAACCGGTCGAGCGGCAGGGCCCGGAGCGCCGTGACGATCTCGGGATAGCGCGGCGTGAAGACCTGGCCCGCCCGGCCGTAGAGGGCGACCTCGCCCCCGGCGCGGGCGGCGAGGATGCGCACGCCGTCGTACTTCAGCTCGTAGAGCCAGCCGGGATCCGAGAAGGCCCGCTCGCCGACCGAGGCCAGCATGACGGGCTGGCGGGCGGCGTCCACGTCGCCGGCGGGCGCGTTCGCGCGCGCCAGCGCCGCGCGCAGGGCGGCCACCCGGGTCGAGCCCTCGCGCACCTCCTCGACGGTGAGCCCCGACAGCACCGACTCCGGGAAGCGCTCGACCGGCTCGTCGCCGCCGGCGAAGCCATCGGCCTTCTTGAGCAGCAGCCACTCCTTGTCCTTGCCGCCCATGCGCGCAAGCGTCCAGCGCCCGCGCAGCTTGTGGCCGAACAGCTCGACCTCGAGCCGGCCCGCGCGCAGCTGCTCGGACGGCGGCCCGTCCTTCACGAGGCGATACCAGCCGCGGTCCCAGACGATGACGGCGCCGGCGCCGTAGTTGCCCTCGGGGATGATGCCCTCGAAGTCGGCGTACTCGACCGGATGGTCCTCGACGTGGACGGCCAGCCGCTTCTCCTCGGCTTTCAGCGCGGGGCCCTTCGGCACCGCCCAGCTCTTCAGCACGCCGTCCATCTCCAGGCGCACGTCGTAGTGCAGGCGGCGCGCGGCGTGCTTCTGGACGACGAACATCCGGCCCTCGCCCGCGCGCGCCGGGCCGAACGGCTCGGGCGTGCGCGCGGGGTCGCGCTTCTTCCGGTAGTCGTCGAGTGGGGCGGGCACCGCAATCCCTTGGGATATCCAGGCCTTGGCGCATGATAGGCGGCCGCGTGCTATCGTGCAAAGCCTCGGTACACTGGAGGCAAGGAGACGCCGATGCCACCGCATTCACTGGGTTCGGGCACGATCTCGTTCGGTCTTGTGTCGATCCCCGTCCGGCTCTACACCGCCGCCTCGTCGGGCAACGTCTCGTTCAACCAGCTGCACGGCGCCTGCGGCTCGCGCATCCGCCAGCAGACCTTCTGCCCCAAGTGCAACAGGACCGTCGAGCGGGCCGAGCTGGTGCGCGGCTACGAGTTCGCCAAGGACCAGTACGTCCAGGTCAAGGACGACGAGCTGAAGGCGATGGAGGGCGAGGCCTCCAAGATCATCGACATCGCCGAGTTCGTGCCGCTGGCCGAGGTCGATCCCATCTACTTCGAGAAGACCTACTACCTCGGCCCCGACAAGGGCGGCGAGAAGGCGTACCGCCTGCTGGCCGACGCCATGGACAAGGCCGGGCAGGTCGCCCTCGCCAAGTACGTCATGCGCGGCAAGGAGAGCCTCGTGCTCATCCGCGCCGCCCAGAACGGCCTGATGCTGCACACGATGTACTTCGCCGACGAGGTCCGGAACTTCGACGAGGTGGACAAGGGGCAGTCGGCCAAGATCAAGGAGGGCGAGCTGGACCTGGCCCTGCAGCTCATCAACGGGCTGGCCAGCCAGACGTTCTCGCCCGACCGCTACACCGACGAGTACCGCCACCGCGTGCTGGAGATGGTGAACAAGAAGGCTGAAGGCCAGGAGATCACCGTCTCCGAGACCCCGGCGCCGCGCGCCCAGGTCATCGACCTCATGGAAGCCCTCAAGGAGAGCCTGGCCAAGCGCGGCATGCCGGCCGAGGCCGCCACCGCGAAGAAGCCTCCGACCAAGGCCGGCGCGCCCGCGGCGAAGACGAAGGCCGCCGAGGCCCAGGCGCCGAAGAAGCGGGCCCAGGCGGGCCGGAAGTAGCCGGAGCTCGCGGCGGCGTGCGGGCCACGGCGCGCGTCACTCGTCGTTCGGCCCGCTTCCCGGTCTGAACACCGCCACCCGTAGCTCGGCGAGTTCTGCTGGACCCGGCCGGCGCTTCAGCAGTGCCGTGCCGAGGGCTTCGAGCTCCCGGTCCGCCGGCAGCCAGAAGTAGTTCGTGTCAGCCTCGAGCCGTTCGATCAACGCCTGCGCGTCTGCCACGAAGCCGGGCCCGAGGAGATCGAATCGCTTCACTGCCAGCCGCATCGCCGCGCTTGTGTCGAGCATCCGGTCGCCGCGCACCCAGTGCCGGAAGGGGAGGACGTGGAGGACATGCTCCACGCGGTGGTGATCCATCTCGACCACGACCTCGAGGAGCCTCAGCTCACTCCCCGCCCAGTTCGCGGGCAGCGCTTCGTCTTCGAGAAACCAGCGCTGGTATCGCGCGCGGGGCACGCGGGTGACTGTCCTATCGTCTTCGGCAACGAAGTAGCGAACGCTGAGGCCCATCGCGCGCCTATCTTAGCCCGGCGCCGGCGCTGAAGTGCGCCGCGCGCACCGTATCGGATCGCGTGCAGTCCTCCGTCTTCCCGATGGCGGCTGGGTCTCCCTTGTGTGCCCCCCCCGTGGTCGACTATCTTCGAAGCCACGAACAAAAGGGAGTCTCACGTATGGGCACGGTCCCCCTTCGGTCGAGCGGGTGGTCCTATCCCGTGTTGCCGGTTGGTGCTCTCTCGGGAGTGCTCGCCGTCCATGAAGCCGGCCCGGCCGCCACCCCGAAGCCCCGGCTCCTCGACCGCGTGCGCGAGGCCGTCCGCACCCGCCACTACAGCCGCCGCACCGAGAAAGCGTACGTCCACTGGATCAAGCGCTACATCTTCTTCCACGGCAAGCGCCATCCCGCCGAGATGGGCGCCACCGAAGTCACCGCGTTCCTGACGTCCCTCGCCGTTCAGGGCAAGGTCGCGGCCTCCACCCAGAACCAGGCTCTCAGCGCCCTGCTCTTTCTCTACCGCGACGTGCTCGGGGCCGAGCTTCCGTGGCTCGACGACGTCGTTCGCGCCAAGCGGCCCCTGCACCTCCCCGTCGTCCCGACGCGGGACGAGGTCCGCGCCGTCCTCCAGCGGCTCGACGGCGTACCACGGCTCATGGCGCTCTTGCTGTACGGCGCGGGCCTTCGCCTGCTGGAGTGCTGTCGCCTACGCGTGAAGGACGTCGACTTCGCCACGAACCAGATCCTCATCCGCGACGGCAAGGGCCACAAGGACCGGGTGACGATGCTGCCGGCCGCGGTCAAGGCGGCGCTGACCGCCCACCTCGAAGGCGCTCACGAGCAACACGAGGCCGACCTCCGCCACGGCGCCGGCTGGGTCGAACTACCCGGCGCGCTCCTGCGCAAGTACCCGAACGCCGGCCGCGAATGGGGCTGGCAATGGGTCCTCCCCGCCACGCGTCTCTACGTCGATCGCGTCACCGGCCAGAGGCGCCGACACCACCTCCACGAATCCGTCCTCCAGCGGGCGGTGAAGGATGCCGTCCGTGCCGCCAGGATCGCCAAACCAGCGACGTGCCACTCGTTCCGTCACTCCTTTGCCACCCACCTGCTGGAGGAGAGCCACGACATCCGCACCGTCCAGGAGCTTCTCGGCCACCACGACGTGAGCACGACGATGATCTATACCCACGTCCTCAACCGGGGCCCGGCTGGAGTCCAGAGCCCCGCCGACCGGATGTTCCTGTGATGAACGCCGGCCCTCCGAAGCGATATCCAAGCGGGATATCCCGCAGCGCCTCGCGGTCTATCACGTCCCCCGAGGCCGGGCGGCTTTCGCAAAGTGGCGGAGGTGCAGGCATCTTCTCGGTGCCGTCAGACCGTTCACCGCGATATACAGACCTATGCAGTCGTGTAACGCAGTTCAGGTGACTTCACGTCATGCGCCTGAGGGGGTCTTCCGCCGTAGCCTCGCCAGCAGGCTCGGCGGACACGCAGCCGGAGCGAGAGTCGGCTCACAATGAAATGCGCCCGGTGCGAGCACGAGAACGAGCCCGGCGCGAAGTTCTGCGAGGAATGCGCCGCGCCCCTCTCCCGGATGTGTGCAAACTGCGGCCACCCACTCTCACCACAGGCCAAGTTCTGTCCTGAGTGCGCTCATCCGACGGCATCAGCGCCGCACGCTGCCACGATCCCGCGCTTCGCCTCACCCGAGGGCTATACCCCCAAGCACCTGGCCGAGAAAATCCTCACCTCGAAGGCTGCGCTCGAGGGAGAGCGGAAGCAGGTGACGGTCCTCTTCGCCGACCTCAAGGGCTCAATGGAGCTGCTCGCCGACCGTGATCCCGAAGAGGCGCGCAAGCTCCTTGACCCGGTGCTCGAGCGAATGATGGACGCGGTCCATCGCTACGAGGGCACGGTCAATCAGGTAATGGGCGACGGGATCATGGCGCTGTTCGGGGCGCCCCTCGCCCACGAGGATCACGCGCTTCGCGCCTGCTACGCCGCGCTGCGGATGCAGGAGACCGCGCGCAGCTACGCGGACGAGGTCCACCGGCGTGAGGGACTGCCGATCCAGATCCGCGTGGGGCTCAACTCGGGGGAGGTGGTCGTGCGGTCGATCGGCAGCGACCTCCGCATGGACTACACGGCCGTCGGCCAGACCACGCACCTCGCCGCGCGGATGGAGCAGATGGCCGTTCCCGGCTCGATCCTCGTGTCGGCCGCGACGCTGAATCTCGTCGAGGGCTACGTGACCGTGAGGGCGCTCGGCGTGCGGAACGTGAAGGGCCTGCCTGAGCCTGTCGAGGTCTACGAGCTATCGAGCGCGGCCGTGGCGCGCACGCGACTGCAAGCCTCCGCCGCACGGGGCTTGACGAGATTCGTAGGCCGGAGCGCGGAGATGGAGCAGCTGGTCGACGCGCTCGCGCTGGCGCGAAAGGGCCAGGGCCAGGTGGTGGCGGTGGTCGGCGAGCCGGGAGTCGGCAAGTCGCGTCTCTACTGGGAGCTCGCGCACTCCCACCGCACGGAGGGGTGGCTCGTCCTCGAGGCGTCGTCGGTCTCCTACGGCAAGGCCACGCCCTACCTCCCGGTCATCGACTTGCTCAAGCGCTACTTCAAACTCGGCGATCGCGACGGCCACCGCGAGAGCCGGGAGAAGGTGACAGGCAAGCTCCTCACGCTCGACGAGGCGTTGCAGCCGGCGCTCCCGGCATTCCTCGAGCTACTCAACGTCTCCGTCGACGATGCGTCGTGGTTCGGCCTCGAGCCGACTCTCCGGCGCCAGCGGACGCTGCAGGCGGTACGCCACCTGCTCCTGCGCGAGAGCCGGGTTCAGCCCGTGATCGTCGTCTTCGAGGATCTCCACTGGATCGACTCCGAGACGCAGGCGTTCCTGAACGGCCTGGTCGAAAGCCTCACCGGGGCACGCCTGCTCCTGCTCGTCAACTACCGACCCGAGTATGCCCACGGCTGGGGTGGAAAGACGCACTACCGTCAGCTGCGAGTGCACCCCCTGCCACCGGAGAGCGCCAGCGAGCTTCTCGACGCGCTGGTCGGCGATGACTCGACGCTGGAGCCGCTGAAACCGCTGTTGATGCAGCAGGCCGAGGGAACACCCCTCTTTCTCGAGGAGACTGCCCGGGCGCTCGTCGAGACCGGTGCCCTCCGCGGCGAACGTGGCCGCTATCGTCTCGTCAAGGAGCTGAGAACCGTCGAGATCCCGCCGACCGTCCAGGCGATTCTCGCCGCGCGGATCGACCGCTTGCCGGCGGAGGACAAGCAACTCCTCCAGGCGAGTTCGGTCATCGGCAAGGACGTGCCGTTGCCGCTGCTCCAGGCCATCAGCGACGCGCGCGATGAGGCGATCAAGAGCGGCCTGGCACGGCTACAGGCCGCGGAGTTCCTCTACGAGACGAGCCTGTTCCCGGATCTCGAATTCACCTTCAAGCACGCCCTGACCCACGACGTCGCCTATGGGAGCCTCCTGCAGGAGCGCCGTCGCGAGCTTCACGCCCGCGTCGCGAGGGCGATCGAGCGTCTCTACGCCGATCGTCGCACCGATTGGGTCGAGCGGCTCGCCGATCACGTCTTCCGGGGCGAGTCCTGGGAGCAAGCCGTCGACTACCTGCGAGAGGCCGGCGCCAAGGCCGTGGCGCGCGCCACCGTCCGCGAGGCGGTCGGACATCTCGAGCGTGCGCTGGTCGCGCTCGCGCATCTTCCGACAAGTCCCACGCGCGTCGAGACGGGTATCGACATCCGTCTCGATCTACGAAACTGCCTCTATCTGATCGGTGAGCACTCCCGCACGCTCGATCACCTCAGAACGGCGCGAGATCTCGCCGCCCAGACCGGCGACCTCATTCGGTTGGCGCGGGCCACCGGATACCTGGCGACGACGTTCATGTTCCTCGGCGACAACGCGGAGGCGCTCGAAGAGGCGACGCGTGCTCGAGAGCTCGCGTCGGAGGCTCGACGCCCTGAGCTCGAGGTCGAGATGCAGCAGCGCGCGACCCAGGTTCACTTCCTGCGCGGAGAGTTCGCCGACGGGACGCGCCTCCTGACCGACGTCGTTCGTGTCGTCGAGAGCGGCGGTCCAGCGCCTCGCTGGTTCGGCCAGATCCTGACCTCAGTGCAGGCGAGGACCTCCCTGGCCAGCGCGCTCGGCGAGCAAGGCGATTTCACCGCCGCCAGTCGCGCGGCCGAGCACGCGCTGGCGGAAGCCGAGCGGCAAGAGCATCGGTACAGCGAGGCGGTAGCGCTGACTGCGCGCGGCGGCGTGTACGTGCGCCAGGGCGAGTTTGAGGCTGCGCAACCGTTCCTCGAACGGGGGCTGGAACTTTCCCGCGAGCTCGAGCTCTCGCTGACCCTTGCGGGGGTCGCCGCCTTTCTGGGGCTCGTCTACGTGCGTCGTGGTCGCAGCGAGGCCGGGCTGGCGCTGCTCGAGGAGTTCCGGGAACGCCGCTTTGCGATGGGCGGGCCGGTCCACGTCTTTCTGGCAGAAGGCTACCTGGTTGCGGGCCGTCCACACGAGGCCAGGACGGCGGCCCTTCGGGTGGCCGAAGAGGCGCGTCAGCGGAGCGAGATGGCCGTCGTCGCCCGGGCGAGCGTCGTGATCGGCGGCGCCGCGGCACTCGAACCGGCCACCGCGAGCCAAGCTCTCGAAGCATACCGGGGCGCCTCCGACATTGCCGAACGGCTCGGGTTACGTCCGCTGCTCGCCCACTGCCACCTCGGAGTCGGCCGGCTCTACCGGCGGACGGGCAAGCAGCCGGAGGCCCAAGAGCACCTCACCACCGCGACGACGATGTACCGCGAGATGGACATGCGCTTCTGGCTGGAGCAGGCGGAGGCGGAGATGAGCCTGATGGCGTGAGCGGTGCCGTGGCGAGGACACTGGGGCGCATAACAACGCAGTCGAGCAGACCGCTGGCTCGCATCCGCTCGCCGCGGCTGCTCACCGCGGGCGTTCGCCGAATCTGATGTGAGGTCTGACGGAGCACCCGACTGAGCACGGAACGGCGCCTTCCTGACGATCCGATCGGATTCATCCAGGATTGTGTCCGGCGGGGGCAGCTCTTCTGGACCTACCATGTCAACATGAGGCT
>DASTOJ010000314.1:0-19285 GCA_035762565.1 Candidatus Methylomirabilota bacterium | reverse complement strand
TGGCGGAAGGAGGAGGCGAGGTCGGGGTAGAGGCTGGTGGTCCTCAAAAACTGCGCCTCTTCCAGCTCGGCGAGGTTGCCCAGCACCTCCTCGGCCGTCACGCCCGACACCGCCTGCAGCAGCGAGACCGGGAGGTCCTTGCCGATCACCGCGCCCGCCTGCAGGAACGACTTGCGGTCCCCGGGCAGCCGGTCGATGCGGGCGGCCAGCACCGCCTGCACGCGGTCGGGAATCTGCACGGTGGCCAGCGGCTTGGCCAGCCGGTAGGCGCCGCGGCCGCCCACCAGGACCTCGTTCTCGATGAGGGTGCGCACGCTCTCCTCCAGGAACAGCGCGTTGCCGCCGGTGCGCTCGACCAGGAAGCGGGCCAGTGGCTGGACGTCCGCGCCGCTCCCCAGCATCTCCGCGAGCAGCGTCTCGGCGCTGCCGCGCGAGAGCGGCTCCAGGCGCACCTCGCCGCCGTGCGGCCGCTCGCGCCACCGGGGCCGGTGCTCGAGGCGGTAGCTGGCGATGAGCAGCACACGCGCCTCGCGGATCTCGTCCACGAGCGCATCGACGAGCGCGATCGTCTCCGAGTCCGCCCACTGCAGGTTCTCGATCACCAGCAGCACCGGCTGGCGCTCCGCCTCGCGCCGCACGATGCGCGCGACGGCGGCGAAGATCCGCCGGCGCCGCTCGGACGGCTGCGCCCCCTCCCACTCAGGGTCGTCGGTCGCGAGGTTGCCGAGCGAGAGGATCGCCGGCACGGCCCAGTGCAGCCGGCCGTCCAGCTCGAGCAGCCGGGTCGTCACCTTCGTCCGGATCCGGGGGGTGTCGTCGCCGGGCTCGACCTGGAAGTAGGCCTGCAGCATCGTGGTGACCGGCGCGTAGGGCGTCGAGCTTGTGTAGGAGGCCGAGGGGGCTTCGAAGAGCAGCCAGCCCCGCGTGCGCGTCGACCGCGTGAACTCCCACACCAGCCGCGACTTGCCGACGCCGGCCTCGCCGGCCACGCCGACCGCCTGTCCCTGGCCGGCGGCGGCGCGCGCCAGGCGGGCCTCGAGCCGGCCGAGCTCCTCCTCGCGGCCGAGGAAGCGGGTGAGCGCGCCGGCGGTGGCGCGCAGGCGCGCGGCCGGCGTGGCGCCGCGCAGCTCGAAGACCTCCAGCGGCTGCTTGAGGCCCTTGATGGGGACGGGGCCGCGCCGCTCCACGTCGATGTACCGGTCCGCCAGCCGCCGGGTCGCGTCGGTGATCAGCGTGGTGCCCGGCCGGGCCAGCTGCTCCATGCGGGCGGCCAGGTGGGTGGTCGGCCCCACCGCGGTGTACTCGACGTTGAGGTCGTTGCCGATCGCGCGCACGACGACGTCGCCGGAGTTGATGCCGGCGCGGATCTGGACGTCGGAGCCCTGGCGCCGCCGCAGCTCCTCGGCGTACCGGGCGACCGCGCGGTGCATGCGCAGCGCCGCGTAGCAGGCGCGCACGGCGTGGTCCTCGTGGGCGACCGGCGCGCCGAAGAGCGCCATGATGCCGTCGCCCATCACCTGGTTGACCGTGCCCTCGAAGCGGTGCACGGCCTCCATGAGCCGCTCGATCACGGCGTCGAGGAGCGCGCGCGCGTCCTCGGGGTCGCGATCGGCCATCAGCTCGAGCGAGCCCTTGAGATCCGCGAAGAGGACGGTCACCAGCTTGCGCTCGCCGGGCAGGGAAGTGCGCGCGGTGAGGATCTTGCGCGCGAGGTGGCTCGGGGTGTACGCGTGGGGCGAGGCGAAGCGCGCGTCGGGGGGGTGGCCGCCAAGGGCGCCGCCGCACGCGTGGCAGAACCGGTTGCCCGGCGGGTTGAAGGCGCCGCAGGCGGCGCAGGCGGGATCCAGCCGGGCGCCGCACTCGCCGCAGAACTTCGCGCCGGCCGCGTTGTCGTGGCGGCATCGCGGGCACCGCATCAGGCGCTCACCAGCCGGGTCGCAGCCCTTCGCCGCACGTCGGGCCAGTCTAGGGCGCCGCGCCGACGCGGGTCAAGCGCCGGCCGGCCCGGGTTGCGTGTACAGGGGGCGCGGTGATAGCGTGGCGCCTACCACGCATCGAGGAGGACGCGGCATGGCGGCCCCACTGACATCGAAGCGGTTCGGCGCCCGAGACGAGAGTGACGCCATCGAGCTGGCGTTCGCCAGGGGCTGGTCGGACGGGCTGCCGGTGGTGGCGCCCACCGAAACCCGCGTCCGGGCGATGCTGGAGGCGGCGCGGCTCGAGCCCGGCCAGCAGATCGCGTTCATCCGGGACCGCGCGGTGGCGGTCACGGCCGAGAAAGTCGCCATCAACGCGGTCATGGCCGGCTGCCGGCCGGAGTACATGCCCGTCGTGACGGCCGCGGTGGAGGCGATCGGCGACCCGCGCTGGAGCTATCACGGCCCCGGCACCTCGACCGGCGGCGCCGGCGTGCTCGTCATCGTGAACGGGCCCGTCGCGCGCGAGCTGGAGATCAACAGCGGGGACAACCTGTTCGGCCCCGGCTGGCGGTCGAACCTCACGATCGGCCGGGCCCTGCGGCTGGTCATGCGCAACGTGTGCGGCTCGCTGCCGGGGCGGCTCGACCGGGGCACGCTCGGCCACCCCGGCCGGCTGTCCTACGTGATCGCCGAGAACGAGGCGGAGAGCCCGTGGACGCCGCTGCACGTCGAGCGCGGCTTTGCGCCCGGGCAGAGCGTGGTGACGGTCGTCGCCGCCGACGCGCCGCACCAGTTCTACAACCAGCTCTCGCCCGACGCCGAGGGCATCCTCACCACGCTGGCCGACGACATGCGCATCTCCGGCACCGTGATGGGCCAGTCGACCTACGTCGTCGTGCTGGCCGGCGAGCACATGCGCACCATCGCGGCCGCCGGCTGGGACAAGAAGCGGATCCGCCAGTTCCTGTTCGAGCACACGCACAACTCGTACGCACACCTCAAGCGCACGCACCGGATGTCCGGCGAGATCGCGCCGGGCGACGAGCAGAAGCAGCGCCCCCTGGTCGCCTCGCCCGACGATATCCTCGTCGTCGCCGCCGGGGGCCGGGCCGGTGCCTTCTCCTGCTACATCCCCGGCTGGGGCAGCGCCAAGTCCTCGCAGGCTGTCAGCAAGGAGGTCAAGTGATGATCGAGATCCTCGACCCGACCACGGAGGCGGCCGCTTCGCAGAGCATCGCGTGGGCGCCCCGGCCGACCGCGCTCGACGGCAAGCGCGTCGCGCTGATCGAGAACACGAAGTTCAACTCCGACCAGCTGCTGGCCCGGATCGGCGAGATCCTCAAGGCCGAGTACGGCATCGCCGAGTGGAAGATGTACCGCAAGCACAACGCCAGCGTGCCGGCCCACACCGAGATCATCGAGGCGGTGAAGGCGTCGGCCGACGTCATGGTGGCCGGCATCGGCGATTGAGGGTCGTGCTCGTCGGGCAGTGTGCTCGACGGAATCCTGCTGGAGAAGCACGGCGTGCCCTCGGCCTCGATCATCACCGACGTGTTCGAGAAGACTGGCCGCGCGATGGCCGAGCAGTGGGGCCAGCCGCACTACAAGTTCCTGGCGATGCCGCATCCCATCGCCAACCTCACCGAGGCGCAGCTGGACCGGCGCGCCCGGGAGATCGTGCCCGAGATCGTGAAGCTGCTGCTGACGGGCCAGGGCTAGTCACTCGCGTGAAACGTGGTGACGCCGGGGATGGGACGCGCAGGGGCCGCGGGCGCGCCGTCATGGCTCGCCTGTCGCCGTAACTCGCGCCGGGCACGGCTCGCTCGGGCCCCCCATCCCCCCGAGGGGGCTGGGCGGCAGACCAGTCGAATCGGCGGCGGCTCGCTCGCCGTGCCCGGCGCTCGAACGGCGACGACGGCTCGCCATGACGGCGCGCCCGCGGCCCCTGCGCGTCCCATCCCCGGCGTCACCACGTTTCACGCGACTCTCTAGACGTCCGCCCGAGTTCGCACATGGGAAATCGAGCGGGGCTGCGGTTGGCGCCGGGGCACGCCGTGCGTCCGAGGACTCCGGCAAATGGTGAAGCGGAACCGGTGACGACCGCGGTCTACCGGGCGCCCTGGTGGTGTCGGAATCGTCACCTGCAGACGGTGTGGGCCGTGGTCCGCCGCCGGCGGCTGACGGGCGTCACCCGCGAGCGGATCGACACCCCTGACGGCGACTTCGTCGACGTCGACTGGCTGCCCGGTCCTGCCACGGCGCCGCTGCTGCTCGTGCTCCATGGCCTCGAGGGGGGCGCCACCTCGCACTATGTCAGCGGGCTGTTCGGGCTGGCGGCCGGCCGGGGCTGGCGCGCGGGCGTGCTCTACTTCCGCTCGTGCAGCGGCGAGCTGAACCGGCTGCCCCGCTTCTATCATTCCGGCGACACCGCCGACCTCGACCACGTCGTCCGCGTGGTGACGGAGCGGGAGCCGGCGCTGCGGCTGGCGGCCGTGGGCATCTCCATCGGCGGGAATGCGCTGCTCAAGTGGCTGGGCGAGCGGCGCGAGGCGGCGCCAAAGGCGGTGGCCGCTGCGGCGACGATCTCCGTGCCGTTCGACCTCGAGGCCTGCGCTCGGATGATGGACCAGGGACTCCAGAAGATCCTGTACACGGCGAGCTTCATGCGGTCGTTCCACCGGAAGACCAGGGCGAAGGCCCGGGCGTTCCCGGGGTTCGTCGACGTGCCGGCCGCCCTGCGCGCCCGCACGTTCGCGGCCTACGACCGGGCGGTGACCGCGCCACTGCACGGCTTCGCCGACGAGGTCGATTACTGGCGGCAGGCGAGCAGCGGGCCGTACCTGGCCCACATCCGCCGGCCGACCCTGCTGCTCAACGCGCTCGACGACCCGTTCATTCCGCCGTCGAGCCTGCCGGACCCGCGCCGCCTGCCCCCGGAGGTGCGCGCGGAGGTCGTGCCCCATGGCGGCCACGTCGGCTTCGTCGAGGGGCGGCCGTGGCGCTCAGCCTCCTGGGCCGAAAGGCGCGTGGTCGAATTCCTGGCGACGATTCTCGAGGCCGGCCCTGTCTGATAGCATGACCGCCATGCGTGAAGACGCCTACGGCTTGCCCGTCAGCACCGCCTCGCCCTTCGCCCTGGCCACCTACGACCGCGCGGTGCGCGCGCTGCTTGGTTGGCAGGCCGACGCGCTGGATCTGTTCCGGTCGGCGGCGGCCCAGGATCCCGGCTTGGCGTTGGCCCACGCCGGCGCCGCCGTCTGCCTGTTCCTCGAGGAGCGCTTCGCCGAGACGAAGGCGACGACCGAGGTTGCCCGGGCGGCCGTGGCCGGCCAGTCGGAGCGCGAGCGGCGCCACGTGGAGGCGATCGCGCTGTGGACCTCGGGCAAGGCCGACGAGGCGGCGGTGGCGATGCGGGCGCACCTGGCCGATTTCCCGCGCGACGTGATGGTGCTGCAGCGCCTCTACTACGTCTTCTTCTGGCAGGGCCGCTTTCCCGAGATGCTCGAGGCCACGACCGCGCTGCTGCCGCACTACCCGGGCGAGTCCTTCGCGCTCGGCCTGCACGCCTTCGCGCTCGAGGAGGCCGATCGCTGCGCGGAGGCGGTGCGCACCGCCGACGCGGCCCTGGCCCTCAACCCGCGGGATGCCTGGGGGGTGCACGCGCTCGCCCACGCGCTCTACGAGTCGGCCGACTTCGACACTGGCATCGTCCGGCTGCCGCCGGCGATCCATCCCTGTCGCGGCCTGAACTGGTTCCGCAACCATCTGCTGTGGCACCTGGCGCTGCTGCACTTCGCCCGGGGCGATTACGCGCGGGCGGCCACGCTGTCGCGCACGGTGTTCGAGCGGGCGCCCTCGTCGATCGCCGGAGACCTGCACGACTCGATCTCGCTCCTGTGGCGGCTGGAGCTGGCCGGCCGCCGGGTGGGCGAGCGCTGGAAGCCGTTCACCGCCATCGGCCGCGAGCGGATGAGCCGCCAGGGCCTCCACTTCCACGTGGCCCACGTCGCCATGGCGCTGGCCGGGGGCGGGGACTGGGCGGCGGCCGACAAGCACCTGGCGATGGTGCGCGAGCGCGCGCCCAAGGACCGCACGGGACTGGTGGGCGAGGTGCTGGTGCCGCTCATCGAGGGGCTGCACGCGTTTGCGGGCGGTGACTACGCGCGCACCGTCGCGCGCCTGGAGCCGCTGCGGCCGCGGATCGTGGAGCTGGGGGGCAGCCGCGCGCAGCGCGACATCTTCCACGATACCCTGTTCGAGGCCTGCTTTCGGGCCGGCGACGCCGAGCGCGCCGGCCGTTTCCTGGCCGAGCGCCTCGCGCGCCGCCCCGACCACTTCTGGCGTAGCCGCGCGGCGTGAGCGCGGGCGCCGGGTTGAGCGGCGCCGTTCCCCTGATCCACGCGCGCCGGCGGCTGGTCCTCGCCGCCGTCCTGCTGGTCGCCGCCTGCGCCTCGCCCCTGCGGCCCGTCGGGCCGCTGGCGGAGCCCGAGGTCCGGATCACGCTGCTGCAGATCAACGACGTCTACACCCTGGAGCCGGTGGACGAGGGCCGGCGCGGCGGGTTCGCGCGGCTGGCGACGCTGGTCACGCGCATCCGCGGCGAGAATCCCGCCACGCTGTTCGCGCTGGCCGGCGACACGATCTCGCCGGCGGTGGCCTCGACGCTGCTGCGCGGCGAGCAGATGATCGCCGGGCTCAACGCCATCGGGCTGGACCTGGCGACGTTCGGCAACCACGAGTTCGACTTCGGCCCCGCCGTGCTCCTGGACCGCATGCGCGAGTCGGCGTTCACCTGGGTGTCCTCCAACGTCCTCGACCGCCGCACCGGCCGGCCGTTCGGCGGCGCCCAGGCCGACGTCTTCTTCACGCTCGCCGGCGTCCGCATCGGCGTGTTCGGTGTCACCACGCCGGAGACCGCCGTCACCTCCAGCCCGGGTCCCGACGTGGAGATCCGCGAGGCGATCGGCGTCGCCCGCGCCGCCGCCACCGAGCTCCGCCGCCGGGGCGCGCAGCTGATCATCGCCGTCACCCACCAGGACATGGCCGCGGACCGGGCCCTGGCGGCCGCCCCCGGCGTGGAGGTCGACGTCATCATCGGGGGCCACGAGCACGAGCCGCTGGTGGCCGAGGAGGGCCGCACGCTCGTCACCAAGGCCGGCTCCGACGCCCGCTACCTGGTGCAGATCGACCTGTGGTTCGGCGCCGACGGCCGCCTGCGCGAGCGCTCGTGGACGTTCCACGAGGTGAGCGCGCGGATCCCGCCCGATCCCCGGGTGGACGCCCTCGTGCGCGTCTACGGCGACCGGCTGGGCCGCGAGCTGGACCACGTCGTGGGGCGGACGACCGTGGAGCTGGAGGCGCGCCGCGGCCGGTTGCGCACGGGGGAGACCAACCTCGGCAGCTTCATCGCCGACGCCATGCGCGCCCGGATGGAGACCGACGTGGCGCTGATCAACGGCGGCGGCATCCGCTCCGACCGCGTCGTGCCGGTCGGGCCGCTCACGCGCCGCGACGTCGTCGGCCTGCTGCCCTTCGGCAACATCGTGCTATCGCTGGAGGTGACCGGTCGCGCGCTCCGGACGGCGCTCGAGCAGGGGCTGGCCAACCGCGAGCGCGAGGGCGGCGGCTTCCTGCAGGTCGCGGGCCTGCGCGTGCGCTTCGACCCGATGCGTCCGGCCGGCCAGCGCGTGGTCGCCGTGGAGGTCGGCGGCGCGCCGCTCGACCCCGAGCGCCGCTACACGGCCGCCGTGCCCGACTACGTCGCCCGCGGCGGCGACGGCATCACGGCGTTGCGCGACGCCCGCCCGCTCGTCGACGCGACGCACGGGCCGCTCCTGGCCGACGTCCTCCTCAAGGCCGTCGCCGCGCACGGCGCCATCGCCCCGCGGGTCGACGGCCGCCTCGGCCTCGACCGTCGCTGAGACGGGATCGGGCGAGCAACCGAATCAGGCAGGGCGCGGCCCGGGGCGGGCCGGCTCAGATCAGAGCCCGTGAACGAATCACGGAGATCGAGCGTTTGTGGGGGCTCGGGGATGGGGCCACCCCGAGGCCCTCGCGGCTGATCGAGGAGCGCCACGGCTCCGCCGGGGCGCGACGAGCGTTGGGGGGGTGTGGGGGGCCATGTCGGGGCCCCCCACTCAGTCAGACGGGCGGACGCAGATGGGCCCACGGCTGCGCCTGTTCGAAGGCCGCCGCCGCCCGGAGCACGCCGGCCTCGTCGCGCCAGCGGCCGGCGATCTGCAAGCCCACCGGCAGGCCGTCGCGGGTGAAGCCGGCCGGTACCGAGATGGCCGGCGCGTTGATCACCGTGAAGGCGTAGGTGAGCAGCGCCCACTGGATGTAGCTGGTCATCCGGACGCCGTTGATCTCCTCGGGGCCCGAGCGCATCTCGAGCGGGAAGGGTGGCACCGGGGCGGTCGGGGTGAGGATCAGGTCGAAGCGATCCATGAAGCGGCGCACACGGTGGAACAGTTCGGTGCGCAGGCGGTCGCCCCGGGCGATCTCCGACGCGGTCAGGGCCAGGCCTTGCTCGGTGTTCCTGACGAGGTTGGCCTGCATGAGCGACTTCCACTTCGCGAGATTGTCCTCCTGCCGCGTGACCATCGCGAGCCCCCGGCTGGTACGGACGATCTCGGCCACCTCGCCGAAGTCCGGGTGAGCCGCCTCCACCCGCGCCCCGAGCGTGCGGAACACGCCGAGCGTCGCCTCGGTCACCCGCCGCACCTCGTGGTCCAGCGGCGTGATGCCGAGGTCGCCGCCCCAGGCGATCCTGAGTCCCTTGACGCCCGGGCGCTTGACGGCGGCCAGCAACGCGCGCGTATCCACCGGATAGGAGATCGGCACGCGCGGGTCGGGCCCGGCGATCGCGGCGAGCATCAGCGCCGTGTCGGCGACCGTGCGCGCCATCGGCCCCTGCACACTGTACGACTCCCACGCGTTGGCGCTCGGCCACACCGGTACGCAGCCGGGCGAGGTGCGGAAGCCGACGACGCCGCAGAAGGCCGCCGGCAGCCGCAGCGAGCCCCCGAGGTCCGAGCCCTGGGCGAGCGGCCCCATCCCCGTGGCCAGGGCGACCGCCCCGCCGCCGGTGGAGCCACCGCAGGTCAGCTTCGGGTTCCATGGGTTGCGCGTGGGCCCGAACACCGCGTTGAACGTGTTGGCGCCCGCCCCGAACTCCGGCGTGTTCGTTTTCCCGATGACGATCGCGCCGGCGGCCTTCAGGCGCTCCACGACGAGCCCGTCAGCCTCCGGCACGTGGTGCTCGAAGATCTTCGACCCCCACGTCGTGCGGATGCCCTTCGTCGGTGTCAGGTCCTTGATCGACACCGGCACGCCGTGCAGCGGCCCCAGCGTCGCGCCGCGCTTGCCGGCCGCCGCCGTCGCCCTCCGCGCCGCCGCCAGCGCCTGCGCCTCCGCCACCGTGCAGTACGCCGTCAACGGCGGGTTGACGCGCTCGATCCGCGCCAGCACCGCCCGCGTGACCTCCAGCGGCGAGACCTTCCGCCGCCTGATCAGCGACACCAGCTCCGTGGCCGGCAGGAAACAGAGGTCGTCGGCCGTCATCGTCGGTTCAGCACATGAGCCAGTCGCCGTAGGTGCCGCGGATCGGCCGGCCCTCGGCGAAGCGGGAGAGGCGGAAGGCGTGGATGTCGTCGCCCGGCTTCTTTCCCTCGCAGACGAGCTGCGCCACCATGTCGCCGACCGCCGGCGAGAGCTTGAAGCCGTGACCGGAGAAGCCCGCGGCGACGTAGAAGCCCTCGGGGCCGGTCGCGTCGAGGATCGGGTGCCAGTCGGGGGCGACGTCGAAGCAGCCGGCGTAGTGCCGGGCGACGTGCCCGTGCTCGAGGACCGGGAACCGCGTGGCGGCCCGCGCCAGCAGATCCGTGCGCTCGTCGAAGTTCAGCCCTTCGCGGTAGGCGTCGGGATCGGCGCGGTCGGCCCGCTCCTCGGCGTCGAGCGGCCCCACCAGCAGCATGTCGCCGGTCTCGGGGCGCGTGTAGATGTTCGTGACGAAGTCGTAGACCATCGGATGCGGGCCCCGCGCGTCCTCGGGCCAGGCCACGAGCGCGATCTTGTGGCGGCACACCGCGATGGGCAGGTCGACGCCCACGAGCCTGCCGACGTGGTGGGCCCAGGCGCCGGCCGCGTCGACCACCTTGCGCGTCTCGATGATCCCCCGGCTGGTCTCGACGGCGGCGATGCGGTCGCCCTCGACGCGGATCCCGCTCACGCCGGTCTGCTCCAGGATGCGCACGCCCCGGTCGCGGGCGGCGCCGGCGAAACCCTGCGTCGTCTGCGCGGGATCGGCGGACCCGGCCTCGGGCTCGTAGCAGCCGGCCGTGAGATCGTCGACGCGCAAGCGCGGCTCGATCTCACGCATCTCGGCGGGCGTGACGAGCCGCGAGTCGATCCCGATCGACCGCTGGAGCGCGACCGAGGCCTCCATCGGCTTGCGCAGGCGATCGTCGACGCCGAGCAGGTAGCCCGTGCGGACGAACGATGCCGTCCGCCCGTCCGTGTGCTCGGCGAACCGCTCGAAGAACCGGAGCGCCTTCAGCACCATGCGGCACGTCTCCGGTGTCGAGTAATGCTGCCGCACGCACGCCGAGCTCCGCCCCGTCGGCCCCGAGGCCAGGAAGCTCTTCTCGACGAGCACCACGTCCCTCACACCCCGCTCGGCCAGGTGAAACGCGATGCTCGCCCCCGTCACGCCACCCCCAACGATGACGACTTCCGCCCGCTGCGTGCTCATCGGGGCTCCGACACCAGCGTGGCGCCCGTGCCGGCCCGACCGGGGCGCAGACCGGGCGGGCGCGGGCGCCGCGGGGCGACGAGCGCCACGCGAGTGAGTCGCGTGACGCGTGGTGACGCGGCGGGGCGGGTGCGGGGGGCAGTGGGCGCGCCATCATGGCGAGCCGTCGTCACCGTTCGAGCGCAGGGCACGGCGAGGGAGCCGCTGCCGACTCGACTGGTCCACGCTCGAGCCCCCTCGGGGGGATGGGGGGCCCGACCGAGCCGTGCCCGGAGCGAGTTACGGTGACAGGCGAGCCATGCTGGCGCGCCCGCTGCCCCCCGCACCCGCCCCGCCGCGACGCCGGGGTTCACGCGACCCACTAGTGGCCGAGGACTTTGCGCGGATCGAGCGCGTCCCGCAGCCCGTCCCCGATGTAGTTGATCGACAGCACGGTGAGGAAGATCGCGGTGCCCGGGAAGATCGCCCAGTGCGGCGCGAAGTCGAGGTTGTCCTTGGCGTCGAACAGGATACGGCCCCAGGTCGGGATATCGGGCGGGAAGCCGAGGCCCAGGAACGACAGCGACGACTCGGCGATGATGGCCGCCGCCACGTCGATCGTCCCCGCCACGATGACCGGGCCCATCGCGTTGGGCAGGATGTGGCGGACCACCTGGCGGAACGGCGGTGCCCCCAGCCCGCGCGCGGCCTCCACGAACTCCTTCTCCCGCAGCGAGAGGAACTGGGCGCGCACCAGGCGCGCCACCGGCATCCAGCGCAGCCCGCCGATGACCGCCACGATCAGCACGAACACGCCCGTCTCGGGGCCGAGCGTCTTCCGCAAGATGTCGCGGAACAGGTAGACGATCAGCAGGAGCAGGGGCAGCTGGGGCAGGGAGATGAACAGGTCGGTGACGCGCATCAGCGCGTGGTCGGCGGCGCCGCCGAAGTGGCCGGAGGCGGCCCCGATGCTGACGCCGATCGTCAGCGCGATGAGCATGGCCGCGATCCCCACCGCCAGCGAGATGCGCCCGCCGTAGAGCATGCGCGCCAGTACGTCCTGCCCGAGGTCGTCGGTGCCGAGGGGGTGCGCCCACGAGGGGCTCTTGAGCTTGGCCTTGAAGTCGATCTCGTCGATCGGCACCCGGTAGACGAACGGCCCCGTCACCACGGCCAGCACCATGAAGACCAGCAGGGCGGCGCCGAAGGTGGCCAGCCGGTGCTTGCGGAACCGCCGGAACGCCTCGGCCCCCAGCGAGGAGGGGTTGCGCGAGGTCTCGGCCGGTACCTCGGCGGTCAGGGTCTCGGAGGGCAGCGCGGTGGCCATCGTCAGCGGTAGCTGATGCGGGGGTCGAGCCACGCGTAGAGCAGGTCGGCCATCAGGTTGAAGAGGACGACCATGCACGAGAACACGAACGTGATGGCCATGATCACGGGCGTGTCGTTGGCCAGGATCGCGCTGATCAGCAGCGAGCCGATGCCCGGCACCCGGAAGATCTGCTCGGTGATGACGGCGCCCGTGAAGATGGTGGGGATCTGCAGCGCCACCAGGGTCACCACCGGGATGAGCGCGTTGCGGACCGCGTGCTTGACGACCGTCACGCGCTCGGACAGCCCCTTGGCGCGCGCGGTGTTGATGTAGTCGAGCCGGATCACGTCGAGGACGGCCGAGCGGACGAAGCGGGTGAGGGTGGCGCCCTGGAAGAGGCCGAGCACGGCGACCGGCATGATGGCCTGGCGCAGGTGCTCCCAGTAGAACCGCCAGCCGGTGGCGCTGATGTCCGCCCGGTAGATGAACGGCAGCCAGTCGAGATAGATCGAGAAGAGCAGGATGAACAGCAGGCCGGTGAAGAAGGTGGGCAGCGAGAAGCCGATGAAGGCCAGCGTGGTGGCGATCTGGTCGAAGATCGAGTAGGGCCGGATCGCCGACAGCGTGCCGATCGGCAGGGCGACGAGAATGCCGAGCAGCTGCGCGGAGCCGAGCACGATCAGCGAGGTGGGCAGCCGTTGCAGGATGAGGGTGTCGACGTCGACGCGGCTGCTGAACGAGAACCCCCAGTCGCCCCGCATCATCGAGCTGAACCAGCGGACGTAGCGGACGGCAATCGGGTCGTCGAGGCCGAACTTGGCCCGGAGGTTCATGCGGACCTCGGGCGGGACGTTGGGATTGGTGGCCAGCTCCTCGAACGGATCGCCCGGGGCCATGGCCAGGATGGTGAACAGGATGAGGCTGATGCCGGCCAGGACGGGGACCAGGATCAGGAGGCGGCGGAGCAGGTACTTCGACATGCCGGCCCGCTCCGCCGCCCCCCGGGGGCTCCTAGGCCTCCCGGTACCAGTTCGCCAGGTTCCAGAAGTCGGAGTCCCAGCCGCTCTGCTCCACGCGCATGCGGTTGCTGACCGCCGCCACCCGCGGGCGGAACACGACCGGGATGACCACGATGTTCTGGATGACCAGCTCGTTCATCCGGATGAACAGCGCGGCGCGCTTGACCGGGTCCAGCTCGGACTCGGCCGCCCGGTAGAGCTTGTCGTACTCCTCGCTCTTCCAGCGCGTGATGTTGCGGCCCTGCCACTTGTTGTCCTTGGAGCAGACCTCCCACGACGTGAACTGGTTCATGAACAGCTCCGGATCCGGCATGGTCATGGTCGTCGTGTACATCTGGATGTCGGTGTAGAACTTCCCGTAGGTGTCAGGGTTGGCGACGTCCGACGAGAAGTAGACCGACGCCGTGACCGACTTCAACTCCAGGTCGATCCCGGCCTTGGCCGCCGCCTGCTTGACGATGGCCTGGGTCTTCTGGCGGGGGGCGTTGATCGACGTTTGGTAGACGAACTTCAGCTTCTTGCCGTCCTTGGCCCGGATGCCATCCGCGCCTTTCTTCCAGCCGGCCGCCTCGAGGACCTGGCCGGCCTTGTCGACGTTGAACTCGTACTTCGTCGCCTTGGACTGGAACCGGGACGGCTGGTTGAGGAAGTTGGCCGTGGCGATGCCGGTGCGCCCGTAGATCTGCTCCTGCACGGAGGCGCGGTCGACGAGCAGGTTGAGCGCCTGCCGGACGGCGGGGTCGCCGAGGACCGGGTGAGTCGTCTTGGTGCTCGAGCGCTCGCCGTCGACCTCTTTCCACGGGTCGGTGAAGTTGCACTGGATGTGCTCGATGTTGCCGCCGGCCACGATGTCGGCCTTGCCCTTGCCGCCCTGCTCCATTCGCTTGAGGATCTCGTCCTCGACCTGCATGTTCCAGGCGTAGTCGAACTCGCCGGTCTGGATGACCGCCCGCGCGGCCGACACCGCGTCACCGCCGCCCTTCATCTCGATCGTGTCGAAGAAGGGCCGGTTCGGCTGGTGGTAGTTGGGATTCAGCTCGCCCCGGACGATATCGCCCGGCTTGAAGTCCACGAACCGGTACGGGCCGGTGCCGACCGGCTTGAGGTTGGCCGGCGCCTCGCGCGACTTGGCGCCCTTGAAGGCCTCGAACAGGTGCTTGGGGACGACCATGCCGCGCACGCCTACGAACGGGTCGGCCCAGAACGGCGTCGGCTTGGCGAAGGTGACCTTGATCGTGTGGCTGTCGACCTTGTCGACCTTGATGTCCTTGTAGGTTCCGATCGAGACCGAGGCGGTCGCCGGGTCGGCCGCGAACTCCCAGGTGAAGTGGCAGTCGTCGGCGGTGAACGGCTTGCCGTCGTGCCAGGCGACACCCTTCTTGAGCTTCCAGGTGACCGACCGGCCGTCCCTGGAGACGCCGCCGTTCTGCTGGGACGGGATCTCCGCGGCCAGGACGGGCACCAGGTTGCCGTCGGGGTCCCAGGAGGCCAGCGGCTCGTAGAAGATGCGCGAGCCGTCCTGGTCCTTGGTGCCGACCGCGAAGTGCGGGTTGAGCAGGGTGGCGCCCTGCCACCAGAGCACCTTCAGCGCGCCGCCGCCGCCCCGCTTGGTGGGCTTGTAGGCGAGCTTCGACTGGGCCTGGGCCACGCCGGCCGAGGCCAGCATCTGGCCGGCCATGGGCGCCGTCAGCCCCAGGGCCACCATCGTCTGGACGAAGCTCCGGCGGCTCAGCCGGCCGCTCTTCACCTCGTCGATCATCGTCCTGACCTCACGCTCGTCCATGCAGTCCTCCTGAGGAATCGGTTACCGGGGTAACCGACGGTGGTTCCTTATAGTTTCGCCCTTCGAGCCTGTCAAGACCGGCTACGCCTTGTACCAGTACGGCAGCCGCCAGACGTTGCTGTCCCAGCCGCTGAGATCCATGCCGTGCAGCTTCGTCCCCGCCACGGCCACGCCGTTGCGCCAGAGCACGGGGATCGCCACGACGTTCTGGATCACCAGGTCGTTCATCCTGATGAACATCGCCGCCCGCTTGACCGGGTCCATGTCGGTCTCGGCGGCCTTCCAGAGGCGGTCGTACTCCTCGTTGCGCCAGCGGGTGATGTTGCGCCCCGTCCACTTGTTGTCCTTGCTGGCGGCCTCCCAGGAGGTGAACACGCGCATGCCCCACAGCGGGTCGACGCCGGTGCTGGTCGTGTACATCTGCAGATCCGCGTAGAAGTGCGGGTAGGTATCGGGGTTGGCCGCGTCGGAGGAGAAATAGACCGAGGCCACGACGGACTTGATCTCGATGTCGATGCCGGCCTTCGCACACGCCTGCTTCACGATGGCCTGGGTCTTCTGGCGCGGGGCGTTGGTCGACGTCTGGTACAGGAACTTCAGCCGCTTGCCGTCCTTGGCGCGGATGCCGTCGGCGCCGCGCTTCCAGCCGGCGGCGTCCAGCATCTGGTTGGCCTTGTCGACGTTGAATTCCCAGCGGTTGTTCCGCGAGTAGTAGCGAGGCGGCGCGTTGAGGTAGTTCGCGGTGGCCTGGCCCTGGCGACCGTAGATCTGCTCGTGGACGGAGGCCCGATCGACCAGCATGCCGAGCGCCTGGCGGACGGCCGGGTCGGAGAGGGTGGGATGGGTGGTCTTGACGCTGGAGCGCTCGCCGTCCACTTCCTTCCACGGGTCCGTACCGTTGATCTGGATGTGCTCGATGTTCCCGGTCGGGTAGATCTCGGCGCGGCCCTTGCCAGCCTGCTCCATCCGCTTGAGGATGTCGTCCTCGACCTGCATGTTCCAGGCGAAGTCGTACTCGCCGGTCTGCAGCACCGCCCGCGCGGCCGAGGCGGCGTCGCCGCCGCCCTTCATCTCGATGGTGTCGAAGAAGGGCCGGTTGGGGACGTGGTAGGTCGGGTTGATGTCGCCGCGCACGATGTCGCCCGGCTTGAAGTCCACGAACCGGTAGGGTCCGGTTCCGACTGGCTTGAGGTTGTTCGGTGCCTCGCGCGACTTCGCGCCCTTGTACGCCTCGAACAGATGCTTGGGAATCAGGGCGCGGTTCTGGCCGCAGAACGCCTCGTACCAGAACGGCGTCGGCTGCTTGAAGACCACCTTGACGGCGTGGTCGCTCAGCCGCTCGACGCGCGCGATGTCACGGTAGGCGCCGATGGTCACCGCCGCGGTGGCCGGGTCGGCGGCGTACTCCCAGTTGAAGATCACGTCGTCGGCCGTGAACGGCTTGCCGTCGTGCCACTGGACGCCCTTCTTGAGGTTCCAGACGACCCAGGTGCCGTCCTTGGCGAGCCCGCCGTTGTCCACGCTCGGGATGTCGGCGGCCAGGACGGGCGAGAGGTTGCCGTCGGGGTCGTAGGCGGCCAGCGGCTCGTAGAAGATGCGCGAGCCATCCTGGTCCTTGGTGCCGGTGGCGAAGTGCGGGTTGAGCAGGGTCGGCGACTGCCACCACAGCACGCGCAGCGGCCCGCCGCCGCCGCGGCGGGTCGGCGTGAAGGCCGGCGCCTTGGGCTGGGCGGCGACGCCGGAGGCGGCCAGCATCTGCGCCGCCAGGGGCGCGGTGAGGCCGAGGCCGACCATCGTCTGCACGAAGCGGCGCCGACTCAGGCGGCCGGTCTTGACGTCGTCGATGAGGCTGCGGATCTCGCGCTCGTCCATGGCTAGCCCTCCGGAGTGAGCATCCGTGTCGCGACCTCGAGCGCCTCGACCATCGATTCGTGGTTCGCCGTGCCCTTCCAGGCCCGGTCGAACGCGGTCCCGTGGTCCACCGAGACGCGCAGGAACGGCAGTCCGACGGTGACGTTCACGCCGGACAGCCCGGTCCACGTCTTCGACGCCTCGTCGTACTCGAAGCCGAGCGTCTTGACGGGAATGTGGCCCTGGTCGTGATACATGGCGACGACGATATCAAACTCGCCGCCGCGCGCGCGCGAGAAGAGCGTGTCCGCGGGCAGGGGCCCGGTGACGCTCAGCCCCTCGGCCCGCGCGGCCTCGACGGCCGGTCCGATCGCGTGCCGCTCCTCGTCGCCGAACAGCCCGTCCTCGCCGGCGTGGGGGTTGAGACCGGCCACGGCGATGCGGCCGCGCGGCCGCCCCAGGCCCTCCAGCGTGCGCTGGGCCAGGCGGATCGTCGTCAAGACGCGGTCGCGGGTGACCAGGTCGGGCACGCGCCGCAGCGCCACGTGCGTCGTCACGTGGATGACCTTCAGCTCCTTGCCCATCAGCAGCATGGCGAAGTCCCGGGTGTCGCTCAGCTCGGCCAGGATCTCGGTGTGACCGGAGTGCCGCACGCCGGCCGCCGCCAGCGCTTCCTTGTTGACCGGCGCGGTGACGATGGCGTCGATCTCGCGCGCCTGGGCGAGCGCCACGGCCCGCGCGATGAACTCGTAGGCCGCCCGCCCGGCGGCAGCGCTGACCTCGGCGCGCGGCAGCGTGCCCATGTCGACGTTGTCGAGGTCCAGCACCTCCAGCGTGTCGTTGGCCCACCGGCAGTCGGCCACGCGCGCCACGGCGTGGAGCGCGAGCGGCGCGGCCACGAGGGCCAGCGCCTCGCGCATCGTCTCGCCGGCCCCGATCACCACCGGCCGGCTCAGCGCGCGCACCGCCGGCTCGGCCGCGGCGCGCGCGATGATCTCGGGGCCGACGCCGGCCGGATCGCCCATGGTCACGCCCAGCACGGGACGCCTCACGCCACCACCTCCGGTCGCGCGAGCGACACGAGCAGCTCGGGCGGCCCGAAGCCGCCGGCCTTGGTGAGCAGCGGCAGCGCCTCGTGGCCGGGCGCGCGCAAGTAGCCGAAGGCCAGGCCGGGGGCGGGGGCGCCGACGAGGTCGATGCGCTCGGCGCCGAGTGCGGCCCACAGCGCCGCCGCGGTCTCGCCGCCCGTGACCACCACGAGGTCCCAGCGCTCGCGCTCGAGGGCCGCCACCGCCTGCTCGATGAGCCGCGCCAGGACGTCGGCGCGGTTCTCGACGGGCCGGTCCGCGGTGGCGAGCACCGTCAGCCCCGCCGCCCGCGCCTCGCGGATCTGGCGGCGCGTCGCCGGATGACGGCTGCCGGCGACGATCAGCCAGCGCGAGCCCGACGGCAGCTCGGCGTGCTCGGCCAGCAGTCCCAGGCGCGCGGCCAGCGCACGCGCCAGTCCGGCCGAGCCCACCAGCAGCGGCATCGGCGTGACGGCCAGCGCCGCCTGGACCAGCGCGTCCAGGTCCGCGTCCGTCTCGGCGTCGGCGACGATCGCGGTGCCGGCCAGCCGCCGCACCCGGGCCGCCAGCGCCTCGGGACCGGCCCTGAGCTGGTCGATCGGGATCCAGGCGAGCGCCCGATCGAGCTGCGCTCTCAGGATCTCCACCACGCTCGAGGAGCCTCCAGTGAACTGGGCGTCGCGCGCGATGGGCGAGTCGGCGACGGGCACGCCACCGACGAGCAGGAGGCGGTCGAGGACGACGCGGCCCTGGGCGGGGAACGCCGGGCACACGAGGGCGGTCGCCGTCCCGGTGGCGCGCAGGAGCGCGTCCACCTCGGCGCCCACCGGCCCGCGCAGCGTGGAGTCGATCTTCTTGAACCAGTAGCCGGCCCGCGCCCGGCCGGCGACGGCGCTCACGCGTCCGGCGGCCTCGTCGGGCGGCACCGTGCGGCTCTCGGTGTCCGCGACGCGCACGGCCGCCTCGGCGGCGCGGCGCGGCCACACGCTGACCGGCACCGGCGCGCGGCCCGCGAACAGCGTACCGGCGTCGCAGGCGCCGGTCAGATCGTCGGCGACGATGGTCAGGGGTCGGGCTCGCGCCGGCTTCATCGGAGGTGGCTCAATATAGAGGTATACTGCGCGTGATTCAATGCGACCGCCGGTGGCCCTCCTGATCGCCCTCGGGCTCCTCATCGCCGCCGCCGCCGTGGGATACGTGACGACCGCGCAACGGCAGGAGGTCGACGCCTCGGCGTCACCGCCCGCGCGGTCCGCACCGAGGGCCGGCGTGCCGCCGGTGCCGGCCGCCGCGCCCGCGGCGGCGGGGGCCGGCCGGCCGCGCCCGGGCAAGGTGCTGCCGCTGGAGTCGGCGCTCAAGGAGCTGGACCTCATCCGGCCGGCGCGCCCGAAGCTCGCCGAGGACTTCACGCTCCCAACCCACGGTGGCGGCACGTTCCGGCTCACCGAGGCGCGGGGCAAGGTCGTCATGGTCAACTTCTGGGCGACGTGGTGCCCGCCGTGCCTGGAAGAGATGCCGGCGATGGAGCGGCTCTACCGCCAGCACCGGGACGCCGGCTTCACGCTGATCGCCGTCTCCGTCGACACGGACCCCAAGAAGGTCGCGC